>NZ_CP036348.1:1542436-1850924 GCF_007753095.1 Rosistilla carotiformis
TCCCAAAGGTCACGATCCGTTGCGGATCCTGCTGGATCAATTCGACGCCGCGACGTAGCGCCCCCTGGAATTGATCGTTGCTTGCGATCACGTGATCGGCGGGAAGCATCGCCATGATCCCATCGGGATCCTGCTTGGCAACCATCGCTGCAGCCAAGCCGACGCAGGGGGCGGTGTCGCGCTTGCACGGTTCGCCGACGATGTTCTGCGACGGCAGGGAGGGCAATTGTTCGCCAATCTTCTCGACGAGAGCCGCGTTGGTGATCACCCGGATCTGATCGGCGGGGACCAAGCCCTCTAAGCGATCGACGGTCGCCTGCATCATCGTGCGATCGCCGACCAACGTCAGCATCTGCTTGGGCATCAACCGACGGCTGGCGGGCCAGAACCGCGTTCCACTGCCACCGGCCATGATGACTGCATGCAACATTTGGAGTCTCTTTTTATGCGTTTGATAGGTTTTCAAGATTGTTGTCGCCAATCGTGCCAGTTGGTTGATCGGAATGCAAGACGAGATACCGAGGCGAACTTTAACAAGAACTTCACAACGGCAGCGGTATGGTCGCCGACCGCAACTGGTGAATAACGCCGCGACCAGCCCCGCAAGCGGAAATGCACGTCGACCGCATCCACGGGAGACGCTGAACCCGTTGAGCGCCCACCAACCCATCGGATACACAGGTCACCTATTAGGGGAAAGGCCGCGATGTCTCCGAACTTTTCCACTTCCATTTTGTTAACCTTGTGATGAATCTCAGTGCCAACCGTCATCGAACCCCTTAGAGCAAACGCCCCCATGCGAACCAGTTTGGTAGTCTCGGCAGGCAAAAAAGCTGCGTTGAGCATCAAGATCAAACCCGGGATCAGCCTGATCGGTCGCAGTCGTCGGTGCCAAGTTCGGCCCAAGACGCGTTCGGTCAGCCGGCGGCACTGCGCGATCATCTGTAGCGATGAAAAGGTGTGGATTCAGGATCTCGGCAGCCATTTGGGGACCCTTGTTAACGACGTTCGTCTCTCGCCCGACCGTAAACGTCGGCTGCGCGATGGCGATCAGATCTCGCTCGGCAAAGCAAAATTTGCCGTGCAGGTATGTGAGGTGCAGCCGAGCTGGGGACGTGGGGACCCGTCCGAATTCGACGCCAACGATTTGGCAAGCGACTCGGGCGACGATCTCGACGTCGCCACCGCGGACCGGAGCGTCAGTCCCGAACCGTTCGATGAGATGGATCTTGCGGCGCTCCTGGACGAACTGGACGAAGCGGATCGAAAAGAACGGATCGATAAAATTCAGTCCGATCACCGGCGACGCAAAGAAGCCGAGGAGGCGGAGTTGGCGGCGATGCTCTCGGACGACTTTGAATCGTCCGATTCGGACACCGATTCCGAGATTGGAACCAGCGAAGAACCAAACTCCGCGTCGAGCATCGACATGCGTTTCGGCCGACCCAGCAGCGATCAGGCTGCCGCCAAGGGGCTGCGGCAGATCTTGACCGGCGTGATCGAAGAGACCCCCGAGCGCGAGAAGCCGCGGTTGCGATCGCAGCTTGAGGCGGAGCAGCGTGCCGCTCAAGCCGCCGCCGAAGAGGAGGGACTCTTTGGCGACGCCCCCGAAACACCGATGGCGGACCTGTCCCCCGCGGAGCGAAAGAAAAAAGCGAAAGCGGATCGGGCGTTGGCCAAGCGAATCGCCAAAGCAAAACGCAAGCAAGCCCGCGCCGCCCAACCCTCGATGCTGCAACGGCTCGGCAGCCAGGACAACCACTGGTGGACCACGCGTGCGATCATCCTCGCGGTCGTCGTCGGCCTGGGGATTACATCGTATTCGATCTACAGCAATCTGATCCATGACCCGCGCACCGAACACGCTTTGTTCCAAGAATAGAAGCGGCGGTGTGTGAATCAAATCCGCGTTGCACGACACTTCATCCTCCCCCAACCAGTGTTCGGAGAGAATCGAGTCCGTGGTGGCCGCATGTTGGCCGATCCCTCCAATGGCCGTAGAATCTACAAGTTCGCGGCAACCGCCGAACTTCGAAAACGTAAAACGTAAAACGTAAAACTTTCCAACACGGATGAGGATCATGATTCGCACGCTCTGCTTGTTCACAACGCTTGCCATCGCCAGCGTCTCGGTCACGCGATCGGTCTGCGCCCAGACCGAATTGCAGTCGGGGATCGACACAACCAATTTCAGCGACACCGTCACCGCGGGAGCTGACTTCTACGAATACATCAACGAGGGTTGGTTGAAGAAACATCCGCTGCCCGGAGATGAATCGAACTACGGCGTCTTCACGATGCTCAACGATCAGACCCAAGAAGCGGTCCGCACCATGATCCAGGAAGCTGCCGAGGCGACCGATCGCCCCGACGGTTCGGACGCTCAAAAGGTGGGCGACTTCTACACGTCCTATATCGATATCGAAACGCGGAACAAGCGTGGCGCAAAACCGCTGGCGCCGCTGTTGAAACAAATCGAGCAAGCCGACACCAAAGCCAAGCTGGCCGTGTTGATGGCTCAATTGTCGCGACAAGGGATCTCCCAACCTGTCGGCTATTATGTCTCCCCCGACGCCCGCGATTCGGCGAACTACACCGTCTACTTTTCGCAGCACGGGACCACGTTGCCCGACCGCGACTATTACTTAGAAGACGATACGATGTACGTGCGGGTTCGCGAAGCGTTCCCCGATTACATCGTCAAACTGTTGACCGCTGTCGGTTACCCCGATCCCGAAGCCGCCGCGCCGCAGATCGTCGCTCTGGAAACCAAGCTGGCGGAAGCTCAGTGGACCAAGGTTGCCAACCGCGATCCGATCAAGACCTATAACAAGGTCTCCAGCGGCGACTTGGCCAAGACGCTGAAGCATCTGCAATTCGAGAAGTTCGCCGAAGTCACCGACGTCGACCGAATCGAAAACTATGTCGTGCGGCAGCCCAGCTTCCTCGAAGCTGTCAACCAACTGTTCGACCAAGAATCGCTGCAAGTATGGCAAGCGTACATGGCGTTTCATGTCGCCGATTCGCTGGCGCCGGTCCTGAGTGCCGACATCGAAAAGATCCACTTCGATTTCCACGACACCGTGATCAGCGGCGTTGGGGAACAACAACCGATGTGGAAGCGAGGGGTCGAAGCGACCGGTGGCACGTTGAGCGAACTGGTTGGCAAACTGTACGTCGACCGGCACTTCACGCCTCAAGCCAAGCAACGGATGACCGAACTGGTCGAGAATCTGAAAGCTGCGTTTGCCAAGCGGATCGATCAACTGGAATGGATGACTCCGCCAACCAAGCTGCAAGCTCACGAGAAGCTGTCGAAGTTCAGAACCAAAATCGGTTACCCCGACCAATGGAAAGACTACAGCAAGTTGGAGATCAAGCCGGACGAACTGTTTGAGAACGTGATGCGAGCGGCCGAAGTCGAACATGCACGCGAGGTCGACAAACTGGGCGGACCGATCGATCCCCACGAATGGCACATGTCGCCGCAGACGATCAACGCCTATTACAACCCCGTGATGAACGAGATCGTTTTTCCCGCGGCGATTCTACAACCGCCCTTCTTTAATCTGGAAGCGGACGACGCTGCCAATTACGGCGGCATCGGATCGGTGATCGGCCACGAACTGAGCCACGGCTTTGACGACAAGGGAAGCAAGTACGACGGCGAAGGAAACCTTCGCAACTGGTGGAACGAAAGCGATCGCAGCGAGTTCGAAAAACGCAGCGAAGGACTGGTCGAACAGTTTGGCCAGTACAAACCGTTCCCCGACATGTCGGTCAACGGCGAATTGACCTTGGGCGAAAATATCGGCGATCTCGGCGGCCTGAACGTCGCCTACACCGCCTACCAAATGTCGCTCGAAGGGAAGCCCGCTCCCGTGATCGATGGACTCACCGGCGATCAACGCCTGTTCATCGGTTGGGCCCAGGTCTGGCCGCGACACTACCGAGAACCGGAATTACGTCGGCGTTTAGTGGTCGACCCGCACTCGCCCAGCCGATACCGAGTCAATGGAATCGTCAGCAACATGGATGCGTTTTACAAAGCGTTTGATATTAAACCAGGTGACAAGATGTTCATTCCGGCCGATCGCCGCGTGAAAATCTGGTAGTCCACGGGCTGCGATCCCAGCCGGTGCCCGCTGTTTCGACTGCAAGCAGCGGTGCACATGCGCCACCCCACCTCAAGCGACAAGCAAGTCAAACCGACCAATTCTGCTTGCTTGTCGCCGCCGGGAACGTCTATAATTAGCCGTTCCCTCCTACCCCCATCCCGCCCATGCCTACCCACGCACTTCCGCTCTGGATGCTCCTTGCCTTATGGCTGACGGTGCAGAATGTCGCTGCACAACCTGTCAGCTTTGAACTGGAAGTCCAGCCGATTCTCGCTGCTCGCGGATGCAGCACCGGCCCTTGCCACGGCAAACAGAACGGCCAGAACGGTTTTCAGTTGTCGTTGCTCGGCTTCGATTCCAATTTCGATTACAACGCGATCGCTCGGGACGCCCGAGGCCGCCGCGTCTTCCCGACCTCGCCGCGCGAGAGCCTGCTGCTGCTCAAGGCGACCGGCGAACTGCCCCATGGCGGGGGAAGAAAGCTCGATGAACAGAGCGCCGAATACCGCACGCTGCTGCGTTGGATCGAATCGGGAATGCCACGCAATCTGCCCGACGAACCGAGCCTGGACCAGGTGACGGTCTCGCCGACGCAGAAGTTTCTCAAGCCAGGCGAATCGCTGCCGCTGGTCGTCACCGCTCACTACAGCAACGGCACGCAGCAAGACGTCACCGCGATGGCGATGTACCAATCCAATGAAAGCGCGACCGTCGCCGTTGGCGACGACGGCGTCGTGCGAGCCGGTTCGCTGCCGGGCGAAGCGGCGATCATGGTCCGCTACATGAACGTGATCGCAACCTGCAACGTCGCGATCCCGTTGGCGGGCGATGTCCCCGACGACCTCTATGCCGACCTGCCGCGCAACAACTTCATCGACGATCACGTCTGGAACAAACTGCAGTCGCTGGGGATCACCCCTTCGGCTTCGGTCGACGATGCCAAGTTCATGCGACGCGTCTACACCGACATCATCGGTCGCCTGCCGACCGCCGACGAAGCGACAGCGTTTTTGAACGATCCCTCGTCGACCAAGCGTTTGAATCTGATCGACGATCTGCTGCAACGCCCTGAATATGCAGAGCACTGGGCCAACAAGTGGGCCGATCTGCTGCGTCCTAATCCGTACCGCGTCGGTATCAAAGCGGTGCTGAATTACGACCTCTGGATCCGCGAACGTTTCCGCAAAAACGTGCCTTGGGATCAGTTCGTCCGGGAACTGCTGACCGCTCAAGGGAGCACGTTCCACAACGGTGCGGTGACCCTGTTCCGTGATCGCCGATCGCCCGACGAATTGACAACGATCACGACTCAGTTGTTCCTGGGCATTCGCTTGGAATGTGCCAAGTGCCACCATCATCCGTTTGAAAAGTGGAGCCAACACGACTTCTACAGCTTCGCCTCTTACTTCGCCGGTTTGGGCCGAAAGGGTACGGGAGTGTCGCCGCCGATATCTGGAAGCGAAGAGATCGTCTACGCCGCCAAAAAGGGAACGGTAAACCATCCGACGACCGGCGCTTCGCTGGCCCCAGCCCCGTTGTTCGGTACAGCCGAGGTTGGTGCCGACGACAAAGACACTCGCGTCGCGATGGCAGCTTGGATCACCAGTCCCGAAAACGACTACTTCGCTCAAACGATGGCAAACCGCATCTGGGCCGACATGATGGGACGTGGAATCGTCGAACCTGTCGACGATTTGCGAGCGACTAACCCGCCCTCCAATGGACCGCTGCTGGACGCCTTGGCCGATCATTTCCGCGAGTCGGGATTTGACATCCAAGAGCTGATCCGAGCGATCGCGGCGTCGGCGGTCTATTCGTTGGACAGCGTACCGAACGAGCGAAACGTTGGTGACACCCGCAATTTCTCGCGTCGCTACCGTCAACGCTTGCGAGCCGAGGTGCTGATGGATTCGGTGGCCGAAGTGACAGGTGTCGAAGATAACTTCACCGGCATGCCGGCGGGCAGCCGCGCCAAAGAGATCTGGACCCACCGGATCACTTCGCAGTTCTTAGACGCCTTTGGACGCCCCGACCCAAACCAAGATCCACCTTGCGAAAGGCAGGAGCAGACGACCGTGACACAGACCTTGCATCTGATGAATTCCAAAACGATGCAGGCCAAGATCACTTCCGATTCAGGCCGCGCTGCCGATCTGTCCAAGAGCGATCTAAAGCCAGAAGAGGTCGTCCGTCAGCTGTATCTGTCGACCTACAGCCGGCTGCCCGACGATGCGGAATTAGAGTTTGGCGTCTCGCTTTTTTCTGGTGGTCCAACCGATCCGGCCGTTCGCCGCGATGCCATTCAAGATTTGATGTGGGCTTTGCTCAACACCCCCGAGTTCATGTTCAAGGATTAGACAAATGACGCGCTATCAAAATTGTTCCGGTGTGACGCGACGCGATTGTCTGCAGGTCGGGCTGGGCGGATTCTTTTCGCTTGGTCTCTCGGGTGCGTTGCGTGCTGCGGACGCCTCGCGATTGATCAAACAACATCAAGCCGACGCCTGCATCCTGGTCTGGCAAGATGGCGGCCCATCGCACTACGAAACCTTCGATCCCAAGCCCGATGCGCCGGTGGAGATTCGCGGCGAATTTGGTACGATCCCGACGGCGATCCCCGGGGTTCGGTTCTCCCAGCACATGACCGCGACCGCAAAGATCGCCGACCGCTTGTCGATCGTCCGATCGATCCGCCACGATCAAGGAAATCACGGCGCGGGAAACCACTACATGATGACCGGCTCACCGCCGCGAATTCCAGTCGGCTGCGGCGCGTTTGTCAGCTTCCATCCCAGCATGGGATCGGTGGTTGCCGCCGAGGTGGGGGCGCCCGCCGGAATGCCCGCCTATTTCTCGATGCCCAGCATGTCGCGCAGCGGTGGCCCCAATTTCTTGGGTGCCAAATATGCTCCGTTTGTTGTTCCCGACGATCCGAACTCGGCCAGCTTCCAAGTCCGCGACGTCGCCTTGCCCAAGGGACTCTCCGAAGCCAAGTTCTCCGATCGCCAATCGATTCGCAGGCAGATCGATGCGCTCAAGCGGTTCCGCGACGAAGCGGCTGCCGATCCGTTGATCGCGGTCGATGAGTTCTACGACCAAGGCCAGCAGCTGATGACTTCGCCGCAGGCTCAAAAGGCGTTCGATATCCACAGCGAACCCGAAGAGACGCGTGCGAAATACGGCCGCAATTCGTTTGGCCAACGAGCGTTGTTGGCGCGTCGCTTGGTCGAAGCGGGCGTTCCCTTCATCACGCTCTACGAAGGTGGCTGGGATCATCACACCAAGCTGTTCAGTGCGTTCGACAAGAAGCTGCCACCGCATGAGCAAACGATCGCCGCGCTGATCCAAGATCTGGAAGAGCGTGGAATGCTGGAGCGAACGTTGGTGATCGTGTTGGGCGAGTTTGGCCGCACACCGAAGATCAACAAAGATGGCGGACGCGATCACTGGTCCAATGCGATGAGTGTGATGTTTGCCGGTGGTGGAACGCCCGGTGGCCAAGTGATCGGCGCGACCGATCGCCAGGGCTATTCCGCAGTCGACCGCGTCCTCGCCCCGGAGAACTTCGTTTCGACGGTCTATCGCAAATTGGGAATCGATCCCGACAAGATCGTCCACACTCCCGAAGGGCGGCCGATGACGTACGTCTCCAATCCCGAACCGATCTCCGAATTGATGTAGCCCGACCGTCGTCGAAAGTCCCCACCGCATGCGAACTCTTGCCCTGATCCTCGCCGCCAGCCAATCCCTCTCCGCCCTCGCGGCCCCACCGAAAATAGACCACCTGTTTCCGGCGGGCGTTGGTCGCGAGGCGGCCCGAACCGTCACTGCTGCCGGTTCGTTTTCGACCTGGCCCCCGCAGGTCTGGGTCGACCGCGAAGGATTGACGGTGACGCCGGCGAAGGACAAAGGGAAGCTGGAGATCGCCGCGGGCGCCGATGCAGCTGGCGTCTATTTCATCCGACTGTTCGACGCCGAAGGAGCTTCGGTCGTGCGACCGTTCCTTGTCGATTCGCTGCCGGCAGTCGATGAAGTCGAACCCAACAACTCGCCCGAACAAGCGCAGCCGATCGATGGCAACGCCGTCGTCGATGGCGTGCTGCACAAATCGGGCGAGGTCGATCGATTTGCGGTCCCGATGAAAAAAGGGCAAACGCTCGTCGCATCGCTACAGGCCCACAGCCGTCTCGGTTCGCCGATGGATGCCGTGCTGCAAGTCGCCGATCCGCGTGGATTTGTCGTCGCCCAAAACGATGACAACGTCGGCAACGATCCTCAGATCGCGTTCGAAGCGCCCGCCGACGGAACCTACAGCGTCGGCCTGTTCGCCTTTCCAGCGACTCCCAACAGCACGATCAATTTCTCGGGCAGCAGTTCCTACATCTATCGACTGACCCTAACGACCGCCGGTTTCGTCGACCACTGCAGCCCGATGGCGATCGACACGGAAACCGATAACGCGATCCAACTGCATGGTTGGAATATCGCCGAGACCGCAGCCAGCGTCACGCCATCGGCGATCCCCGGCGAGCGGCAATATATTTCGCATCCCGAACTCGCCTCGTTTGTCGAAGTCGTCCGATCGAGCATCCCCGTCTTCGATCCGACCAGGCACAGCGAAGGCGATCCGATCGCCTGGCCCGTAGTTATCTCGGATCAAATCTCGGCGGCGGGCGAAGTTGACAAGTTCGCCTTCGACGCCAAGAAGGGACAGACGTTGCGATGCCGCGTCGAATCCGATTCGCTGGGCTATCTGTTGGATCCGGTGCTCACGCTGTTGGATGAAAAAGGCAAACAGCTGGCGGAGGTCGACGATTCGAGCGGACGCCGCGATTCGGAACTGAAGCAGACGATTCCCGCCGACGGACGCTATGAACTGACAGTCCGCGATCTCTATGGAAATGGAGGCCCACGGTTCGCCTACCGAATGACGATCGACGATTCACCCCCCAGCTTCGCCCTGACCGTCGCCGCCGATTCGTTTGTGATCAAAGGGAAAGAGAAACTGACTCTCCCGATCGCCGTCGCTCGCGAGCGGGGTTGTAGCGACGAGATCGCGATCTCGATCGAAGGGCTACCCGAAACGCTGACCGCCACGACGGGAACGTCCGCGGCCAAAGGGGAGACCGCAAAAGAAGTGAAGCTGGAGATCAGCGTCAGCGGAGAAGAGAGCGTCGCGTTTTCCGGCCCGATCCGAATCATCGGGCGAATCGCTGGCGAGCGTCCGCGGGAACAAGCGGCGACCTTCACGGTCGCCGGAACCGAGCAAACGCTCGACCAGATCTGGCTGACCGCGGTCAAGCCATAGTTCCCATCAAACGAAGTGCGACGCGTCGCTACTTGCCTTCGAGATCAAAATCGAACGTGTTGTCTCCAGCGGCCACGTCGACCTGTAGCTCGCTCGCCTCGTTGTATTTGGCTGGCAACAACTCGGGGCGCGCTTCGATCGAAGGCCCGTCCCCTTCGGAAACGACACCCTCCCGCGCGGTGGTAATGCGGACCGTGTGTTTGCCTACCAATGCGCCGTCGGCATCGTAGGTGAACATCATGTTGTAGTTCCCACTGGTATCGGTCTCGCCAACCGAAGGGCGTCCATTTTCGGGAATGAATTCGATGCTGGCACCTTCGACCGGTTGACCGTCGATCGTGACGGTGCCATGAACGGTTCCCAAGGGAGGCAGCCCCGAAGGGCCGCAGCCGAATGTCGCAAGAATCAACATTGCCAACAGTCCGGTCGCCACGATTTTTTTACAGTTCTTCATCGTTCAAATCTTTCAGTCAATCCAAGTATCTAAGAAAAAAGTGCCCGCCCTGCGACAACGCCACAAGACGGGCACTTCAATAATGAAAGCGAGCAAGCAACCGGACTACAGCGAAGCGGGGACGCCGTCCTGCATGCCGATCAGCGCTTCCATCACGCTGTCGACAGTCCAACCACCGCCGTTGTTGCCGTTGCTCAATTCGACCGTGTCGGAAATGAACTTGACCGAACCATCGGCCGCCGCAAACTGGGCTCCCCCTGGATGCAAGCTACTGAAAGCCATCTTCTTCGTCGAACTGACGTTTTCGCTTGGTGTCATCACGACGTTGATCGGATAGCGAGCGCTACCCGCAAGTGACATAACGCCTTGATTGGTTGCCGTATTGCCTGGGTTGTCGCGAGCTGTGGGGCCGAGCGAGAGATTGTCACGCGCCACCAACATCATTCCCCCCGACATCCGAATTCCTCCTGCACGGCTGTGAAAACGTTCTCCAATCATCAGCGTGTTGGAGGTGCCGTCGAGGATGTCCCGGAGGCCCGCTGTCGGCTCGCCCTTAATGCCGCGGGAGAAGATCCCAATCGCTCCGGTCAGTCCATCGATCATGTTCGAGGCCCGTTTCATACGCAGATCCGCGATATTCGAAGCGACGACATAATTCGTGACCGCCACTCCGGTATTCGTATCGTTGATATCATCGATACAGTATCCTGCGTCGACCCCCGGTTCATGAACGGCTGGTCCAGTCGACGATGGGCAGCGATAGCCGTCGATCGGATTTTGAAACAACTCCGGATTTGTGGTGATCTTTGCACGTGCCTTGGCGGTTCCCACTTCCAACGCGTCATAACGTGGTTGTTGCTCGATAAACGGCAACAGGAACGCGGACCACGCCCAGTGCCCACCATCGTCGGTGACATTGGTGTCGTGGATGTACATTGGCGGCAACACCTTGTACACGTCGTGATAATTGTGCATCGCCAGAGCTTGCTGCTTCAGATTATTACTGCACTGCATCCGGCGAGCCGCTTCGCGTGCTGCCTGAACGGCCGGCAACAGCAATCCCACCAAGATTCCAATGATGGCGATCACCACCAACAACTCCACTAAGGTGAATCCTTTGCGTTTCATAGATTTAAATTCCGATGAAAGGAGAGAAACATAGAATCGCGGGAAAAAAATGATGTCAGACATAATATGGCCACCCGCGAGCAGGGTATAACGCTACCATTACAGTCGTTCAAGGGCAAGATAAACCCCGTAAATGGTCAATTCGGCTGGAGATTAAAACCACAGGGGTGGCTTGGTTCCCCTCGCGTCATCGCGCGGTATTCCGCCCAAGGCTGACCCTATAATTGAGAAAGTGGCCAAGATTCGGGCGTTATCAGCGAATTCGTGGTACACACCTACCGGAGAAAACCATGTCGGACGAAGAGCGAATCAATCCTGGTCATCTGAAAACGCGGCAGCTGTTACGCAAGATCGGCCCTTTAATCTTTGGCGTCGGCGCGTTGTTCACGATCGTCGGCATGGCCAGCTTCTTTATGTCGTTTGGCAGCTTTGGCCCGCCACGATTCTTCTGGTGCTGCTTTGTCGGGATGCCCCTGATGTTCGTCGGCAGCACGATGAGCGGATATGGGTTCATGGGTGCGATCACGCGATACCAAGCGGGGGAGATCGCGCCGGTCGGCAAAGACACCTTCAACTACATGGCCGAAGAGACCCGTGGTGGTGTGCAAGCTGTCGCCTCGGCGATCGGCGCGGGACTGAACCAGTCCGCCCGTCAGTCGTCCGTGGCATGTCCCAGTTGTGGAACCGCAAACGATCACGACGCCAAGTTCTGCGATTCGTGTGGGACCGCGATGTTGGCGACCTGCGGATCGTGTGGCGCCGTCAACGACAGCGAAGCCAAATTCTGCGACCGCTGCGGGACTCCGCTCTCACAAAACCGCTAAGGCGACCAACGACGAGCTCCGATCCCGTCCCCCTCTTTGTCGGCTGCGGGTGCGGGAGCTTGGTCCAATAGCGATTGAAATTGATCGCGGAGCTTTTGCTGCCGCTGAGCCAATTGGCGGATCGCCTGCTGTTTGTAGTTTCGCTGAGCCTCGTCGACCGGATCGATCGCTTCGACCGCTGCGGTTCGATCCAACAACCATTGCTGCAGCCCCAACAACAGCCGCAAACTGGCCATCGACGGCTGCTCATTTTCATGGTCGTCCGGTCCATCCTGTGGCTGTTGCGGATCTTGCTGCGACGGATCGATCGGTTCGTTTCCAGGGGGCTGACGCATCTGCTGCATCACCGCTTCGAGCACTTGTTCCAATCTCGCGAGCGCTCCTTGCGCCGCATCGATCACCGCCGGTGATCGATCGTCCCGTGCAAGCATCGCCGCAGCGCGGTTCATGTCGTCGGTGGCACCGGACATGACAAAGTCGAACCCGGCCAGTTCGGATACCATCGGCGAGATCGCTTGCACGCGCTGAGCCAATTGCTTTTCGGTCGCGGCCAGATCGCCGAGCCCTCCCGATTGGGCCGCTTCGATCCGAGCGATCAATATCCGCTGGTCGGCCAAGATCCCTTCCAACTGTTCGATGAACGCCCACATCTTTTTCCGCTGCTGGTCGGCGTCGACTTGCTTCTGCAGCTGCGCCAGTTGCTCGCGGGCATCGTCCAATTGCTGCTGAGCGGTCTGCGACGATCGTTGTGCCGATTCCCGATCGCCCGCCTGCAATTGCTGTTGGCCTTGCGATTGAGCTTCCAACGCCTGGTCGATCCGATCGGTCGCCTGCTCGGCACCCAATCGCTCTACTTGCGAACGCAACCGCTGAGTCTGATCGGCCAGCTGCTTCCAATCGTCGGCCAACTCGGCAGCTTCCTCCTGCGGATCATCCAAGCGCCGACCGATCTGCTGCTGCTGATCGGCTGCGTCTTCCAAGTCCTTGGCCGCGGCCTGGATCGCGTCGGACATCGATTCTTCGCGACTGCGATCGCTTCCTTCCAATGCCGCACGAGTCGACTGCAACGCCTGCTGGATCTGCGATTGCTTTTCCATCGACTGCCCCAGCCGTCCCGACTTCAAATCCTCGGCGCTCGACCGCATCTGACCGACCACTTGATCTTCATCCAATCGCTCGGCCGCCCGCTGCAATCGATCGGCAAACGGAGCCTGTTCGTCGGGGAGATCCGTTGCGGTTTCGGCGATCTCCGCCGCCAAGCGTGCAGCTCGCCGCGACAGTTCCTGTTGCGAATTGCCAAGCGTCTGCTGGCGCGAGTCCTTTGCCGAATCATCGGCCGCATCGAGATCGGCGGTTTCGTTCTGCAATCGCTGCTGATCCGATAACAAATCGTCCAACTGACGCGACAGATCGCGGACGGCATCGCGTTTGACAAGCTCTCCAGCCAACGACTCCAACCGATCGACAACCTCCTGCTGTTGTTGGCCGATCCGATCCAGTTGCTGTTTCAGTTTCGCAGTCGCCGCTGCGTCGCGTGCTTCGGATTCCATCGCAGCGGCGGCGCTGGCGATCGCATCGACGATCTCGGTGGAGTCACGGTCCGCCAGCTCCGACAGCGCGTCCAGCAAATCGCTCAAGCGTTGCGAATCCGCGTCCAGCAGACTGTTGCTCTCCAGCAGTTCGACGGCTTGCCTAGCCAGATCGATCGCGCCGCCGGTCTCTTGCAACGTACGGCGCGATTGCTGTTGAGTGGTCTCTGCAAAGTCGACGCGCTGGGCTGCGGTGGCGCGGTCCTGATCCGGCTTCAACTCCGCCGCGGCGGCGAGAACTTGATCGCGAGCGGATCGTTGTTCGGCGGTGGCATCGCGCAGCTTCTCTACGATCGTGTTTTCATTTTCGGCGACCTGCTGTCGAATCACCGCTTCGGAAACGATCGCCAACGATAGCGTCGGGCTGACACCTCGCTGCCCCTGCTGGTCGATCGCCCACGCGGCTAGCTCGATCGTCTCGCCCGCTTGCAGCTTCCAATCGGACGGCTTGAACATCGCCTTGCCGTCGGTCGTCCGCTCGATCTCCGCTAACGTTTGCACGGCAAAGTCGGAAGCTTCCGCCGCGTCCTCCGCAGCGGACCGGCCGGGTCGATTCCAGCGGCCCCCGGTTTCGGTGAGCCCAAAGTCATCTTCCGCGGTCCAGTTCAACGCGACCTCTCCGTCGGGCATAACCATCGAAACGCGGGGCGCTTCGGACCAATCGACTTGCGGAGGCGAATCGGCAACGACACGAATCGTCCACTCTTGGGCAAAGCTCCCCGGCAGACCGTCGACGTCGGTCCATTCGATCTGAAACTGGCGATCCTCGGTCAATTCCAACGGCTCGAAGAGGACGGTCAGCCCATCGGTCGACAGCTTTCCTTCGCTTGCGACATTCGAATTGGACGAGTTGCTGGTCGACTGACTCAGTCTTGCTTCGGCGATCGGTTTAGAGAGGCTCAGTTCCAACCCAGCCCGCGTTCCACTGACGACATCAAACCGCAGGGCTTCGATCGCCCGTTGGGGCTTGCCGGTATATTCGGGCGCGGTGAGCGTCCACTGATGGCGCCTTATTTCGGGAGACTGGACCACGTCGACCGCTTGCCAGTCGAGCGTGTCGTCGTCGCCTCCGGTCGCGCGGATCTCCAACCGGGTCTGCACGTTCTCGATTCGGGCGACTCCGCTGTGCCCAGCCTGCTGCAGCGGAAGCCTCTGCGTCCCGGCGGGCGTTCGCACCAACACGACCGCATCGGATGGAAGATCGGATTGCGGGTCGCGGACGACAACTTCCAAACTGTCTCTCTGATGGACCACTTTGGGCAACGGATCGATTTGCAAATGATGGCGACGCGGCCAATCGAGTTGTCGCCAGGGCTGAGCCAGTCGGGCGGCGGCGTGCGAGACCGTCGCGGAATCCTGGAACCACAGGCCGCTCAAAACCGCAGCGATCACCGCCGCGGCGGTCAACGCGCCGAGGGTTGGCCGGAGGTTGAGTGCCGTTGCAAACGATAAACCTTGCACATCCTGAGTCGTGCGATCGATGACGGCGGCTTCGAGGTGGCTTTTCGAAGGACGTGGCGACTCGAGAAAGTCGATGCTACTGCTGAGCCGATCGCCGAGGGCGGGAAAGACAGCTTCGATCTGCCGGGCGACATCGGTCCCTCGCAGCCGCAGCCGGATCGCGGGGACCAGCCAACGCCAGGCGAGCCCCATCGCAGCGGCGACCAGCAAGCCAGTCGAGAGCCAACGCCACCCCAAGCTACGGGAACGGACTAGCCAATCGATTGTGCCAAGCCCGATCGCCAACAGGATCAACGACGCCGCGACGATCGCGATCGCACGAACCAATAGTAAACCGTGGGCCTGCCAGGAGAGCCCTCGGACGCGACGCAGCAGCGGATGGGCGGTGGATGGGTGATGCGATGGAGTGGTCGACATCCAACGGGCCTCGAGGGTTGGGAGTTCACGTTTTCAGTATACTGCAAGTCGCCCGGAGCCCGATCCCCGGGGGAAGTGAAAACCAAGCTCGCCTAGCAAATCCGCTGGGCGACAACTACGATCAGATTTTGGCCCGCCGTCTCCCCCTGCAACCCGCATTCAATCATTTTGAGCGAACACGCACCCGCTGCTGCAAAATCGTCCGCGTCGCCGAAGCCCGACGATTTTCACCCGTACCCGTTCTACACGCCCAGGTTCTGGCATGGGATGCGAACCGCTCCCTACTGGAAACTGCTCCGCGACGGGCACTTCAAAATCCAGCCCTCTCGGCTGGCGATGGCGGCGATCATTTCGGGGATCGCGCCGATCAACGACCTGATGGCGGCGGGGCATCGGTTGGTCCACGGTCGGCGAATCGATAACACCGAACTGGCCGGACCGCCCGTTTTTATCGTCGGTCATTGGCGCAGCGGCACGACGCTGCTGCATGAGTTGATGGTCCTGGACAACCAATGGACGTTTCCGACATCGTTCCAGTGCTTCGCACCGCACCATTTCCTGTTCACCGAATGGCAGTTCAACATGTTTGGCAGCTGGTTGCTGCCGAGTAAACGCCCGATGGACAACATGTCGGCCGGCTGGCGTTTGCCACAGGAGGACGAATTCGCGCTGCTGGTCCTCGGCCTGCCATCGCCCTACCGGCGGATGGCCTTCCCCGGCGAAGCTCCGCCCGACATGAACTATCTCGATTGGACAAACATCTCTCCCGAGGAACATCGCACTTGGGTGAACGGTCTGCGTGGGTTCCTCAAAGCGTTGACCTACAAAAATCCGAAACCATTGGTTTTGAAGAGCCCCACCCACACCGGGCGGATCGCCGTCTTGGCGGAGGCTTTTCCCGACGCCAAGTTCATCCACATCACGCGCGACCCACGCAACATCTTCCCATCGACGTGTCGCCTGTGGAAATCGTTAGATGTCTCGCAATGTTTCCAACGGCCCAACTATGACCACTTGGAAGAATATGTCCTCGAGTGTCACGAGCGGATGTATCGCGCCTTCCACGCGGGCCGGTCGGCGGTCGCCGAGGATCAGATCATCGACATCCGATATGAAGACCTCGTCGCCGATCCCGTCGCTCAATTAGGCCACGTCTACGAAAAGCTGAACCTCGGCGATTTCGACGGCAATCTCAAGCCCCAACTGCAGGACTGGGTCGAAAGCCAACACCGCAGCTACCGCACCAACCAACACTCCCTGCCACCGGAGCAGGAGGCGGTGCTGAAGGAACGTTGGAGCGAATATTTCGAGCGGTATGGATACTTGTAGGAGAGACACCGCTGGAGTCGAGCCTTCAGGCGACGCCCCCCAGCATTCATTCGGCTGAAGCCTCGACTCCAGCGCCTGTTTTCGCGCATCCTTCTCTCCCCCCATTTCTTGGCTCCTTTTGTCGATCCGACCGCACCGTCGGCTCGCTATCTTGGATAGAATCGATCGTACGCTGAAGGCCTCAACGGCTATCGACCGACCCGTGACCGGCCGTCAACGGTTAGATCGTGAGCACAGTCTGGGCCCCGGCGACATTCCTCTTCTCTCATTCTTTTCCAGGATTCCACGCATCGATGTCTACGCGATTCATGCTGCTGTTGCTACTCGCTATGTCTCAGACCACCCTTTGGTCTGAAGAGCCAACTGAGCCAAACATCATCCTCGTGATGGCGGATGATCTCGGTTGGGGTGACGTCGGCTTCAACGGGAACACCGTCATCCAGACGCCTCATCTGGACGCGATGGCGAAGAACGGAATGCGGCTGACGCGGTTTTATACCGCTTCGCCGTTGTGTTCGCCGACGCGTGGCAGCTGTCTGACCGGACGTCATCCGTGGCGTTTTGGTGTGTTAGCGGCTCACACTGGCGGAATGCGACGGGGCGAGATGACGGTGGCCGAAGTCGCTCATCTTAAAAAATACCAGACGGGGTTCTTTGGCAAATGGCATCTGGGCTGGGTGAAGCCGGAGGAACAGCTGCCGCGCGGCTATTATTCGCCGCCGTGGCATCACGGTTTTGACGAAACCTTCGCGACGACCAGCGCGGTGCCGACCTGGAACCCAACGAAGACGCCGCCGGACAAATCGAGCGGTAAGAAGAGTGGTAAGAAGGATTCATCCAAAGAGCCCGAGCCGTGGAAGGGGGGCAAACCGTACGTCCACAACGGCGTGGAAGTCGCGGACAACATGGAAGGAGATGACAGCCGGGTGATCATGGACCGAGTGCTTCCGTTCATCCGCGGTGCCGCACAGAATCAGCAACCGGTCCTGGCGTGCGTCTGGTTTCACACGCCTCATGAACCTGTCATCGCCGGACCGGAATACCGCAAACTCTATCCGAACAACGGCACGGCAAAGCAGAACTATTTTGGCGCGATCACGGCGATGGACGACCAGATCGGACGGCTCCGCGACGAACTCCGCCAGCTCGGCATTGAAAAGAACACCATCCTGTTCTTCACCAGCGACAACGGCCCTTCGGATTCGTTGGCGAAGAAGGGAGTCGCTTCAGCCGGCCCGTTCCGCGGCCACAAACACACGATGTACGAGGGAGGGTTGCGGGTGCCTTCGGTTGTCGAATGGCCGGGGCAGATCGCGGCGGGGACCACCAGCGACACGGTTTGCGCGACCGTCGATTACTTCCCGACCGTGGTCGAATTGACCGGCGCGTCGCTCGGAAAAAAGGCCGATCGCCCGATCGACGGCCAGTCGTTGATGGGCGTGCTGAAAGGAACCGCCACGCAGCGGTCGACGCCATTATTCTTCGGCTACCGGCGACTCTATAAAGACATCGACGGACAGGCGTTGGTCGAGAATCGCTACAAGCTGCTGAAGCGGGCCGTGGCCGGCGGCGAATATGAACTGTACGACCTCGCCGAAGATCCGGGCGAGGAACACGACCTCGCGGCGACCGAGCCGGAGATTTTGGCGAGGATGAAAGCGCGGATGGCCGAATACGACGAATCGTGTCGGCTCAGCCGCGACGGAGCCGACTACCAGTTCTAAATCCAAATTCAATCCGTAGAAACCGACTTCCACATTCCGTTGAATTCCCATGAAACAGATCTTACTCGCTCCGCTCTTGCTGCTTGCCCCTGCTGCCGTGTTGTACGCCGCAGAGACTCGATCGCCCCAAGCTCCTCCCAACATCGTCATCATCATGGCCGACGACTTGGGTTACGGAGACGTCAGCTGTTATGGGGCGACAAAAATCAAAACGCCAAACATCGACCGACTGGCTCGCCAAGGGAAGCAGTTCACCGACGCGCACACAGCCGCATCGGTCTGCTCGCCATCGCGTTACGGGTTGATGACGGGACGCTTGCCTTGGCGACTGCACAAGAAAGGCAATAACTACCGACTCGAATCGGGGCGGATGACGCTGGCTTCGCTGGTCCAGCCCCAAGGCTATCGTTCCGCTGCGATCGGCAAGTGGCACCTGGGTTACAGCAAGGATTGGAACAAACTGCCGATCACGGGGCCGTTGGAAGTCGGTTTTGACTATCACTTTGGCGTGCCGCAGAACCACAACGACTCCTACCGGGTCTTCATCGAAAACCACGACATCGTCGGCCGCAAGCCAGGCGAAGCCTTTCGAGTCGTGAAAGGTCGCGACTTTCCCGAAGGTGTCGCTCATCCGCGGATCGAAGATCAAGTCGATACGACGTTAACGGCCAAAGCGACCGAGTTCATTCGCGAGAATGCCGAGCGTCCTTTTTTTCTCTACTTCACCCCCTGCGCGCCTCACACTCACGTCACGCCAGCCGCCACGTTCCGCGGCACCAGCCAGGCGGGACTGCTGGGGGATCACATCCAGGAACTCGACGCCCATGTCGGCGAGATTCTCGCCACGCTCGATGCACTGCAACTGACCGATCAAACGCTGGTGATCTTCACCAGCGACAACGGCGCCTCTCCGAAGGACTTCAAAGGGACGCAGAACACGAACCTTCATCTCGCCAGCGAAGCGGGGGAGGTGCGGGGGAAATTCAAGTCTGCCAAAGCGGATGCCAGAGCTTTGGGGCACGTCACCAATGGCAAGTGGCACGACGGCAAGGGATCGCCCTTTGAAGGGGGCCATCGCGTCCCCTTCATCGCGCGGTGGCCGGGGCAGATCGAAGCCGGTTCAACGTCGGACCTGACCTTCTGTCTGACCGACCTGCTCGCCACATTCGCCGACCTATTGCAAGTCGACCTCCCCGACGATGCCGGTGAAGACTCGATCAGCATCCTGCCTGCACTCCTTGGCAATCCGACGACGCCCCGTCGCGAGGCCATCTTTGTTCAAGGTGACACGAAAGACAACGCGATCGCCGTTTGCTCGGGCCGATGGAAGATGATCGAGACATCCGGCGGCAAAGACCGCAAGGTCCACCAGCTCTACGATCTTGCTAACGATCCCGGAGAGACGACCGACGTCGCCGCGGCGCATCGCGATATCGTGAAGCGTCTGGCCGCAGCCCTCGACAAGGCGCGGACAGACGGACGGACTCGCCAATAACAGCCCCAGGGCGTGGCCTGGGGGGTTCGTTGCGATGAAGCGGCGCGATGGCCGAACTGCCAGCCGGACCGGCTACTTCGCTGTCCGGCGTTCTTTGGCGGCGGTGGCCAAGCGATCCAACAGAGTGACGGTATCGTCCCAGCCGATGCAGGCGTCGGTGATGCTTTGCCCGCGTTGTTCCGGCTTGCTCTGTTTGCCTTCGACCAGATTGCTCTCGATCATCACGCCGATGATCCGCCGGTCTCCTTCGCTGATCTGATGGCAGATGTCGCGACAGACGTAAGCTTGGCGTTCGTGCCGCTTTCGCGAGTTGGCGTGACTGCAATCGATCATGATCCGCGGATCGAGCCCCGCTTTCTCCAACAACGCCGCGGCGTCGTCGACGCTGGCGGCGTCGTAATTGGTGTGCGTGTTGCCGCCGCGCAAGATCAGGTGGCAGTCTTCGTTGCCGGTGGTCTGGAAAATTGTCGATCGACCATCTTTGGCGACCGATAGGAAATGGTGCGAGTTGCGGGCGGCACCGATCGCGTCGACGGCGATCTGCACGCTGCCAGCGGTTCCGTTTTTGAAACCGACAGGGCAGGAGAGGCCTGAGGCGAGTTCGCGGTGCCCCTGGCTCTCGGTGGTCCGCGCCCCGATCGCTCCCCAACCGACGAGATCGGCGATGTATTGAGGGCTGATCAGATCGAGGTATTCGACGCCGGCGGGGACGCCGACTTCATTGATGTCCAGCAGCAACTTCCGGGCGGTCTGCAGTCCCTGATTGATCTCGAAGCTGCCGTCGATGCGAGGATCGTTGATCAGCCCCTTCCAGCCGACAGTGGTCCGCGGTTTTTCGAAGTAGACCCGCATGATGACCAACAGATCGTCGCTCAAACGCTGCTGGACCTTTTGCAACTTGGCAGCGTATTCGATCGCCGCTTCGGGATCGTGGATCGAACAGGGGCCCACGACGACAGCGATCCGATCGTCGGTCCCCTCCAACGCCTGATGAAATTGCTGCCGGGCTTGGTAGACCGTGTTGGCAGCAGTTTCGCTGACAGGAATTTCTGCGATCAGGTCGGCGGGGGAGCGGAGCGATTTTTGGTCGCGGATTCGGAGGTCGTCGGTCGTCTGGGTCATCGGGATTTTTGCATTCGTTTATCAAGCAACCAAAAAAACGATCTGCACCAAACAGCGGGCAGACCGGGGGAGGGGGGAGCCGAGCGTCGCTCTAAACTCCCCTGCAGTGTTGGTTTAAGCGTAATCGGGGCCTTTGGTCAATGGCGGGCTGTCGACCAAGAGCGATCTTTCATCAGAAGGACACAAACCAAGCGGTTTTGGTGAGCGGGGGAAAAATATTTTGAATCTATCTTGATGGAAACCGGCGGATTTCCTTACGCTCTCCCAAAGCCCCATCTTCGGGGTCCCTACCCAATCCATCAACGCACGAGGCAAGGATGCACGGCGTTACGCTCCGAATGACCCTTTGTTCGGTTACATTATATACTTTGATTGTTGCGACCGGTTGCCGAACCGCCGTCCCGGATCGCTCGTTGCAGGCCGAGCTTCAACCGCCGGCGGAGCCCAGCGGAGGGCTGTTTTCGACGATTGCCAAGCAATTTCAGGCATCGCCGAACCAACAAACACGTCCTTCGACTTCGAATGCGGCCAATGCGCGAAAGCGGCAAGCCCCCCCAGCAGCGCCGAAGGACAACGAGATGGCTTCGATGGGTGGCAACACCGCCGACGACGAAGCCGATGGGTTGATCGAAGCGTTCAGCAATGCAAGTCCCGAGGTTCAGGCCGCGGCCCGCCAACAATTGGCGGCGATGCGCAACATGCAGCGTCAACAAGCGACGACTTCGGAGGGGTCCAGCGCCGCGAATCCTACTCCGGCCAAGGAGATGAGTTTGCCTAAACCGACCCAAAGCCAACCGGTCGCGCACGCCCTTGCGACCGCTTCGGAACAACCGTCGGCAACTCCCAACGCGATTCAACAATCCACGGCCACCGCAACCGATAAAGAATTGCAAGCATCCGTCGCATTTGCGTCCCAACCGGTTGCCGAAACGGCACCTACCGCTGCGGTCGAACAAGTCGCGGCAACCACGCCTGCTGCGAAGCCGGCTGAACCTGAGACCAAGACGATCCAATTGGAAGCCGAAGTGCCCGCGGCGGCCCCCGTCGCGAAGAGCATGACCAACCGAGAACATCTCGACGCCTTGATCACGCATTACGAGGCGCAAGATTTCGCATTGGACACGCCCGAGGGGCTGACCCAATTGGCCAAACTGCGGATGCTTTATCTGTTGGCCGATAAGCCCGACCAAGCGATGCAGAAGGTCGACGAATTGACCGCCGCCGAACAGGATTATCTGCGTTATCAGATGATGACGATGTGGAACTTGGTCGACCCCGACGGATCCCCGTCTCGGGCACGACGTTGGGAGAAGTCGCTGGAAAATCTTCGGCTCGCTTCGGGGCACCTCGCTGCCGCGACCGAATCGTTGAACGTTAGCAGCATTGCCTTCTGCACCGAAGTCGAAAGCTACGGTCGGATCACGCCGTTCAAAGACTACAAAATGGAACCTGGCCAACAGGTGATCCTGTACTGCGAGATCGACAACTTCGCCTCCGAACGGCTGAGCGATGGCTACGAAACGCATTTCCAAGGCAGCTACGACCTGTTTAACGCCGACGGAGTCCGCGTTGCCGAACAAGTGCTGCCGGCCGACAAACAGACCTGCAACAACTATCGCCGCGACTACTTTATCGCGTACCGTCTGTATCTGCCCAAACAATTGGCTCCCGGACCCCATCGCATCCAGCTAACGATCGAGGACCTCAAGGGAAAGAAGTTTGGCCAATCGACGCTCGACTTTGAGGTCGTTGCCAAAGCTGCTGCTCCAGCGGAATAGAAGCCCTCGTGCCAGCAAAATTGGCTTAGGCTGCGGGCGTGTCGACCGACAGGTCAAAGCGCCGCAGCGCGGTCGCCGTCGCCCACAGCGATGCCGCCGCGGCGGACCACAAAATCGCCAGCCCACCGGTCCGGTAGACGATCGATTGATAATCGTCGCTGACCCAACGACGTATCGACATCGTCCAAGCCATCAGGACCGCGACCCCCAGCACGAACAGTAGGCCTTTGAACGTAAAGACCAGTGTCGTGCGGATCAGGACTTCAATTCCCTCCTGACCAGTTCGCTGCGGGAAGGTCAAGAAGATTGCGTTCTCCAACGCGAAGGTAAAGACCGTCGCGGGGATTAGCACCAGTATCGACATGCCAAGTTTGGTTGCATCGGGAGTTCGCGTGATCGCGGTCACCGCCAGCACCACCAACTGAAACGCCAAACAGGCGGCGATCGGTAGCGCCAATTGACCGATTGTGATCCGGAATTCGGAGATCGGCAGTTGTCGCAGCGAGAGGATCCGGTCGAGGTCGCGGCGGAAATCGATCTTCAGTGCCGGCGGGCCCAACAGCAGCGTGTAGAAGATCAACGAACCGACGACGTGAATCAAGATCGGCTGGTCCGCAGGGACCACCCATATTGGAAACGTCGAAAATGCGGCGGGGACAAACAACGTGGCCAACACGGTTAGCCAGTACCCGCGCAACGTCACCGCGTGTCGCGCAACCAACGGTCCAACGCCAGCGAACGATAGCGCACCAGACAGGCGACGGCGACGCTGGAAGGCTTCGAGATTCTGTTGGGCCAGTGGCGCTTCAACGACCTGCTGCGATTCCAGCGAAGCGTATTCGACGCGATGCTGGCGCAATTGCGATGCGGCCAATGCCCGCTCCACCCAGAAGATGATCGCGACCAGGGCCGCGATCTCCAACGTCCCCGCGATCAGTCCGATCACGACGGCAAGGTTCCAATGGCTGGCGATGGCGATGTCCGCAAGGTAACGCATCGGATACCCCATCGTCCGTGCGACTTCTCCTTGGCTGAGTTCGACCAAACCGCCGAGCATCAGATTCGGTAACTGGATCGCTGGCATTCCGAATTCGGGATTCCAATGCGTCCAGACACTCACGCCAACCGACGCAGCGATCGCCATGGCGATCGCCGCGACGCCGATGCGGAGCCGCAGCAGCGCGGGCTTGGACATGCCCGAACAACCGATCTCGACGATCATCCGCGACAGTTCCAAGATCCCCAACGCCATCAGTAAACCGAGAAACGTCAGTTCGATACGCGACGAATCGGGCAGTAGCACGACAGTCAAGAGAGCCGCTTTGAGGCATGCCGGGGCGAAGCTGCCCGCCAAGCGATATCCGATCAATTGAGCCCGGGAGAGCGGGGCGGTCCAGAGCAATTCACGCTCGGGACGCGACCACGGAATCCCCACCCGCTCGCTATTCCAAGCGGTCCGCAGCAGATGCCAATACGCATACATGACTAGACCGCTGGTGATCCATAACTGCAACCGCTGTGGGTCGGCCGCTGGCCGCAGCAGGATGCCAAGCAGCGTCTGCCCCGCCCAAAAAGCTGCTAACAGGAGCGCGATCGCCGTCAAGACGATGCGTCGGGGAGCGAAAATTCGGCGTTTCAAACGGGCCATCTTGGCCACGGTTCGCATCTGTAACAGCTGCCGCAAACCCACGGGAAAACACGCTTCCAACGAGAACGCATTCATAACGAGGCTCCCGCCGAAAGCTCTCCCGACGTCGCGGCAAAGAAGGCCTGTTCTAGCGACGCGGGGGCACCAGCCGATTCAAACTGCGATTTGAACGTATCGATCGGGCCGCAAAATTTCGAACGGCCACGATCCAGAACCAAGACATGGGTGCAGACCGATTCGATCATCGCCAACAGATGCGAACTGATCATGATCGCCGCTCCGTCGGCCGCTCGCTGACGTACCGATTCCAACAGGTTACGAATTCCCGGCGGGTCCAAACCGGTCATCGGTTCGTCCAACAAGATCGCTTGGGGAGAGTACAGGTAGCCGCAACAGACGGCCAACTTCTGTCGCATCCCTCGACTCAAGGCATTGGCTCGCTGGTCGACTTTTTCGATCAAGTCGAAGGTCTGCAGCAGTTGATGGGTTTTGGTTTCGGCATCGGCGACGCGGTAGACCGAAGCGAAGAAGTCCATGTGTTGGCCGACGGTCAGGTCGTCGAACAATTGTGGATCGTCGGGGACATACGCCGTCTGTTGCTTGATGGCGATCGGATGTTGTTCAACATCCAGGCCCGCGATTTCCAACCGGCCGCGCGTTGCCGGTACGAGGCCGCTCAAGGCCCGCAGCGTCGTCGTCTTCCCGGCGCCGTTGGGCCCAACGAGCCCAAAGACTTGGCCGGGAAGAACTGCGAAGGACAAACCGGCCACCGCCACGGTGGATTCATAGGCTTTGTGAAAATCGATCGCGCGGATCATAGGGCGTCGCTGGGCTGTTTGGCTGTGGGCATGAAGGGACGTTTGCAGGTCCAGCCCAAGCGGATCGACGTGGAGTTGTCGATTCGTCCGATCAGCAGCGTGATCGCTACCGCGCGTGGCTGTCCAACGAAGATCTACCTTGCAAACCAAGGGGCCCGCCGGGCAACGGCCAGATAACCGAGGCAGCCTCTACTGTAGAGGCTGCTCTCGGGTCGGATTGCGACACCTGTAACGATGTTGGCGGCCACCAAGCGGATGGGGCGATGAGAGTGGTTACAGGTTGGAGAGTCAGGGAATGTTTAGATCTTGGTGACGTCGGCTTCCCAAGCCGGGTTGTACTCGCGTCCCCACATCTCATTCTGTTCCTGCGGTCCTTGAACGTGGCCGTTGGTCGGATCGGAGATGACAGGTTGGCCGGTGCGATACGCGATCACGCCCAAGTGGCACATCATCGTGCTGCAGTGTCCGCCAGCGATCGGTTGATTCAAGGTGGAAGCATCGCCGCTGCGAACCGCGTCGACGAAGTTGGTCAGGTGCGCCAGTTGGCCGTTGTTCGTTCCCTTGACCTCTTCGACCATCTTGTTGGCTCGATTGAACAACTTGAAGCCGCCGTTGCTGTCGACTTCCATCGAACCCTCGGTTCCGTAGAACGAAACAAATGGGTTGACGTTGTGCTTGTTGCACGAAGTGCCTTGCCAAGTGATCTGGCTGCCATCGCCAAATTCAAACGCAACAACTTGCGTGTCGGGAGTGATCTGATCGTCGTCGTAGCAGTAGCGGCCGCCGGAGATCGTGGTGCGCGTCGGATAATCGACTCCCATTCCCCAACGACAGATGTCCAGGGTGTGGACGCCGTTGTTGGCCAACTCGCCGCCCCCCCAGTGCCAGTTCCAGTGCCAGTTGTAAGGAACGACGTTCGATTTGTATTCGCGGTGAGGGGCGGGGCCTTCCCAAAGCGCGTAATCGAGATTCTCTGGCGGTGCACTCGGTTCTACCTTTCCGATCGAACCGCGTTGGTTGACATAATAACCGCGCGACAGGAAGACCTTGCCGATCGCTCCGGCTTGCAGTTTTTCCATCGCTTGGATCATTTCAGGAGCGCTGCGGCGCTGCGTGCCGACCTGAACGACGCGGTTGTATTTTTCAGCCGCCTCGATCATCCATTCGCCTTCTTGAGCGTTATGGCTGGCGGGCTTTTCAACGTAGACGTGCTTGCCCGCTTTGCAGGCCATGATCGTCGCCGGGCCGTGCCAATGGTTGGGAGCGGCGCAGACCAACGCGTCGACTTCTTTGTCGTCCAAGATCTGGCGGAAATCGGTGATCGCTTCTGGAGACGTGCCAGCGATCTTGCCCAGCTTTTCAGCGCCCGAAGCGAGCCGAGTGCTGTCGACGTCGCAGATGTATTTGACTTCGACACCGTCCATCTTGGCCAGATCGGTGGCAAGCGACATACCGCGTGAAAGGCCCATCACGCCAACCTTGACCGTCTTTTCGGACTCGGCGGCGGAGACTTGAGAGTGAAGGGCGGTGGTTGCGACGGTGGTCGCAACCGAAGAGGCAATAAATTGACGTCGATCGAACATCAGGAGGGATTCCTTCAAGAGAGAGAATTTGGTGGGATAGCACCGGTGGGAAGACGAACTGTCTGCTCATAAGATAACGGATCGACAAGGGGTTTGCTCCCCTTTTTTGGCAACCTCGGCCAAGCTTTCCCCGCCAGACTCCGGCCTTGACCCTTTGAATCGGTGCGGTGTACTTTGACAGCCCTTGAAAATGTTGGGGTCGCTGCGCAATGACCGCTTCAATTGCTAGCAGGACACCGGTTTGGCGGCTGTCGTCGGCCCGGCATAAGATATAGGTTTCGCTTCGCCTTGATCGGTGGCATCGGTTGCCCGCCGGAGAGGTTCGTTTTAAAAGCTCCAGTCACGAAAGTAGCACCATTATGGCAGGCCCTCTGTCGATTTTTCGTAGTAATCAAAAGATAATGGTCGCGGCCTTGGCCGGATTGGCCATGATTGCGTTTGTCGTCCTTCCGGCGCTTCAGGTTTACTTGGATTCCAGTCGTGGCGGTGGCGGACAGAGCGAAGCTGTCGCAACCATTGGTGGCGAAAAAGTCGATATGGCGAAGATGAATCGCTATCTTCGCAACCACCAGCTGACCACGCGTTTCCTTGCCGATGTGGCGAAGAAGGTGATGGACAAGGGAGGACGTCCCCAAGTTCCTGGGTTTGCCGTCGACCAACAGGGGAACGTCCAACGCGTTGGCATCTCCAACCAAATGTCGCTGGACAACGCGCTGCGAACCTATCTGTTGTCGCGGAAAGCGAAGGAGATGGGCTTCGATCTCGATGACGGTGCGATCGATCAATGGCTGCGTTTGTATGCCAACGACAAAGTCACCGAAGGCGAGATGGACGCGATCCTGTCGACATCTTCGGATAACCAAATCGGTCGCTACCAATTGGCCAGCGTGCTCAAAACCGAACTGCTAGCCAACGCGGTCGAACGCGTCGGACAGACGGGGATTGCTGCCGGAGCCCAGCCGCTGACATCGCCCGGCGAGAGCTGGGAGCTGTTCAAGCAGATGAACCAACAAGCGACGATCGATGCCTATCCGGTTGTCGTGGCCAGCTTCACCGATCAGGTTCCCGACGACAAACTGCCCGAAGCCGAAGTCAAAGCACTGTACGAAAAGCACAAAGATGACTTCCCCAATCCCGATTCCGCGACCCCCGGCTTCCGCCGCAATTATTCGGCGAACGTCGAATATTTGACCGCATCGTTCGACAGTTTCCTGGAAGCGGAAAAGAAGACGATCAGCGAAGAGGACCTCCGCGCAGAATACGATCGTTTAGTCGCTCAAGGTCGTTTCAAGGAATTTGTCCTCGACGAGAAGCCTGCGGACGAGAAGCCTGCAGATGAGAAGCCTGCAGACGAGAAGCCTGCAGACGAGAAGCCTGCGGACGAGAAGCCTGCGGACGAGAAGCCTGCGGACGAAAAGCCTGCAGATAAAAAGCCTGCGGATGAAAAGCCTGCGGATGAAAAGCCTGCGGATGAAAAGCCTGCGGATGAAAAGCCTGCGGATGAAAAGCCTGCAGACGAAAAGCCTGCGGAGGAACCCAAGGGGGACGCTGGCGACGATGCCAAAGAAGAGGCGGGGGCTGCGGATCAGTCTTCGACCAGCCAACGTTCGATGTTTCGCCTCGCTGCATTCCGTCCGCAGGACGATGAAAAAGCCGAAGAAGAGCCACCGGTAGAAGAAGAAAAACCAGCGGACGCACCGAAGGCCGAAGAGAAGAAGGACGAACCAGCCAAGGCGGATGAGAAGCCAAAGGCTGAGGAAAAACCTGCGGACGAGAAGCCAGCCGATTCGAAGCCGGAAATGAAGGCTGACGAAGCCAAGCCTGCGGAAGAGAAGAAAGACGAACCAGCCAAGACGGAAGAAAAGCCAAAGGCTGAGGAAAAACCAGCCGACGAAAAGCCCGCCGATGCGACGCCGGAAATGAAGACTGACGCAGCGGCAGAAGAATCGCCCGCTGAAGGACTGACGCCTCCCGAAGCTCCGAAAACGCGTGTTCAGACGTTTGAAGAAGTGAAGGATCAAGTCGCCAGCGAACTCGCGTTGCCAGCGGCTCGGGCTGCCATGCAGAAGGCGATGGGGCAAGCTGAAAGCGAAATGAAGCGTTACTTCGGTGCCCGCATGCTGTGGCAAGGTGACAAGGACCAAGGTAAGAAAGTGGGCGAAGCTCCCGAATTCAGTCTGAAGGACTTGGGTGCGGCTTTAGGCCTGCAATACGGCGTCACCGGCATGCAGGACCCGTTGTCGGTCGCCGACCAACCGATCGCGAGCTCGCAAACTCAAGGGATGGGGTTTGGCGGTGGCGATTCGTTTGCTAGCCTGATCTACAACGACCAATTCCCGCTCTATACCCCCAAGCGAACCGACAGCAACCCACCGGGATCGGCTTTCGTATTCTGGAAGACCGAACAGCGTGAACCGTTCACTCCCGAGTTTGAGGAGATCGAAGCGGAAGTCAAAGATGCGTTGCGATTGATAAAAGCACGTGAATTGGCAAAGACCGAAGCCGAAGCGTTGGCGAAGAAGTTGAACAACGCCAATGCGGAAACGATTGCGGCGGAGATCCCTGAAGCGAAACAGACCTTGGTGATCGGCGACGTGGGACCTTTCACGGCGATGCAAGGCTTCGGTTTGAGTGTTCCGGATCTGGATCGCGTTGGCCCCGATTTCATGAAAGCCGTCTTCTCCACTTCCGAGAAAGCCTTCGGCAGCGCAGCGAATCAACCGCAGAACACGTTCTACGTGTTCCAGGTGAAGTCAACGTCGCCGGACCTGGAAAAGCTTCGCGAGGATTTCATGCAGCCCGCTCAACGGATGCGACTGCGACAATTCGCGAACTTCCAAGCCGGTCAATTGTTCCGCGACTGGTATGCTTCACTGGAAAGCGAAATGGGCGTGACTTGGGAAAACCAAGAGTAGACGAACCCATCGCCCTCGGCGTCATCCATTGAGCACGTGTCGCTTGCGACACGTGCTCCGCAGGACGGAATCATCGGTCCGAAGCGTCGCAAAGCGACCCGATGCGCCTGCCAATGCTTCGCCATTCGATGGCAGACTTTCCATCCACGCCCTCGGGTTGAACTCGCAGCCCTTGGCCCGACGCAAAGTGGTGCGTCCTGGAACCGATCTTCAGCGTCTCGGCATGCCGAGCGGTATCGCGGCCACCGCACGGACAGGGGAACGCTTCGCTGGCGTTCGGAGAGAGGGGCGATCCCGCGATCGATCTCAGAACGTCGAACGGGTGCATGATACGCTGGTTTCCGAGCCCGCCGTGCCGTGGGATCGATCCGTCTCGCAGGCCCTCAGCGGTCCGCAGTACGCACCAGAATCGCGAGGCGAAGAACACACCTTTGCAATCTTTCGCCGACGTGCGGTTGTCGTAGCGTTTTGAGCGCGCCAGGCTGTGGCGAGGAACCGTATGGCCATCCGCTTGCGCTCGGTTTGCCACCATCTCGCTAGCTGCCGCAGTCTGCCAGGAGTGAAACCGTTCGAAATCCCCCTGCTCCGAATCTGCGGTGGCTTCGTTCGGACGGCGGCGAACCCTAGGGGCCACGGAACGTCGAAGAGCAACCGTTCTGGAATATTGAATCACCCGAATCCAGCATCGGAAGGGGGCAGGCGGTTCCAGTGCTCCACGGTCTTCCCACTTAACGGCTGGAACGTGGGAAGCTGGAGCGCGATTGCGTCTCACCGCCCTCATGTCTCGTGCAGTGAGAGGGGCCGTTTCGAGCCACGTCGAGCCACGTCGAGCCATCGCTACTGCTCAGCCTACGTTCCATGGCACAGCCTGCCATTGGCGTGATGCGAACCTCGACAAATGGAGACGTTTGCTTTCGAAGCACGCAAAGGGTGAATCAGGCACCTCTCACCGTCGCTTTGCTATCGGGCCAAAGTGCAACGTGAATGGCGAGCTCCGGCCCTGGGGTCGGATTCCGCTCGGCTCGAACCGGCCAAACGGTGGGACCGGCTGGCAGTCGTTGTACTGCTTCGATTGTTACTTATGTCCGCGAGCATCTGGCGAACCAGGTCTCTGGTTCTTTCACGCGCGTTCGACCTCCCCAACGAAGCTGCGTCAGAGAAAGGGGAAGTCGCTCGTTGGCAACGACCAGTCTTCACCCCCCAGCGGGCTGGGAGGATCGGGGAAAGAGCGTTTCACGATGCTTTCCGGGGAGCTCGGCTTGGCGGTTCCAAGCGGAGGTCGCTAGTTCTTTTCCAAGATTCCAGCACCGAAGGTGACTCCGCCACCGTAGGCACACATACCGAATCGCTCGCCCGATTTCATCTTCGGCAAGACTTCGCTCAGACATAGCGGGATGCTGGTCGACGACGTATTGCCGTGCTCGCGGATGTTGCTGAAGACCGACGACGAAACGCGACTCTGGATCGCATCGATGATCCGTTGGTTCGCTTGGTGCGGGACGATCAGGTCGAGGTTATCGACGCCGTAGCCCTGCTGATCGCAAACACGCGTCAGGCTGCCGATCATCGCGCGAACCGCTTCGGCAAACACTTTACGGCCCTTCATTTTGATGAAGCCATTGTTTTGCGACGGTACTGACAGCGTGCTGCCATCGTCGGCTCGAGCCGAGAGTTCGGGACGGTGCAGCCGCGCCTTGGATCGGCCGAAGTGATCTTCGCCGTACAACACGGTCGCGCTGCTAGCATCGCCAAACAGGATTGCGGTGTCCAGGTCGCCCAGGTCCAACAGTGGCGAAAGGACTTCCGCGGTCACGATCAACACGCGAGCATGAGGCTTGCTTTGCAAGAAGTCGTAACCGGCTTGCAATGCGTATAGATAGCCCGAGCAGGCGGCACTGATGTCGTAGGCTTGGATCATCGCTTCGCTGGCACCGCCCGTCAATTGATGCAGCACTTGGCATGCCATCGACGGCGTGACGAAGCTTGGCGAGGTCGTTGCACAGATCACCAGGTCGATGTCGTCGACGATCAAACCCTCGCGGTCCAGGATCTCCCAGCACGCTTGGCTGGCCATGCTCTGTGCTGTCTCGCTTCCTTGAACCCAATGACGGAACTGGATTCCGGTGCGACGCATGATGTCTTCGGGAGACATCGATTTGCCTTCGACCAGTTCTTCGTTCGTGATCAATCGGCTGCCTTGAACCGTTGCGACACCCGAGATGCCGACATCAAACGGACGTCGCTCGATCGTTTGGCGAGGAACCAACAAGCGGTTGGGATCGGTCACACGGCGACGCAGGACGGGTGTGCCTGGGTTTTCGGTGGTCACCGGTTTCGGACGCTTGTTATCGGTCGCACAACGGACGCTGGCAATCACATCGCCCACGGGAACCGTATCCCCTTCGGCCACAAAGATCTCTTCGATCGTGCCGTCGATTTGACTTGTCAGATCGAAGACGCTTTTGGTGGCTTCCAGCGATGCGACGACGTCTCCACGCGACACCTGTTGGCCCGGCTTGATATTCAGTTCGACCAGCAGAACGTTTTCGTCCGATGGGCCCGAACCGATCGCTTCGATCTCCGCCATGCCGACTTCCAGTTCCTTCGGCGCAATCCATTCGAGGTCCATGTTCAACAGCTCGGCCGCGGTCGACAGAACCCGTTTGAACGATGGCAGAACTTCGATTTGGTTGGCGAAGTTGCAAGGAATCAGGGTGTCGGCGCGTGTCACGCGGCGCATCGCCACGGGAACTCGAGTTTTTTCGGCGATCGTCGCAACGACTTCGCCACCGATTCCGCAGGTGTGATTGTCTTCGTGAACGACGATCAGGCGGGCTGTTTTTTCAGCCGACGCCAGGACGGTCGCTTCGTCCCAAGGGGAGAGCGAACGCAGGTCGATCACTTCGGCTTCGATCCCTGCTTGTTCCAAAGCGGTTGCCGATTTTTCGCACAGAGAAACGGTGTTTCCCCAGCCAACCAAAGTGATGTCGCGGCCGGCTCGCACTTTGCGTGCGACACCAATCGGCGTGAACTGTTTCGCCGTGTCGGGGCTTGTCGATTGGCTCGGATCGTTCAGCAATGCCTTCGGATAGAAGAAGACGCTGGGACGACCCGATTCAAACGCCGCGTTCAACATTCCTGCCGCATCGCCGGCAGTGCTGGGCATGTAGACGTCGACGCCGGGAATGTGGGCACAGACGGATTCGAACGAGTGGGAGTGGAAAGGGCCCAAGCCGGGGCGATAGCCGCCGCAGGGAACCATCACGATCACGGGCGATTCCCAAGTGCCATTGGTCCGCCAGTACATGCTGCCCAGTTCGCTGGTCAATTGGTTGTATGCCAGCGGCAGAAAGTCGGCGAACTGAATGAAGGCAACCGGACGTTGTCCCACCAGGGCGCGGCCAATCGAGTTTCCCAGGATGGTCGATTCCGACAGCGGCGCGTTGCAGACGCGTCCCGGGTAAGCGGTGCTGAGCCCACGTGTGACGCCAAAGACGTCTCCCTTGGGATCTTCGATGTCCTGGCCGTACAGGAAGACGCGGTCGTCGGTGGCCAGGCGATCTCGCAGGACCGAACGCATCGCGTCTTTCATCGTCAATTGGCCGTCCGCTTCCCGATCGCCGCGGTGTTCGCGCGACGGATGGGTCAGTTCGACCTGCAACGGTTTCTTGGCTTCGTGGGTCGCGGAAGGTTGGGCGGCGTAGATTGCGTCGTTTTCATCGGCAGCCACTTCGGCGACGACGGTCTCGCGAATCGCAGCGAGTTCCGCTTCGGTGATCCCACGTTCGAGCAGTTGTTGCTCAAAACGGACCAGCGGATCACGCTCGTTCTGCGCCGCTCGGATATCTTCGGTCGGTCGATAGATCGATTGATCGTCGGCGTTGGTATGGTTGCTCAGACGTTCGGTTTGCAGCAGCACCAGGGCTGGGCCGCGCGACTCACGCATCTGTTGAACCAAGTCACCCAAGGCGGCGTCGGATGCGACGATATCGCGGCCATCGACGCGGTGGATCGGCAGGCCATAGAAGGAATCGGCATCGCCGTCGGGAAGCGAGAAGAAGGTTTGCCCACGCGTCTCGGTCGAGATTGCCCATTGGTTGTCTTGGATGACGATCAGCAGCGGAACTTGCAAGCGAACCGCCTCGGCGACCCCTTCCAAGAACTCGCCCTCTTGAGTCGATCCGTCGCCGATGCAGTAGATCGTGATGGGGGTGTGCTTTTTCTCTTTGGTCGCCGCAGCAACGCCAACCGCTTGCAGGGCAGCGTTTCCGACGGGCCCGCCGAGGCTAAGGATATGCAGGTCGGCATCGCTCATCTGGGCGCACATCTGGCGGCCGCGCGAGTGCGAAGTGTCGTTGCACAGCGACGCATCGAAGAATTTACGCGGCGTCACACCGCGCGCAATCATCAACGCCTTGTCGCGGTAATGCAAATGCAACCAATCGTGTTTGGTCAGATGACGCGCCAAGACTGCCGGCGCTTCGTGCCCGGCCCCCGAAACGTGAAAGAAGGACTCTCCGCGGCGGGTGAGTTCCTGCTCAACACGATCAACTTCGCGGGCCGTGAACATCGACTTGTAAAGCGACAGCAGTTGATTTCGATCCATCGAAATATTCCGGTCGAGAGGACTGAGCTATATCGATTGTCGCGGCAAGACTCCTCCGATATTGCTATCAAAGTCGTTCAGGACGGGGCAATCAGCGGGACTGGCGATGCGGGGAAGCGGTCGCCTATAAATTTGTATCGGTTCTCGCACGCCGAACGATCATTCCTCATGAATGGATTCTCCGAGTTGCAGCGAGCCAAGCGAATGGTCGGACAAATCGGTAATTAATGCAATACAAACCTTGCCAGTTTTCAACGACATCCTGTCGCGAGCTGCCCCATACAAACGGTTCTGGGCGGTTTGCACGGCAGTGGGTCGCCAATTGCCTGCTTTTTTGTCTCTTTCCCAACCGTAGATGATTTTTTCTCGCGTCCCTACAGAAGCGATTGCTAGCACGACGGTGCTGCTTCGATTGCAAAGATACCTTATGTTCCATATCATTTGCCAAACTCACCGTCGTGCGCAACCGAAAAAGATCGCGTAGGCGGGAAGAGTGCGTACATGGTTCGCTATCAATCAGGACTCTGATATCGCAGCCCCGCTTGCTTGCTCGTTTTTTACCCTTTACCGCTGCGCGAGATGATCGATGGAGACTGGAAAGCGAGCCGTTCGCATCGTCGCTCGCCAAAACGGTGTCGGCTTAGAACGGGATGTTCAACTGTTGCAAAGCGCCCTTCCGCCGGGGACGCTCGTTGAAAACCACTCGGTCCGCTCGCTCGCTTCGATTGCCGACCGTTTCAAATCACTTTGCTGTCCCCCCGCGCCTGGGACAGAACCACTCAATGTGATGATCGAACGGGTTCCTTGGTGCTGGGTCAAGAACCAAGGCCAAAGCGTTTTGCTGCCCAACCAGGAACGCTTCCCCGAACGCCTGCTTCATCGGTTGAGCGATATCGACATCGTTTTGTGCAAGTCGCGGCATGCCGAAGAAATCTTCAGCCGTCATGCCAAAGAAGCCCGCTTCATCGGCTTCACCTCGTTGGATCGTCGACTGCCCGAGGTCGCTCCCGATTACGGCAAGTTTTTCCACTTGGCAGGCAGCAGCACGCTCAAGGGGACACAAATGCTGCTGGAACTGTGGAGCCAGAATCCGCAGTGGCCAACGCTAACGATCGTCCAACATCCTCGCCACGCTCCCGAAACGGTTCCGGCAAACGTCGTGCTGTTCAAAGAGTATCTGACCGATGCGGTCCTGCAGCGGATGCAAAACGAACACGGGATCCATCTGTGCCCGTCGCGATCCGAAGGCTGGGGACACTACATCGTCGAAGCGATGTCGTGCGCCGCGGTTGTCGTCACCACCGACGCTCCGCCGATGAACGAGCTTGTCGATGAATCGCGTGGCTTCCTCGTTCCTTGGAACCATTCTCAGCCACGGCAGTTGGGAACCGACTTTTTTGTCGACCCCGTCGAATTGCAACGCGTCATCAACGAGATTTTGGCGACCGATACCGCTTCGCTCGAGCAACGGGGCCAAGCCGCTCGCGCTTGGTTCGAGACCAACGAGGTCGAATTCCAAACCCGCGCTCGCGAGCTGTTCCTCGAACTGTTGCAGTAGTCACCGCTGCCGTTGCGGCTGGCAGTATTCGCACGTCCCCAGCTAGCATTTCGCTCGCAGTCCACCCCGGCCGATCAATTGATCTCGGGATCTTTGTCTTTGCTGCCATCGGCGTGCAAGAAACGGAAGTCGCAGCCGAGGTTGGCCTGCGTCGTCTGTTCGAAGTACAGTTTTCCGTAACCGCGAGTGAACTTGTTCTCCGGCTGCGTCCAACCGCTGCGGCGACTGGCGAGTTCCTCGTCGCTGATCTCTAGTTCGATCTGCCGTCCGGCGACGTCCAAACGAATCATGTCGCCATCTTGGACAAACGCTAGCGGCCCGCCGACAAATGATTCCGGTGCCACGTGCAGCACGCACGCGCCGTAACTGGTGCCGCTCATCCGCGCGTCGGAGATCCGGACCATATCGGTCACGCCCTGTTCCAGCAGATATTTTGGAATCGGCAGCATGCCCCATTCGGGAATCCCCGGAGCGCCCAAGGGACCTGCGTTTTGCAAGACGATCACATGGTTAGCGGTCAGTCCCATGGCGGGATCATGGATCCGAGCCTTCAGATCGGGGTAGTTCTTGAAGACGGCTGCCGGCCCGCGATGCTGCAACAAATGCTTCTCAGCCGCTGGCGGTTTGATCACGCAACCGTCGGGAGCGAGGTTGCCGCGAAGAACGGCTAGGCTGCTCGATTCGCTCAACGGATTCGAACGCGGACGAATCACATCCTCGTCGTACACCTCCGCTCCTTCGATCGCTTCGCCCAGCGTCGTCCCGGCGACATTGGGGCAATCGAGATTCAGCAGGTCGCCGATCCGATGCAGCAGCCCCTGCAGCCCGCCGGCATCAAACAGATCGGCCATCACGTATTTTCCAGCGGGCCGCAAGTTGCCGACGACTGGCGTCTTCTGCGAGATCTCGTCGAAGCGTTCCAGCGTCAACGGCACCTCGGCTCGTCCAGCCAAAGCCATCAAGTGAACGATCGCGTTGGTCGATCCGCCGATCGCCATCAACGCGGTGATCGCATTGTCGAACGATTCGGGAGTCATGAACTCCGACGGTTTGATGTCCAACCAAGCGAGTTCGACGGCGCGGGATCCGGTGGCCGATGCCATCCGCGAGTGAGACGAATGTGTCGCGGGAACCGACGAGGAGCCGGGCAGACACAGCCCCATCGTTTCGGCGATCGCCGTCATCGTCGATGCGGTTCCCATCGTCATGCAGTGGCCGGGCGATGCGGCGATGTGGTCTTCCAGTTCGCACCAGGCTTCGCACGACAGACGCCCCGCGCCGCGTTGATCCCAATATTTCCAAACGTCGCTACCGCTCCCCAGCGGTTCGCCGCGCCAACTGGTCCGCGACATCGGCCCGCCCGGCATGAAGATGCTGGGGATATCGACGCTGCGAGCTCCCATCAACATCGCCGGCGTCGTCTTGTCGCAGCCTCCCATCAAGATCACCGCGTCCAGCGGATAGGTCCGCAGCGTCTCTTCGGTCTCCATCGCCAACAGATTGCGATAGTACATCGACGTCGGCTTCATGAACGTTTCGCTGAGTCCCATCACGGGAATCTCGACCGGAAATCCACCCGCCTGCCAAACGCCTCGCTTGACGTCTTCGGCCCGCTGGCGGAAGTGGGCGTGGCACGAAATCAGATCGTTCCAGGTGTTCAAGATCCCGATCACCGGCTTGTCTTTAAACTCCTCGGTTGCAAACCCGGCTTGCTTCTGACGCGACCGATGCCCGAAGGAACGCAGGTCGTCGGGGCCGAAGTAGCGGTAGCTGCGGAGTTGTTCGGGCGTCTTGCGTGGTCGCTCACTCATGATCGGTTGCTTGGTTGGAGGCGGAAGAAATGCAGCTATAAATGGCTACTCAAACGCTGCGGATCAGTCCATAAAAGCGTAGCGGAAATTGGCTGCGAACAGCACCTGCCACTCCAGCCAAGCCAGCTGCTGACACTGCGACTGCAAATCGCCGCCGCTGCGAACCGCTCGCTGGCACAGGTCGACCATCGCATAGGGATCCCAGCGGTCGTCGGCGATCAGCGACGCGGTCTGATCGGTCACCAGCGGCGTCGCAGCCTCGGCCAAGGTCTCGAACGCTGGATGGGTTCCGACATTGCGGAACCAATATTTTGCGTTGCCAAAATCGTGCTCGCGGCGATGCATGATGCCATGCCAAAAGCTGCCGTCGGCGGTGTGGATATCCTGGCTGATCGAGTGCGATCGATCGAGATCGCCCGCCAGCAACCACAACCCGCTGTCGCAGCAGGCGGCCGCGTCGCGGTCGTGTGGTTTTCCTTGAGGATCCTGCAGCCGATTGCCGCTGATCCAATCGACGATCGCCGGATTGGCGGGGCCATCGCCAAGGCCTGGCAATTGCGACGCAGCGATCGCATCGACGAGTTTCTGCGGCAGCGGCAGCGAACAAAAATCTTCGGTCATGGAAATCATCGGTTCACCAAATCTGGAGGTCTTCGAGTTGCTTGGTCGCGGCTTCGGCCCAGCCTCGGTTGGCAGCGGGGCTGGCGGGGCTGGGGTGTAAGATTTTCGCCAATTTGCGATCTCCCGTCAGCACGCGGCCGGCACATTTTTCAGCAAACGCACCGACTCCCACAACCCAAGTCGGATCGAGAGCCTCGATCACTTCAGCCAAATGGGCGTCGCAGACCCGTTCCAATCCCTCGCGTTCGGCTTTCGACAATTTATCGGGAGTCACGTTCCGCGCCGACGCTTCCATGAAGACCAGCGGGCAATAGTTGGCCACGAAGTGCGCTTTGAAAAAATCTTTGGGGTCGGGGAAACGTTCGGCAAACAGCCCCCACAGCCGCCGTCCGGAGACCTCGCTGCGTTGGCAAGCAAACCCTTCGATCGGCCGCTTCGGATGTTCCGGATCCGGCTTGTCGACGTCGGTCTCGATCTTCATCCAGTTCCGCACCGCATCGATCTCGCCAAACGGAACGCCGGTCTGCGACATCCCCCACGGCCCGGGATTCATTCCCAACAGCAGAACCTTGCAGGTCGGTTTGGCGTATCGCGACAGATACATCCGATGCGCCGCGGCGGCATACCGCAGCGGGTTGTAGACGTGAGTCACCGGATCGGCGAACGACAATCGGTCGACTTCATCGGCCAGATTCGCGGCAGCTTCGATCAATCGAGTAGCGGTTTTATTGGGCATATTGATGTCGGCCCAACGTCTCGCCATGCAGCGACGCAATCGCTGCGGAACACGATCGAAGGGATCGATCCTTCAGTAGGATGGTTTCAGGGTTTTTGCGGCACCAGGAGGCAGCTTAGTTTAACCGCGTGCCCAACGGGCCGCGTGTTGGAGTCGAGGCTTCCGCCGACCGACGCGCGGGGCGTTGCCGCCGCGGTTAAACGATCTAGCACGCGATTTTACTCGCTTACGCTTCGTGCTCGTATGGTCGTGATCAAACGAGCACATGCCGTTCACCCAAACAATACCTCTTGCTGGGGCGGAGTGCCGTCGTCGGTTCGGCCTTTGAAGATACCCAGCCGTTGCAAGGCCAACAAGCTTAGGTACATCGGATTGAGGTACAGATAACGACGCCACAGTCGCGTCGGCTCTTTGACCAGACGAAACAGCCACTCCAGCCCGGCGCGTTGCATCCATGAAGGTGCCTGCGGCAACAGGTTGGCATGAAACGCAAACGCAGCTCCCACAGCGATCAGCGGCATCGAGATCCGATCGCGCATTTCAAACGCAAACGTTTCCTGCCGTGGGCATCCGATCCCGACGAAACACAAACTGGCACCGCTGGCGTTGATCTCGTCGGCCAGTTCGGAACACTCCTCGGGGGAGAGCGTCCGAAAACGAGAGGCTCGTGCGCCGGCGACTTTCAGTCCGGGAAACTTCTCGGCCAGCTTGTCGATCAAGACCGCGTTCATCTCGTCGGTCCCACCGAACAGGAAGATCGATTGCTGTTGTTCGACGCACGCCTGGCACAACCGCAGCGTCAATTCGGGCCCGTAGACGCGGTCGGTGAGCCCACAGCCGTGCAACAGGTTTAGCGCCCAACGGACTGGTTGCCCATCGGGACAGACGAGATCGAATCGATTCAGTCGATAGTTCTGTTCGCGATCCAAATAGCCGGTCATCACGCCATGCACCGCCAGCGCAGTGACCGACATCGATTGCCGCTCGACCGCCGCATGCATGATCTTGGCGACGGCGGCTTCATAGTCGACCGCGTCGACATTGACGCCGATCACACTGTGTTTTCCCGAATCAATCATCGCATCGATCGTTTGTTGAATGGCCCATTACAAATTGGCAGGCGTCGATCAAACCGGAGGCTGCAAACGCGGGAGTTCGATCGCGAACCGAATCGCGGCAGGCCTGAGCCATAGACCCGCGAGTCGCCGCGTCGCAAGCGAGCCAGCGGTCCAAACAGCCAGCCAAACCGCTGTCGTCTCGAGGATCGTAAAGCCAGCCGTTGCGATCGTCTTGCAAAAGCGTGGTGCTCGCCTGTGCCAACAGACTGCCGATCACTGGCAGCCCCGAATGCAAAGCTTCATTGACGACCAAGCCCCACTCGTCGGCTAGCGTTGGAAAGATCAAAAGATCGTGCGCCGGCATCAGCGTCGGCAGTTGTTCGCTGGGCAAGTTCCCGGTGAATTCGATTCCCAAATTCGCTGGCGTCGCGACAGCACTCAACGACTCACGCAACGGTCCCTCTCCCACCATCGTCAACTGGAACGTTTGCTCCGCGTGCTGCTGCGCATAACGGACGACTTGCTCGACCATCGCCTCCACTCCTTTCCGCTGCGTCATCTGGCCGATGTACAACATCCGCGTGACGCTTGGCGAACCCGAGGACTGCCGCGGGCCGGTGTAGATGCTGTCGGGGTTGGCCGCGTAAGGAAAGTGGAACAGTCGTTTGGGATCGGCGCCGAGATCGCTTAGCACATCGAAGCAACTGGGGCCGTTGTAAGTGATCGCGTCGGCGCGGCCGATCAGCCATCGCCGAGCGGCGGCCCGCATCATCCCCCGTCCCTGTTCGGTATGCTGCGACATATACGTACACAGAATCAGCTTACTGCGCCGGTGCAAGATCCGATGCAGAGAACTGGCTAACGAGCGAAACCCAAGCTCTAAACTGAGCACGATGTCGGGCTGCAGTCGCCGTAACTGGCGGCCGGTATCGTAGGGGACGTGAACATATAAGGTGTCGTCAAAACCGGCCGAATGTCGCCAACGGCGTTGCAGCGTAAGCGTCTTCTGCAGCGTCACGTCCAGCCCTTCCCAACGCGGCTGGAAGTGCCGGTTCGGTTCGACATCGGTCGACAACAGCACGTGGAAGTCGCGGATCTGTCGCGACAGCTCTCGATAGATCGGCAACTGGTAGATCGGAATGTAATGCGTCAACAAAACCACCCGCGCATCGACGACCGGAGCGTCGCAGCGCGTTGGTTTCGGATGCGATTGCAATTCCGTATTCATGATCGAAACGTCTTTCCTCTACGTTGCACCTGCACGTTCTCCCTAGACCTTGTTCTGCGAATTCGCTTGCGTTTGGCGGTACATCGCGAAGAAGACGATCACCAAGCAGACGAATTGCCCGGCGGCAAGCGCCACGGGGATGCTCCAGATTCCCATCCGCGGTTGCAATGCAAACGTCAACCCGATCAGAATCACCAACGCCACGATTCGCCCGGTGATTCCCGGCGTGGACATGCCGCGGCCGCGAAGGTACCCATCGGCTGTCATCAGCATTCCTCGCAGGCCTCCCGAAGGCAACAGATACCAGGCGAACATCACGGTGCCGGTAAACGCTTGTGAGTAAAGGATTGGCACGGCGTAAGGGATCACGAACGCCAATAGGCATCCTGTCGCGATCTGCCCCGCAAACATCAACGCGATAAAACGGGTCACTCCCGCCGCGGTCAACGGAGTGTTGGGATCGGCACCGTGCCGGAAGGAGAAGAGCGCCAACGCATTGGGGACGATGATCATCGTGCTGGCGATCGGGATCGCGCTGGTGTAGAAGCCTTGGTCGGTCAATGTTCCGAGAAACATAATTAGGAACAAGTCGGCGCGATCCAGTAGTTCGGCGGAGATTTGCGAAATCGCCAGCCCGCGATTTTCGCTCAGCGATTCGAGCACCGATTGCTGCGTCGGCCCGAACCAACTGCCTCGCATCCCGACTTGGCACAATAAAAGGCCAGCGACGCAAGATCCGACAAAAGCCCAGGTCACGTCGCGCAGATCGTTCCATTCGACCAGCCACATGCCCAACAGAAGCAGGGGGAAAAACGCGGCCGCGGCGGCTCGCAACGAACTGAGACGGTAGAAGTAGCCGCGTCCATGATCGACGCCTTGAACCGCCAGGCGGATGTGCTGCAGCGGAAGGGGCAATGCGACCAAGGATGCCAACGGGGCGAGGTAGCGTTTATCGACGGGCAACGCAAACCAGGCCAATAGAACACAGACCGCCGCGGTGACGATTCCTGTCGTGAGACCGTAACGCATCGCAGCACGCCTGGCCGCGGCGTCGTCCGCCGAGGCTGGCAACTTGGCTGCCAAGCGAGCAAAGATATCAGCCGATCCCAGCAAGCCCATGTACAAAAACATTTGTGGGTAGGCAACGATCGTCGCATAAGCTCCGCGTCCCTCGGGTCCCAGCAGGCGCGCGAGCAGGATCCCTTGGATCGCGAAGAATCCAAAAGTTCCGAACGCTGCGGCGATCGCGCTGGCGAGCGAGCGAATACGCCGCTTCGAAAGAACGCTCCCATCGGGCGTCGTCGCTTCCGATTCGGGAGATTCGATCGAAGAACTGGCGGAGATATCGGACGAAATAACGAGTGTTCCTATTCTGACGATAAAGCCGAACTATTGGGCTGGGCACTAGCTGCTGTGAGTTTACCCATAGATTGAACCGAGAACATGGCCATAGCAACGCTAAACAGACGGTCTAACGCAGAAAAAACGGACCGCGGGCCGGGTTATTGCGGCCACTACAGCGAACGTGAGCTAGCTAACAATTTTCGCTGGGGAACATCTGGGGGGCAGGTTGCTTGTCACCCCGCCGCAGAGACTTATTGGCGACTCTCGCAGCCGCCGAGCAGTAAATTTCCAGTCCTTTCCGCTGCGTGACCTAAGTTGTCCCTACCGGTCGCGATGATTAGTGGTGTCGAGGGGAACGAAACAGTTCACCTTGGCAAACGATTCTCCTGTTCGACCGGATGGCAACATCCAATCCACCTTTCAAGGATGACACTGCGATGGCAAAGTTCTACGTAAGCTGCGGATCTCAAGCTCTCATCATCTCGGCTCCTACCGCAGAATTCGCTGCGATGCGATTGATGGACGAAGCGATGGCAGCTCACGCTTGGATCTACGACGACGCGGATCTCAGCGAACAAGACCGTCGCGATCATCTGTGCCTCGAAGCGTTGTTGCACTTGAACGCGACCGTTCAAGTCAGCGAATGTGGGCTCGGCCGCAACGACGCCGGAGAGTTCGAAGTGCCAATCCTGCTGGATCAATGGCACCGCTTGATGACCGGCGTCAGCCGATTGTTTGTCGCTGCTGGGCTTGAACCGCGTCGCGTCTTGCCAGCCAACCTCGAGAACGTTTTGTATCCCAAATCGCCTCGCTAATCGCTGAAGGACGCCCGCTCCCCCATTCGAGATCGAGCCGTTTGTCAGCGGACCTGCCAACACTGCGACCCAGGTGTTGGAACCGCATCGTGGCGGCTCAGTTTTTCTTGGTGGAAGCTCGGTTTTGACCTAGAGTTTCGTGTTTCGCTGGCCACCGACGTGTGAGTGGTCGGCCGCGACTTCGCAAACCTTCCGTCATTATCGATCCGATCCATGCAATCGCTAACTCCCATTCGTCCCCGCCAGCGATCCATTGAATTTTTGCGATTGATCGTCGATGGGGGTGCCATCATCGGCACGCTGGCCATCGTCAAAGGTCTTTCGCCCGGCTGGTTTGACAACCAAGCGATCGTGGCTGGTCTGACAGCAATCCTGGCCTTCCTGTTGCTCGGGCATGTCACCGGTCTGTATCGCGCTGGCCTGGACATGACGGCGAATCAAGAAGTCGTTCGCGTGACGACGACGTGGGTACTGACCATGGCGGTGATCGCCGGGTTGGCGTTTTTTGCTCGCTACGGCCAGCACTTCGCTCGTTCGGTCGTTCTCGGATGGTGCGTCATGGCACCGGTGCTGATCTGCCTGATTCGGATGGTTTGGCGAGTCGTCCAGCGGATGCTTTTGAAACAAGGGATCGGCACCCGACGCGTTGCCATCGCCGGATTGAACGATCTTGGGCTTCAGGTCTCGCGGAACATCGAACAGTCCCCCGGCCTTGGCTTTCAGTTGACGGGATTTTATGACGATCGCGATCCCGAGCGTCGTTCGGACCTTGGCCCCAACGATCCCAAGCTGTTAGGCAAGATCGACGATCTGATCGTCGCAGCTCAAAACAACGAATTCGATATCGTGATGATTTCGCTGCCGATGCGAGCGGAGGATCGAATCAAGTTCATCTTGGAAAAACTGAGCGATTCGACCGCGTCGGTCTACATCGTTCCCGACTTCTTCGTCTTCGAATTGATGCATTCGCAATGGACCAACATGGGCGGAATCCCTGCGGTCAGCGTGTTCGAATCGCCACTGTACGGCGTCGATGGCGTCTCGAAACGGCTGGTTGATATCGCGGTCACCATCTCGGCTCTTGTCGCTGCGGCGATCCCGATGTTGATGATCGCCGCTGCGATCAAACTGACCTCCCCTGGTCCGGTCTTCTTCCGGCAACGACGTTATGGCGTCGATGGCCGCGAAATCCTGGTTTGGAAATTCCGCTCGATGACGACCTGCGACAATGGATCGGTCGTCCGCCAAGCGACCAAGGGAGATGCTCGGATCACGCCGCTCGGAGCGATCCTCCGCAAAACGTCGCTGGACGAACTGCCTCAGTTGTTCAACGTCCTCGAAGGTTCGATGTCGCTGGTCGGCCCACGGCCTCACGCATCGGCGCACAACGAACATTATCGCGGCCAGATTCGCGGCTACATGCTGCGTCATAAGATCAAACCGGGAATCACCGGTCTGGCCCAAGTGGAAGGCTGTCGCGGCGAGACCGACACTTTGGACAAGATGCAACGCCGCGTCGACTTCGACCATCGCTACATCCGCGACTGGTCGCTGTGGCTCGATATCCGCATCCTCTTCAAGACGCTGCTGGTCGCCTGGCGACAACCCGAAGCCTATTAGCCGTCGCCGTTACGAGCACGAAGCGCTGGTGAGTGACATTGCAGGCGTCGAACCGAGAATAAATTCGCTTATGCTTCGTGCTGGTATTGCTGTCGGGGAAACGTTTGGTCTGGACCAGTCTGCGGGACCGCCAACAATGGCACTTACCCCTCGCGAAAATCGTTGAACTGATTCGGCAACAGCTCGCCCAATGAAATCCGCTGGGTAATTTGGCGAGTCGACGCTTCGACCATCACGATCTCCAACGCCGGTCCGAATTCGATCAGAAACTGTCGGCAGGCGCCACACGGCGAGACGCTGCCGGTTGTGACCAGCACCAAGGTTTTGAATGCACGCTCTCCCGCGGCGACCGCTGCACTGGCGGCGGTTCGCTCGGCGCAGAGAGTTAGTCCAAACGAAACGTTTTCGACGTTACAACCTCGGTAGATCGCTCCCGATTCGGCCAGCAGAGCCGCACCGACTTGGAAGTTGCTGTACGGTGCATACGCTTGTTGGCGGACGTCGCAAGCGACGTCGATCAACGGAGTCAGCAGATCGGAATCTTCGGCGGAAGCGTTGATGTCGTCGGGATTCATGTTTTCTTCGACTCGATGCGTTGAATGATCAATGGCCGCGGCGCGACCGGTTCGTCGTCGATGATAAAGGATCGCTGCAGTTCCTTCGTCCAGCGTTCGGCTTGGTCATCCCTGCAGAAGACGAAGCCGAGTGGTTGCCCCGATTCGATCCGTTCGCCGATCGCGACATCGACTTGCAGCCCCACCGCCGGATCGATCGTGTCGCCGGCGCTGCGACGTCCGCCTCCCAGATCGACCACACATTGGCCGATCGTCGAGCACTCGATCAAGTGGACGAATCCCGCCCGCTGCGCCACGATCGGGTGCTTTGCTGCGACCGGCAGCTGGCCGGAGATCCGGGCACCTTGGGCAGCGATCATCTTTTCAAATCGCTCCATCGCCGAACCATCATCCCAAACGCGCTGCAGACGCAACAGGGCCTGGTCACGCGATGTGCAGACTTTCGCCGCGAGCAAGGCTTCCGCGGACAACTGCAGCGTCAGTTCGCGAACTTCCCCCGGCCCCTGACCACGCAATAGATCGAGGACTTCGTTCACCTCCAACGCATTGCCGACAGCGCGTCCCAACGGCTGATCCATATCGGTCATCAACGCCGACACAGGCAGCTGCATCTCGGTTCCCGTCTCGACCAACGCATTCGCCAATTGCAGCGCGTCGGAGTGCGATTTCATAAACGCCCCCGAACCGACTTTCACATCCATCACCAACGCGTCCAGCGACGCTGCCAGCTTCTTGCTCAAGATGCTGGCCGTGATTAGCGACACCGATTCGACGGTCCCCGTGACATCGCGGAGGCTGTAGAGTCGGCGATCGGCCGGCGCCAACCGCTCGCTGGCACTGACGATATGACAGCCGACGGCTTTCAGAAGCTGGGCAGATTGATCGAGATCAAAGTCGCAGCGGAAGCCGGGGATCGATTCGAGTTTATCCAACGTGCCGCCGGTCAGTCCCAGCCCGCGGCCGCTGATCATCGGAACCTGCACGTCGCAGCAGGCCAACAACGGCGCAAGGATCAAGGAAACCTTGTCTCCCAAGCCGCCGGTGCTGTGCTTGTCGACTCGCGGAACCGAAGAGGTGTCGCGCGGCAAGGATTCGCCACTGGCCAGCATCGCGGCGGTCAACGCCGAGATTTCCTGCGGCGTCATGCCGCGCAAACAGATCGCCATCGCCATCGCCGACATCTGCGGATCGGAGACCTCACCGCGCGTAAAGGCCTCGATGAACCAAGCGATCTCGGCGTCGTTCAACGGATGTCCATCGCGTTTCTTCGCGATCAATACTGCGGGGATCAATCCATTGCCTCCATCGTAAAATCGACTCGATTCTGCAGCCTGTCCAGCCTCCGTTATACCACGCTTTGTACTCGTTTCGCACGTGGAGAGACGGCGCAATGACGCGTCGCCGGAACCCAAAAACATTGTCCTCCACATCGCAAGGGGCATAAAATGCACTCCAGGGATCGTGTCTTCTCGAAAACCGAAAGGCTGGTACAACGATGTTAAAAGCGGAGTCCAATCACAACGGAGCGGCGGAGTCGCGTCGTCCGATGGCTAACCTGTCGATCGGGGAATACCTGATCCGGCGGCTTAGCGATTACGGAATCGAGCATCTCTTTGGGATCCCCGGCGACTACGTCCTGTCGTTCTACAGCATGCTGGAACAGAGTCGCTTGAAGGTGATCGGCTGCACGCGAGAGGACTGCGCCGGATACGCCGCCGATGCGTACGCGCGACTTCACGGGATGGGCGCTGTCTGCGTCACCTATTCGGTCGGCGGGCTGAGCGTCTGCAACAGTATCGCCGGTGCGTATGCGGAAAAGTCGCCGGTCGTTGTGATCTCCGGCGCGCCGGGGATGAACGAGCGGAAGAACAATCCGCTGCTGCACCACAAGGTCCGCGACTTCCGCACCCAATTGGAAGTCTTCCAAAAGGTGACGATCGATGCGGTGGAGTTGACCGATCCGCTAACCGCCTTTGCCGATATCGATCGGGCGCTCGATGCCGCCGACCGATTCAAGCGTCCGGTCTATATCGAACTGCCGCGCGACATGGTCCACGCCGTCCCGCCGATCACGCATTCGTTCCGCCAGCCGACGTGGGAGCCCGACGTCAAAGCGATCGACGAAGCCGCCGCCGAAACGGCGCAGCGGATCGCTGCCGCGGAGCGTCCCGTGATCGTCGCCGGTGTCGAACTGCATCGCTTCGGATTGCAGAACCAATTGGTCGAGTTGGCGGAAAGGACTCAGATCCCGATCGCCACGACGATCCTTGGCAAAAGTGTGATCAGCGAACACCATCCGTTGTTTGTCGGATTGTACGAAGGGGCAATCGGCCGCAACGAAGTGACCGAGTTTGTCGAACAGAGCGATCTGATCCTGCTGTTGGGCACCTTCATGACCGACATCAATCTTGGCATCTACACCGCCAATCTCGATCTCGACAAATGTGTCTACGCGACCAGCGAAGCGTTGCAGATCTCGCATCACCATTTTCATAACGTCGCGTTGGGCGAGTTCCTCGACCGGCTGAACTCCTTGGACCTGAAGCCGACGACGCGAACGATTCCCGATGCGATCACCTTCCATCGAGACCGCGAACCGTTTGAGATCGAACCAACGGCACCGCTGCGGATCAGCCGGTTGATGTCGCGGCTGAACACCTGCTTGGATCTCGATACCGTTGTGATCGCCGACGTCGGAGACGCACTTTTTGCGGCGACCGAATTGGTGACTCACGATCGCGGCGAATTCCTCAGTCCCGCCTATTACACCTCGATGGGCTTCAGCGTTCCGGCGGCAGTCGGTGCCGCGGCGGCGAGGCCCGACCATCGCGTGGTCGTATTGGTTGGCGACGGCGCGTTTCAGATGACCGGATGCGAATTGTCGACCTTGGTCCGCAATGGGTGCAGCCCGATCGTGATCGTCCTGGACAACCACGGTTATGGGACCGAACGCTATCTGCAAGCGGGCGACTGGGAATATAACGAGATCCAGCCATGGGCTTATCACAAGATGCCCGAGCTTCTCGGTGGCGGAAAGGGATTTTTAGTCGACACCGAAGCGGAATTCGACGCCGCACTTTCGTCGGCGTGGGACGACCGGTCTCAGCCGACGATCATCCAAGCTCGGCTAGTGGAAAACGACGCCAGCGAAACGCTGAAACGTTTGGGCGAGCGGATGGGCGAGAAGGTCGCTGGCCGCTGAGACTTCTTATAGGCGAGATCTCCCCCTAAGGTCGATCGTTGGCGTCGGCTCGCCGCCGCAGTAGCGACCCCATGGCGTCATCCTAACGTGGCCTTCAATATTAAATCTCCGCCGCGCTGGGCTCGCGGGGTTTTCGGGCGGTTTGTTTGTCCGGTACATTATGCCGACCGCTGTGGTTGGAAGACGCCGCGACCTCGCTCCGGGTCCCAACCGCGATCGTCCCGCTTGCCGATCGAAGCTGCGGAAAGAGAGCTTGCGCTGTTCGTGATCCTATCCATACACAAGGTGCTTCCATGGACGAACTGATTCAACAATTGACCGACCGCCTGGGAATCGATCCCTCCACCGCTCAAGGCGTCGCGGGCAAAGCGATGGAGATCATCAAGGCAAACGTCGACGAATCCACCTTTAAAAGCTTGGCCTCTGCGATCCCTGGGCTCGATTCGATCATCATGGCTAGCGCAACGCACGACAGTGGCGAATCTGGCGGTGGTCTGCTCGGTAAACTTGCCGGGATGGCCAGTGGAATGTTGGGTGGATCGGCTGGCAACGCGTTGGAGATGGGCGCCGCATTGACTGAAAAAGGCTTGCCGACAGATAAGCTGGGCGAGTTTGTGACGATGCTGATCGGATTCATTAAGAGCAAAGCGGGCGATGATGTGCTGGACCAGGTGTTCGCCAAATTCCCAATGCTTAAGAGCTTGGTCGACGGCCAAGGTTAACCGCGGCGTCAATTACGGCCCCAGGCGGTTCTTCTTCGCGGCGCGATTTGCGGCGCGGTCGAAACGGAATCTTGTTTCGATATGTTAGGTGCGGTGCGTTCCGGGCCTGTTTCCTCTTTTTCTCAGTGTCAACGGGCTCTGCTCAAAGGACAACAACGATGGCAGAATTTCGATACGGCATCTGCAATGAAACGTTTCAAGACTGGCCTCTGGACAAGTCGCTCGAACTGGCTCGACAGCTCGGTTACACCGGCTGGGAGGTCGCGCCGTTCATGCTGGCAAACGACGCTCGGGCGATTTCGGCGCAACAGCGAAGCGATTATCGACGCCAGGTGGAAGCGGCGGGATTTGAAGTCATCGGCTTGCATTGGTTGTTGGCGAAGACAGAAGGCTTCTATCTGACCACCGACAACGCCGAAGTTCGGAAGGCGACGACCGACTACTTTTGCGAACTTGCCAGCCTGTGCAAAGATCTCGGCGGCAAGGTGATGGTTTTAGGGTCGCCGCAGCAGCGGAACGTTCCCGAAGGGGCGTCGATGGAGCAGGCCTACGAATTTGCCGCCGACGTGCTGCGTGGAGTCGTGCCTGCCCTGGAAGCGAACGACGTGCGAATCGCCCTAGAGCCGTTGGGGCATGAAGAGGGGAACTTCATGAACACCCAAGCCCAAGGTCGGCAATTGCGAGAGATGATCGGTTCGGAACACATCGGGCTGCACTTGGATGTGAAGGCGATGAGCGACGAAACCGAGGATATTGCCGGGTTGATTCGCCAAAACGCCGATCTGATGCTCCACTTCCACGCCAACGACCCAAATCGTCAGGGGCCGGGGATGGGGGCGATCGATTTCGCCCCGATTTTCGAAGCGCTTGCTGACGTCGATTACCAGGGGTGGGTCTCGGTCGAAGTCTTTGATTATTCGCCTGGCGTTGAGACGCTGGTGAGCGAAAGCATGAAGAATATGCTAGCTGCCCAAAGCTGATCACCCTTCTGGATTGGAAGCCCCCCGCCGCATCGGGATAACGGAATGCCAGCATTCTTAACTGGCGGGGGAGGGCTAACCACCACCATGAAGCCGCATTGATACTAAGAAATAGCTACATTTCCTAGGAATCAGGGGGTATGCGGGTGAACATGGTTCGAGTATACAATACGAGATTGGACGTTCGTGGAAACGTAGCCGGATCACCTGGCCCCGCAAGTATCGTTCGTACCACTCGATGGATCTCCCGAGAGATCTGATTCTATTACAGCCCAGAAAGTTAGACGGCTGGTTGTCCATCCATGCATGGGAGTTTTGTGTTGGGAAGGAAACTGTATTGTGGAAACTTGAGCTTTGGTGTCTCAAGCTCCGATTTGGAACAATTGTTCGCTCAGTTCGGTACGGTCGAAAGTGCTCAGGTCATCACAGATCGCGACACTGGCCGAAGCAAAGGCTTCGGATTCGTTGAAATGGGAAGCGACGCGGAAGCGCAAGCGGCCATTACGGGCCTCAATGAACAAGAACACGACGGTCGCTCGTTGACCGTTAATGAAGCCCGTCCACGTGAAGATCGTGGCGGCGGCGGTGGCGGTGGTTACCGTGGCGGCGGCGGCGGCGGTGGTCGCAGCGGTGGCGGTGGCGGCGGCGGCTACGGCGGCGGTGGTGGCGGCGGCTACGGTGGCGGCGGTGGTCGCAGCGGTGGCGGCGGCGGTGGTGGTGGACGCGGCGGACGCCGTGACGATCGCTACTAAGACACGAATAGCCCTGAAAACATGAAATTTCAGTCGCTCGCCGATATTTGATTGGCGATGCGGCTGACAATCTCTGATTGCCTAGCGTGGCCCGGATGCCTAGCTAGGTTTCTTTTTTTATATAAGCAACTTTCCGCCCTGCCTCGCAGCGGACGTCCGACTCTCAATCGACCGTCGCCTGTTGTAAACGTTCGTCCCAGAACGAACGGGCTGCACGAATGAATGGTGCTACGCTGCGAATGTATTCGGGCGACTTCTTTTGCAGCATCTGCTCACGCTGCTGCAGCCAGTCGATAAAAAATTCGGCCGCTGAACGGCTGATCCTTGGCTGATCGGGGAATACGATGTACCACGGGGCCGAGACCGCGGCGCGGTAGTGCTTTTCGTATCCGGTCACGACGCGGGCGACGACCCATCCGCTGCGATCAAAAGTGAATGCAGGGATGATCCCCTTGTTGTCTTTGAATTCTTCCAGCCGCGCCGAGTAGATCACCTTGCCGTTGTAGACGACCTCCAGATAGTCGACCGGATCGCGCGTGCCCAGTTGCAAGTCCATCTGCAGTTCTAGCGGTTCGTTCCCATAGCTGGTAAAGACGTAGCCGGGATACTGCGCGTCCAGCCTTGGTCTCAGCAGCGGTCCGTTGGTCACGACCGATCGGCCCGTCCACAAGCCGCTCCAAAACGCTTCGGGAGAGACCTGTTCACCGCATTGAACATAGACACGGTTGTATCCCAGCGGGTTCTTGATCGTTCGATACCCGCTTCCGCTGCCAGCGACGGGCGGGATCCGGAACCCTGCCTCTAGCAGTTGGTGGTAGATGTCATCGGCCCAGAAACCAAGCCCCAAGGGGTTGTTGTATTCAGGTTTTGTTGCCGGACGTCCGTTGGAGACCCGAGTGACCGAGCGGTCCAGTTGCAGGAAGTCACCCATCAGCGCGAAGCCGTTGACCTTGCCGCTGGCCAACCAAATCGGCAGATCCCAAGCAAAAGGATTTTCGACGACGAACCGAGCCCCAGGGGCATCACGGGCGTTGCGAAACAATAGGCTGCTGGGGGCGTCGGCATCGACAGGCTGGATCGCCGGATCGGCGTCCACAATCAACAAGCCACTTCCTTCACGGCGATCCCGCATATTGTCAGTGGCGATGTCCATTGTTTCGCTGTTGGCATCGGCGGCCCGCGTTGTTTCACTGCCCTGCGCGATCGGTTGCCCGTCGCCATCTCGATTCGCAACGGCCACAATGTCCAGGTCCTCGGCGCGCATCAAAAGCGGCAGGTCGCGCAGGTTGCGATCGACGAACAGGTCACCGCAGAGCCAACCCTCAGCTTGCGTGTCGACAAACCGTTCCAGTGTGATCGTATGCGAATCCTCCGCGGTGCGGTCGATCTGGAAATTTCCCGTCATGATTCGATATTCGGGGCCCCGGGTCAGGTGGAACTGAAAATCGCCCGAGGGGACCTCCAGATCGATCTGCCCGTCGATCGCCCAGCCGACTCCAGCTTCGGTGGCGCGTCGGACGGGAACTTCACGGCCTCGGGGGCCGATCATCACCACCCGCGCCGCAACGGGTTCGTCGGTTTGGCGGTCCTTAATTTGGAGCTTTAGAACCCCGGCGGCGTCGGAGAAGCGTAAGGGGGCAATGGCGCATAGCAGCACCGCAATGGCGAGCGAACGTCTCGGGAAGGTTGCTAAATGCATTGTCTGCAACGATTTACGATGGGTCAGGGGAGGCCGATTCCGCGACGTCGGCTTTCGTTCACGAGGGGCTTTCTTATAAGATTACAATGCGATTGCTCGTGGCGTCGTGCGTTGGAACAATTTCAGGAAGACAGACGGCAAGGCATGGCTGAAGATCTCTATCAAGTACTGGGTGTGAATAAGACGGCTGAAAAGGACGAAATCCAAAAGGCCTATCGCAAGCTCGCGCGCAAACACCACCCCGATTTGAATCCTGGCGACAAATCCGCTCAGGAAAAATTTAAGCGCATTCAAGAGGCTTACGACGTCCTGAGCGACTCGGAAAAACGCGGTGCTTACGATCGCTACGGCAGCGATTTCGAGCGCGTCCGCGCTGGCGGTGGCGCTTGGGATGGCGGCGGCTTTGAAGGAGTCGACGTCGAACAGATCTTTGGCGGCCGCGGTGGCGGAGGTGGCGGATTCCAGGGAGGGTTTGGCGACTTCTTCGAACAGGTTTTTGGCGGGCACCCAGGGGCGGGGCGAGGCGCACCGCGGCAGCCGAGGCAAACGCGTGGTAGCGACGTTCGCCAAGAGGTGCCGATTCCGTTCAACACTGCCGTGTTGGGCGGCAAGTCGGAAATCCGGATCAGCAAGCCGACGGGGCCTGAAAGTGTTTCGGTGACGATACCGGCGGGCGTGGAAACGGGGTCGAAGATTCGCTTGCGCGGCCAAGGTCAAGCGTCCCCCAATGGCGGACCGACTGGCGACTTGATCTTGCAGTTAAACGTCACTCCACATCCCTATTTTCAACGCCGCGGAAAGCACTTGGACCTGAAACTGCCGCTGACAATCGGCGAAGCGGTACTCGGCGCGAAGGTCGATGTACCGACTCCCGGCGGAACGATTTCGCTGACCATTCCACCGGGCAGCAGCGATGGCAAGCGGTTGCGAATCAAGGGACAAGGCGTCCGCGATCCCAAGGGGGATTCGGGCGACCTGTATGTTGAAGTGCGTGTCCAGTTGCCCACCGAAATCGACGAACAGAGCGAAGAATGGATTCGCAAGTTCGAAGAACGCAATCCGATACAGCCGCGTCGGTCGTTGATTTGGTGATAGATCAACGATTCCCCAAAACCCTGCGGCTGAAAACGCCCGAGCAATTCGGCAGGATCATTCGTCGGGGCCGCGTCGCGACCGACAACACGCTGGTCTTAAATACGCTTCCTAACGATTTGGGTTTCAGCCGGATTGGGATCACGATTCCTAAGAAGGCGGGCAACGCCGTCGTCCGCAACCGCTGGAAACGTTTTATTCGCGAAGCGTTTCGGACGCAGCGGGACCAGTTGCCGCAAGGCTTTGATTTTGTCGTCCGGCCGCGCCGCGGTGCGGTTGCCGAGCATGCGGCGATTCGCAAATCATTGCTTGGCGTCGCCTGGCGGGCGACGCGGCAGCGGCCTAGCGGTGACGTGAAATCTTAAACTGATTCGAATCCTTTGACGGGGTCCAACCGAAAGCGATGCGTTGGCTGTTTATCCTTCCGATCCGCTTCTATCAACGTTGGATCAGTCCAATGTTGGGGCCGAATTGCCGGTTCAGTCCGACATGCAGCCAATACACGATCGAAGCGATCGGCAAATACGGCGTGCTGCGTGGAATCTGCAAAGGCGTTTGGCGAATCGCTCGCTGCCATCCCTGGAATCCCGGCGGTTACGATCCGCCGTGATTGTCTTATAATGCCGGGCGATCGGCGGCTGGCAGCGTTGCTTGCTGGGCCCCGTGAAAGACTCCCTCCTCTCTCCCGCTGAACCCTCTTACGTTGAAAGATAGATCTTAAATGTCGATCGGATTTGGAATCATTGGCTGTGGAATGATCGCGAACTTTCATGCCAAGGCATTGAACGATGCGCCGGGTGTGGAATTGGTCGCCTGTTGTGCTCGCGATCTGGAAAAAGCCAAAGCCTTCGGCGAACCTCTGGGAATCGCTTGTTACGGATCGGTCGAAGAGATGTTGGCCGATCCGAAGGTCGCTGCGGTGAGCATCGCGACGCCTAGCGGAGCGCACATGGAGCCGGCGCTGCTAGCGGCCGAAGCGGGCAAGCACGTTGTCGTCGAAAAGCCATTGGAAGTCACCCTGGAACGATGCGACAAGATCATCGATGCCTGCGATAAGGCGGGAGTCAAGTTGGGGGTCACGCTGCAGAGCCGGTTCCACAAGAGTTCCCAGTTGATCAAGCAAGCGGTCGACGGTGGTCGCTTTGGCACCATCACGATGGGCGACGCCTACGTGAAATGGTTCCGCACGCAAGAGTATTACGACAGCGGCGCGTGGCGGGGCACTTGGGAATTGGATGGTGGCGGTGCGTTGATGAATCAGGCGATTCACACCGTCGATCTGCTGACCTGGATGATGGGGCCTGTCACCGAGGTTACCGCTTGCACCGGGACGCTGGCGCACGAGCGGATCGAAGTCGAAGACGTCGCCGTTGCGACGGTTCGCTTCGAAAGTGGCGCGTTGGGAGTGATCGAGGCATCGACGGCTGCCTTTCCTGGCAGTCTGAAGCGGATCGAAATCTCGGGTACGATTGGGACCGCCGTTTTGGAAGAAGAGGATATCAAGACCTGGGAATTCGCCGAAATGACGGATGAAGACCGCCGGGTGCAGGAGGAGATGATCGGTAAAAATAAGACCGGTGGAGGAGCTGCCGACCCCGCAGCGATCGGCCATCATGGGCATACTGCCGTATTCACCGACGTGGCTCAAGCAATCGAGTCGGGCGAAACTCCGCTTGTCGATGGTCGCGAGGGGCGGCGTTCGGTTGAGATTATTCTGGCGATCTACAAAGCTTCCCAAGAAAAACGAAGTGTGTCGCTGCCATTGGGCTAACCTGCTGCGACTCCTTTGCAGCGACCAACGGGGGCTCCTGCTTCCTGATCTCGTCGGGCGGTGGCTTGCCGCCCGATCTCTTGCCTGTGCTTTGGCTGCTACTCCGACGGGGGGGCCACGGGGGTTGAGATTTTGGGGGATTTCTATAACATAAGGTTGCCAGTAGTGGGGGGGCGCTCCGTCTTATATCTGTTTCGTCGGTTTCCAAGCAGTAGGGCGCGAAATGACGGATGAGTAAAGTGTGTCGTTGAATCGACGTCGGGGCGGGGGCGAGATTCAATTGATAAGCACTCGTTCGTGCTGTTGCATGCAGCACGCGATCATCGCGCAACCTGGCGAGACTCCTCTAGTTGGAACACGACTTGAAACCGACATGAAGTTGGGGGCTCCGCGTGGAGCGTGCTGGGATTCGGTAAGGCCAAGACTCATATCAAAGCAGGGAAGGGGAAGTTGCATGTCCGATGTTACTGCTATCCTGCATAAATTAGAGTCCGGAGATGCTGCGGCGGCGGACGAACTGTTGCCGTTGGTCTATGCCGAATTGCGAAATCTCGCCACTCGAAGGCTCACGCAGGAAAAGGCGGGGCAAACACTTCAGGCGACAGCGCTCGTTCACGAAGCTTATCTGCGGTTGGTCGATATCGAGAAACCGCAGACCTGGGAGGGGCGTGGTCACTTCTTTGCCGCAGCCGCCGAAGCGATGCGTCGGATCTTGGTCGAGAATGCTCGAAGCAAGCAATGTGTGAAACGCGGTGGCGGTATGCAGCGTCATGACATCGACCAAGTTCCATTGCAGGCGGGCGAAGTCAACGAAGACATTCTGGCCTTGGATGAGGCATTGGAGCGTCTGGGGGCGATCGATGCCGAAGCGGTAAAATTGGTAAATTTGCGGTATTTCGCAGGGCTGACGAATGTCCAGGCCGCCAACGCGATGGATATTTCTCCGCGGACCGCAGATCGGATTTGGGCTTTTGCGAGGGCTTGGCTGCAGCAAACGCTCGACGGGCACGTCTCCTAGAGGAGCAAAAAACAATTTTGTGGCGTAGTTTGCTCTCAAACCTCGCATTGTTTGACGATGGATTGTTGTCTCTCGTCCTTATGGTCTCCAGTTTATGTGCTGCTCTGAACGCGACCTGTTTGTCTCCGCTCTGGATATCGATGCTCCCGAAGCGAGACGAGCACTTTTAGAGCGACTTTGCCCTGACAATCACCAGTTGCGCGCCCGCGTCGAGTCGCTGCTGGCGACACATGAGCGCGGTGGGCAGTTTCTGCAGATGCCAGCCCTCGAGCAAATCGCTACGTGGGGAAGCGGATCGACGGAACGGGCGATACTCTACGGCAGTGACTCGACGCGGCGAGAAGAATGGGAGGAAGGGGGAGCGGCGTGTCGCTCGAGGGGCAGGGAGCCGCTCGACGATTTGCTGTTGAACTATCTGGGGCCTGCCAAGAACGCCGATTCGCTCGGGCGACTGTCTCACTACGAACTACTGGAGATCGTCGGGCGGGGGGGCTTCGGTACCGTCTTCAGAGCCTTTGACGAGAAACTGGAACGTGTGGTGGCGATCAAGATCATCGCGATCGATATGGCTGTCGTCCCGGCGGCTCGAAAGCGATTCTTGCGAGAAACGCAAAATGCTGCGGCAATTCGGCATGAAAACGTCGTTGCGATTCATGCTGTCGAAGAAGACCCGGTTCCCTATCTTGTGATGGAGTACATCTCTGGTGTAACATTGCAACAACGGATTGAACAACAGGGACCAATGGAGTTGGCCGACGTGCTGAAGTTTGGCAAGCAGATTGCCGATGGATTGGCCGCGGCGCATGCGGAGCAATTGGTGCATCGCGATGTGAAGCCGAGCAACATCCTGCTGGAAAGCGGGCCAAGCGGGCGAGTCAAGTTGACTGATTTCGGCCTTGCGCGAGCCATCGATGATGCAAGTATCACACGCAGCGGAATGATCGCGGGGACACCGATGTATATGGCACCGGAGCAGGCTTTTGGGAAAAAGCTGGACCACCGCGCCGACCTTTTCTGTTTGGGGAGCGTGCTCTACAAGATGCTCGCGGGTTGTCCACCGTTTCGTGCGCCGACGATGCTGGCGGTGATGAAGCGGGTAGCCGACGACACTCCGCAACCGCTGGATCAGATCGTTCCAGGGACGCCAAGCTGGATGCAAGCGATTGTCGAACGGTTGCACGCGAAAAACCCTGACGATCGCTTTGCTACCGCTACCGAAGTCAGCGAATTGCTCGATTCTTGTGAAAAGCAATGGCAGCAAGGCTTGATTCCCGAGGTGCCGCGGTACAAGCCGACGCCGGCAAAACGCCGCTTTCTGGCGGAGTCGCTTGGCGCCGGGAAGTTATCGTTTCTCGCTGCTGTCGCCATGTTCTTGATTTTTGGATTTGTGTTCGTCGAATGGACTGGCGGCTCGCGATTGGTGCAGTCCACCACCACTTGGTTCCGTGGTACGGGGATGCTCGCCGTGCAATCCAACGATCCGGGGCTGTCGGTCTATTTAGATGGCAAGCTGGGCCACGCACCGGGAGACGCATTCGAGGCAAAGGAGGTCGCGGTTGGGGAGCACCAGGTGTCGGCTTTTTTTGCCGGAAAGCAGATCGCCAGCAAAACCGTCTTGGTTACTCGCGGCGGACGCGTCGTGGTCGAGTTCGACCCGGCCGCAGTCGATTTGCCAGCGACCTCACCATCCGAATCGTCCCCCTATGGCGAACCTGTTTCGACAATTGCCGCCCAGTTGGTCGAGCGTTTGACATCCCCCGATTATCACTGGACCGAACCGGTTAATTTAGGCTCTGGGATCAATAGCCGTGGCGAAGATTCCCAACCGACACTCACGGCGGATGGACTGTGCATGGTGTTCTACTCCAGTCGCAAGGGGATCGCGGATCTTTGGGAGGCAACGCGCGATGACGTCAGTGCACCTTTCACTTCCGCGCGCCTCGCCGATTATCAACATGCGACGGGAGCATTCATCATCAATGGAGCGGGGATCAGTTCCGATGGATTGACGGTCGTCGGTGCGGCGCGGCCCGTGAAAGAGTTGGATTTGTACACAATGCATCGCGCCGCGCGCGACCAGCCCTGGGAGCCCCCAACATCTTTAGGCCCGGAGATCAATGAACCACGTAAGCTTGATCTATATGCCCGGCTCTCCCCAAGCAGTCTCTCCCTGATTTTCACGACGGCACGTCGCCACCACCAACTGGGAGGGTACGAGATTTGGATGGCGCACCGAGATCGAATCGACGCCCCATGGCAAGCGCCGCAGCACATGGGGGATCAGGTCAATTCAAATCGCATCGAAGCAAGTCCTCAGTTGCTTGACGATGGACAAACCCTCTTGTTCACCCGTGGAGGTAAGGAGGAGGGGCGGGAGCGGCAGGTGTTCCGACTGCATCTCGCGGTGCTGAACAGTCACGGAGACTACGACGTCTACCCGATCGATTCGCCGGTCGAAAATGCTTTCTGGTTGCTTGCCGATGGTGAGACGATGATCTTCAGCGCCGAGCGCGACGGGGGGGTAGGCGACTTGGATCTTTGGCAGACGAGGCGGGTGTTGAAGAATGCAAGCACGAGTAATGTTGGTTTGAATACTGGTAGGGGAAGCGACTGAGAAACAAGAGACGGAGCACAGGGCAAACCGGTCCGCCTTTGCGTTCCGCCGCTTGAATTGTCCGGTAAACGCTCACGATGCATTCGTCAATGTAAAGATGCTATCGCGACGGGGCGACTCGATTGGATGGAACAAAGCTGCGCGATCTTGCCGATCAAGTGGCTTCGCCGAGGCAACGGGAGCTGCGTTCGTATCGAAAGATGGAGGGCATTGATCGAATTGGAGAAGGGAGATTGGTGACGTCCTGTCCGCACTGAGTGAAGGTCTTGAAAGTTTCGCCGCAATGGAGGCTAAGTCGCCACGGCGCTGCAGCATGCAGGGAATACAAGCGACAGTTTGCGGAGTGGCGGTGGCGGTATTTGAACGGCGATTCGAAATTCGCCCGTTGCATAAAACTGGGAGAATGCCGCACGTGCTGGAAATGGAAGCAAATACAAAAAAAGATTTTGAGGCGTAAACTGGGTTCAAACCTCGCATTAGATATCGATGGATCGATTTGTCTCGTCCTAATGGCCATGTTATGAGCAGCACCGAACGCGAACTATTCATCTCTGTACTCGAAGTCGAGTCACCGATTGCGCGCCGGTCCCTATTGAAGCGATTGTGTCCGGAAGATCACGCGTTGCGGACCCGCGTCGAGACGTTGCTGGAAACACATGAACGCGGCAGTCAATTTCTTGTCATGCCAGCCATCGAGCAACTGATGCCGTCGACAACTGGAGCGATGGGGCCGTTGTTTGGCAAACTGACGCGGCTTGAAGAGACTGCAAGCGATTCGCAAACGGGGGGCACCGATGCTGAGTTCGGCGACACGCGAATCTTGGAGTATTTGGAATCATCGACCCGTGCCGATTCGTTGGGACGATTGGCGCATTACGATCTCTTGGAAATCGTTGGGCAAGGCGCCTTCGGGACAGTCTTCAAGGCGTTGGACGAAAAGTTGCAGCGGACGGTCGCGATCAAAATGCTTTCGGTCGACTACGCGGCGACTTCGCCAGCCCGGAAACGCTTCCTACGCGAGGCGCGGATGGCGGCGGCGATTCGTCACGAGAACGTCGTCGCGATCTACGCTGTGGAAGAGTCGCCGATTCCCTACATCGTGATGGAGTATGTCTCGGGGCTGACCTTGCAACAACATCTCTTGCAAACCGGGCCTTTGGATTTCGTCGATGTGCTTCGTCTAGGCAAGCAGATCGCCGACGGGCTGGCTGCGGCCCACGCACAACAAGTGATTCATCGGGACGTCAAGCCAAGCAATATTCTCTTGGGGCACAAGGCCGAAGCACGAGCCAAACTGACCGATTTTGGGCTCGCTCGAACCAGCGATGATGCAAGCATCACGCACAGCGGGTTGATTGCAGGAACGCCGCTCTACATGGCTCCGGAACAAGTGTTGGGGCATCGCTTGGATCACCGCGCCGATCTTTTCAGTTTCGGAAGCGTGCTCTACGAAATGCTCCGCGGACGTCCGCCGTTTCGCGCACCAACAATGCACGCGGTGATGAAGCGTGTGGCCGAGGAGACTCCACGGGCGCTGGACGAAGTCATTCCCGAGACTCCGACGTGGATGATTGCGATCGTCTCCAAGCTGCATGCGAAAGATCCCGCGGACCGCTACGGATCGGCGACGGAAGTTAGCGAACTATTGGCGCGGTGTCTGACGGACCTGGAACAGGGCTGCGTTCCTCGCCTGCCAACAGCGTCTGCGAGCAACTCGTCTCGATTCTCCGCGATGCCATCTCGACTCACCCGCCTGTATTCGGGCGTCGGAAATCAATGCGTCTCCATCGCGGCAGGTTTGCTGCTAACGCTGATTATCGGCGTTGGCGTTTCCGATGCGACCGGGGTTACTCAATTGGTCTCGACTGTGGTTCGATTGACCACCGGCGCTGGAACGTTGGTCCTGGAAACCGATGATCCCAATACAAAAGTTTTGATTGACGGCGAAGAAGTCGTCGTCCGCGGCGCAGGTATCGCCGAACTCACGCTTCGTCCAGGCCAGCATCAAGTCGCCGTCATGAAAGATGGAGTTCTGGCCAAACGAGAATTGGTCTCCATCGAACGCAACGGTCGTTCCGTGTTGCAGGTCCGCTTGGAGCCAGATGATCGGCGATCGCATTCCGAGACGCCGGCAGCGACCGAAGTGCGATCCCCAAGCACGCTGGCTTCGAATGTGGCGGTGGAAGGGGTCGTTGGGATGTTGCTTTCGGCCGATTGCGAGTGGAGCGAACCGATCAACCTGGGGACCGAGATCAACAGCGAATCGGAGGATTCACAGACAACGCTATCGGCGGACGGTTGCCGCATGATGTTCTTTTCCAGACGCAATGGAACACATGGAATCTACGAATGTCGTCGCGACAGCATCGATCAATCTTTTGGAGCGCCCGTCCGAGTCCCTCCAGAGGATCTCAACGATTCGCGTTTCCAATTCAGTCCAGGACTTTCGTCCGATGGGCTCAGCATGGTTTTCTCTTGCCGCGACAAACAACTTGATTTGTTCATCTCGCATCGTGAGTCGCGCGATGAGCCTTGGCAGCGTGCAAAGGAACTCAACAGCGAATTGAAGTTGGAACGCAACGCGATGCACGCCAGTTTTTCTCCCAGTGGACTGACACTCGCTTTCAGCTCCTCGCGACCTGTTGGGAAGGCCGGTGCAATGGACATTTGGATCGCTCATCGTCGTTCCTTGAATTCGCCGTGGACGCCAGCGAAAGCTTTGGGCAACGCCATCAATACGGACCGCTTCGAAGGACATCCTCAATTGCTCGATGATAATCAGACGTTGTTGTTTGTTCGCAGCTATGACGTCGGTCATTCGGGGCACCCCTTGATGCGACAATACCTTGCCCAACGCAATAACCAAGGCGAAATCGAAGTGCAGCACCTCAATTCGCCGGTATCGCATTCATTCTTTTTGTTACCCGATGGGAAGTCGATGTATTTCAGTCGTTGTGGTCCTCCGGGCCGTGGCGCACCGCAGGGGCTTTGGTTAACCCAACGCGTGCCCAAAAGGACCGTGGCCGAAGGTGACAAGGTGAAGCTGTGATCAAAATCGATTTGCGACACATGACTTAATTTTGCGAGCACCTCTTCGGCGAACCGACGCATCGAAACGAAACCAGTGAAATATTCAAATGTCAGATAGATCCATGAACTTATTGCTCGTCGACGACGACGCCGTCTTTCGCGACGCGTTTGTGCGCTGGATGCATTTTAAAGGGCATCACGTGACCGCGGTTTCCAGTGGGGCCGAAGCGATCAGCCAATGTGAAAAGCATGACTTTGATATTGCCGTCTTCGACCTGAACATGCCGGGCATGTCGGGACTGGAGCTGCTGCAACGTGTGCGGTCGCTCAGTACCATTGAAGTCGTAATCCTGACCGGACAAGGAACAATCGAATCTGCCGTATCGGCAATGAAGTTAGGAGCTTTCGGCTATCTAACCAAACCATGTGCGATGGGAGACCTTGAGGAACGTTGTTTGGCGGCGTTGGAGCATCGTCAACTGCAACTCGATCGCAAAGCTCCCAAGCCCGTTCCCCTTCGGCGACGTCCGGCGCTGACGATGATTGGGAATTCTCCCTCGATGCGCGAAGTGGTTCGATTGATTCATCGTATCGCCCCCACGGACAAGCCTGTCTTAATTCAAGGCGCCAGCGGGACAGGCAAGGAAGTGGTGGCCCGCGCGGTTCAACAAAACAGCGACCTGAGCGACCAACCGTTCGTGACAATTAATTGTGCGGCGTTACCGGATCTGCTGGTGGAAAGCGAGCTGTTCGGCCATCAAAAGGGAGCATTTACCGGAGCCACGACGGATAAACCAGGCCTGTTCGAAATCGCCGATGGAGGCACGCTGTTCATCGACGAAATCGGCGAGCTCCCACTCGCCTTACAGCCCAAATTGCTTCGTGTTCTTGAGGATGGGTCGATGCGGCGCATCGGCGGTCACCAGGAACGGATCGTCCGCGTGCGGATCATTGTTGCGACCAATCGTGATCTTGCGGCAGAGGTGCAAGCGGGTAACTTCCGCGAGGATCTGTATTACCGGATTAATGTCCTGTCGATCCATCTGCCTCCGCTGTGCCAGCGAACGGGGGACATCGATCGATTGGTCGATCATTTTCTGCCCCATCCATGGACGATCGAAGCGTCGGCTCGCGAGGCACTGAACCGTTTCGATTGGCCTGGAAACGTGCGCCAGCTGAGTAATGTTCTGCAACGCGCGACGGTGTTGGCGGACGCCAATATGATCACGCTTGACGATTTGCCTGCCGAGATCGCCGGTCGCGCTTCTGCCGTCCGATCGGAGGTTCACGAAACGGCACGTCCCCGGTTCAACATCAACGATCAAGATAACGAATCGATCGCCCTGGATGATATTTCCAAAGCCCACGTTTTGGATGTTCTTGCCAAGGAGAATGGCAACAAAGCGAGTGCCGCTCGGAAGCTAGGGATTCATCGTCGCAAGCTTTATCGCTTGTTGGAACGGTACCAATCGAATGACAATTCGGCTCAGATGACTTCTTGAGCCGATCGGATCCGCGAACCGATGGCACACGGCAGGTCGCGGTATCGGCGGCTCATCCTATTCGAATAAATTCGAATACACCGTCCAGATGCCCGTCACGTACATCGCGAAGACCGATAGCCACAAGCAATGATCCCACAGCAGGCCTGGTTCGAGGCCGACAATACTGCGTCGATATCGGAAGTACAGCGCAGCACCGCCCAACATCGGCAGCATCAACCCCTGCATTAATCCGCTCAGCAAAACCAAGTGAACCGGATTGGGATACAGCAGATACAAGACAAGACACAGCATCGGGAACAAGCCACTGAGTCCTCGGACCCAACGCCGTTGGGTCGCTTCGTCGCTTCGGATAAAACCCATCACGCGGATCGCATCGGAAAACGTCCGAGCGTGGCTAGCGTTGGCGACAAAGTACGTTGAATAAAGTACGGCAAACGCGCCGAACAGGAACAGGATCGATGCCCAGTTCCCGAACACCGGATGAAACATTGCTGCCAGCGTGCGCACCATGTGATCCTTGCTTGGGTTGAGATCAGCGCGATGCAACGTTGCCGCTCCCAACAGGTAAAAGACCATCGTTGAAAACGTGTAAACGATCATCGAACCCCAGGCATCCAATCGCAGTACCTTCATCCATCCCTTTGCCCGTGCATGCCATTGCGGCGTGTCTTCGCGTGGTCCGGTGAAGCGGCCGTAACCCTTTTCCAGACACCAATAGGGATAAACGATCAGCTCTGCGGCACCGACACCGATGATGCCAAACGTCGCCAACGCCGTGACTAACGGCGAAACGTCCGCTGATTTTGGAGGCAAGCTGAAGCGTAGACCGGATAAGAATTCCGTCGATTTAACACTCCAATCGGGCTGCGCCTGCAACTTGAAAAGATTGTAAATCGTCAGCAGGGTGAAGCCGGTAACCAGCGTGATCGACAGTGACTGGATCATCCGATAGCGGCCGACGACTAATAAACCACAAGTGATTATTGCCACGATCGCGGCCCAGATTTTGGCGTCCGGCGGCGGGTTCAATTTCGCTTCATTCCCCACTTGCGTGGCACCATATTGTTCTGCGTATTCGGCGCTCAACGCCTCGGCCTGAGCGGCTTCGTGGGCGGTCTCGGCTCCCTCTTGTGCGTTTTCAATCGAACGGACTCGCATCAATCGTTGGCTGATCCGCGCATCCTCCGCTTCGTTGTAAAGCGTTCCCTGGGACGTCAACGGCACGCTGATCGCCAGCGATTGGCCCACGCCGCCAACGATGCCTCCCAGTTGCCCGATCGATGCGAACCACATCGCGAACCAAAACCAAACCAACCAATTCCCACGACCTACAATGCGTGGACCGGGGACTTCCGACAGGGCATCGAGCGTCGTCTTGCCGCTGGAGAGCGCGTAGCGGCCGAACTCTACCTGGGCAAAGACCTTGACCACACATCCCAGCAGGATCAACCACAGCAGTAGAAAACCCGCCTCTGCCCCCGTCTTGGTCGTCGCAATCAATTCGCCCGAGCCCACGATCGATCCGGCCACGATCATTCCCGGGCCAGCAAAGCGTAACATGCCAAGCCGATGGGTTGGCGGATCGAGCGTCTCAGGCAGTTTGTCGGTCACAAGTGGCACCTCAGGGGGAAACGAAACCGCATAGGTTAATGTTTCCCCAGGGCCGATGGAACACCGCAGCGGTCCACTATTTTTCCGTGGTTACTCTGCTCTTCCGAAGCATTCCATAAAACCGCCGTCCGCTGCGAACCGGAGCCTTGGCTGTTTGAAGATCAACCGACAGCCTGTCGACGCAGCCAGCTAAGGCCAGTTTGGCTCACGCTTTTCGATGAACGCCGCCAATCCCTCGGCCGCAGCCTCCGTGGTGCAAGCGGTCGCTCCCATCGCGGCCCCCACCGACATCTGCATCAGCAGCGTTTCTCCGACAGTTTCATTTAACAGACGCTTGCTCAATTGAATCGCCTCAGCCGGTGCGGCGGCGCATTCGCCCACGAGTTCGTTGGCGCGAACCCAAATGGCGTCGGGATCGACGATCTCGTCGATTAGGTTCAGACGTAGCGCTTCCTGGGCATCGATCTGCTGTGCGGTCAACATCATTCGAGCCGCAGTCTTGCCGCCGCTGCGGAAACACAACAGGGGTGAAACAACCCCGCTAATCAGTCCGCGGCGGACCGCAGGTACTCCGAATCGAGCGTTTGGCGAGGCGACAATTAAATCAGCGGCCAACGCGAGCCCCAGGCCGGCTCCCAACACCGTCCCATCGACCGCGGCAATGATCGGTTTGGGAAACCGTAGCATCGTCTCCAGCAAATCCCGCAACTGGGTCCAGTCGTCGTGCCATGCATCAAGCGCATCTTTGGGATCACCGCTGGCGGTCTGGTGCATCTGCTTCAAATCCAGGCCGGCACAAAAATGGCTACCACGGGCAGTCAAGATGACGCCACGAACCTTTTTTTCTTGATGCAGATCAAAAAACGCTTGCGAAATCGCTTCGATGGCTGATCGATCCAACGCATTCCGTTGATCGGGACGCGTCAACAGAATTGTGCCGCTGGGAGGGTTAACCTGAACAGTAATAGCGGACACGGCTCAACGCCTCCTGACAGAGCGGGAACGACTACATGACTTCGCCCGAAACCGGGCAGGTGGCGCTGTTGCCACCGTTGAGATCGGTCTGAATCTCAATGGATTCAAAGATTTTTCCAGGAACTTGGCCCGACGAAAACTGCACATTGACAAAATGCAATGCTTTCTTCCCTTCGGGCTTGGTGAACTGGAACCGCAGATCTTTGCACTTGATGTCTTTGACTTCAAACGCTTCGGGGCCACGCAAAACCAATCGTTTGCTGACCATGCCCCCCTTGGGCACCGATCCAAGGTTCAAGGAAGCCGGCGTCAGGATCAAATCGGGTTCGACCCGACCGATCACATCCAATGCGATCGTGGGATTCTTTTCCTCATTAGTGATCAGGGTCATCCGTTCGCGGAATTCTCCAACCGGAGAGTCCTTCTTCAGTCCAACTTTCATTTCATACGAAATCCCACGTCCGGTGTTCTCGCGGCGTTGTAGCGACACTTGCAATTGGCTGAACTGACTGCGTACGTCTTGGATCTGCCACGCGCCACTTCCGGTATATGAAATCTTGAGCGTGACGGGTTTCGCATCGCCATCGCGGAACGAGCCGAAATTGACCTCCGCAGGTTCGACCACGACATCCGTACGGATAAAGCCGGAAACGTTCAATTGAACTTCCGCCTGCTGCGGTTCGGCGAAGACCACGGTCACCACCGCTGATTTCTGTCCGGTGAAAGACGTTGTGTTGAACTTCGCCACGACCGTCCCCGATTCTCCGGGAGCGATTCGGCCTTTGGCGATCGAAGGTTGCGTGCAGCCACAACTGGTTTGCAGCTTTGTGATCAATAGGTCTTTGTCGAGCGTGTTTTTAAAGTCGAAGTGAAACTCCGCCATCGATCCGCGACTGACCGCCCCAAAGTCGTGTTGGGTTTCGACAAATAACTCTTTCGCCCAGTTTTGTTGTGCCGACGCCCCGTCGCATTGCAGGACCAAAAAACCAACAGCTAGCAAAATGGAAAGATATGCTTGTCGATACATCGGCAAATTTGGAGGGTTTAGGTTAACGAAGCGGTTTCGGCCTAGTTCGGTCGATCCATCTTACACCGTGCTGCGGAGCGATTACCACACCGATTTCGCGGCAACTCACGTGCGGGCACTCACTTAGGGGGCCAGGCGGTTGCGATCCCAGCCCCCTCGGCCGTCGCTACGAAATTCAATTCGGTCGTGCAAACGCCCTGGGCCCCCTTGCCAAAACTCGAGACGAGTCGGGGCAATCCGGTAGCCTCCCCAGAAGCTCGGCAACGGTATCTCTCCCTTGCCAAAGCGCGCCTTCATCTCCTGCAGCTTCGCCTCCAACAACTGGCGATGCGAGACGACTTCGCTCTGGCGCGACACCCACGCCCCCAGTTGGCTTTCCCGCGGCCGCTTCAGAAAATATTTTAACGACTCCGCCGAGGAGACCTTCGTCGCGACGCCTTCTACCTCGACTTGTCGGTGTAGTGGCAGCCATTGGAACAGGAGCGAGACGTGCGCGTTGGCGGCGATCTGTTGCGCCTTGCGGCTGCCGTAGTTGGTGAAGAAGACGAACCCCGATTCGTCAAAATACTTCAACAACACGGTCCGTTGGCTCGGACGCCCGTTGGCATCGACAGTCGCCAGAACCATCGCGTTGGGTTCCAACAGTTCAGCCGTCGACGCCTGGTCGAACCAAGCGGTGAACTGTTGGAAGGGATTCGGGTCGACCGAATCGACATCCAATGGTTGCCCGGCATACTCTTGTCGAAGCTCTGAAAGATCCACGCGTCGTTCCTGGAATAAAAGGGCGTTAAATGAATGCAAAAGGTCAGCCTAGCGTCCCGCCGGACAGCCAGCAACTAGCGTCATCGGCGGCCGGCCGTACCACGCCAGCATCGCCAACAAGACGACGGGCGTTGGCGGAAAGCCGAGGGTTTGGACGATCGAATCGTTGATCGCGGTCGCGACAAAACAGGCGACGATCCACGGCATCGCTTCGCTCAACCGCCCCTGACACGCGATCGCGATCGGCAGCAAGCCGAGCAGTGTCAGGTCGTAGGCAAAGTAGTGAGGGCTTAACAGGATCGTCCCCAACACCGTCGCGATCCAAAAACGGTCGTCCAACGGGGAAACGCTCTGTGGCGAATCGGTTTGCGGTTCTCCAATTCGCGCGGCGCGTCCCATCAGCACGATCACGATCGCCGCGCCGGCGGCAAACAAGCCCCAGTAGACGGCTCGGTGGGGACCGGTTGCTGTCATCAACAACGCTCCCAGATTCTGAGCCAGATCGGTCGAGTAGCCTGCCGTTTGATGATACGTTCCCACGCCGGCGACAACGCCGACGTAGTCGCTCCAGCTGCTGACCGGTACAAACAACAACGACGCCGCTGCGATCGTCGCAGCCGATCCGGCGGCTGCAAGAACAAAGGACCACCGTCGTCGGGCGATCATCATTCCGATCAACACCGGCACCAAGATCGGCTTCATCAACATCAAACCAAACAACGTCCCAGCCCAGCCCTCGCGGCCGCTGCGACACAATGCGAACACTCCGACCCAAACGCCCAGCCACAGTAGACTCTTCTGTCCCATCACCAGGCTCTGCATCGCCGGAGGAAAGAGGACCAAGCCGATCACGATCGCAACCACCTGCCCCGTTCTTAACTGTAAACCTCGCGACATCAGCCAAGCGAGTGCCGGCAAACTGGCTGCCAACAGTGCCAGCCAAACGTAACACGCGCTCGGGTATTCGATCCGCGACAACGGACTGATCGCCGCGTACCAAGCGGGCGGATAGACCATCGGATAATACTCCGACTCGGGCCACTCGAATCCCACCAACGCGGCGTCGTGCTGCATTGGATCGGTCGTTGCCGGATCGTAGAGAAGTTCGGCATCGCCGCGAGCGACCAGCCGTCCACCGATCCATTCCTGCAGAAAATCTCCTCCCAACGCACTCTTCCGCGGCGCTGTTTCGCGGCGGAAGTTGTTGGCTGTCGTCGCGATCAAACAAACGACCACGATCGCCAACAACGTCGCAGCACCAACCGCTCGCCTGGTCGACGGGGCTCGATTGGCGGCGGGTTGCGTCGGGGCGGTCATGGGTTGGATCGCGGGATGGAGTGGTGCTGCAGCGAGCGGCTGCAGCGGTTCGCCGGCTCTCGCCTCACCGTCCACGGGGAATCGGCGCGATGTCGCGCCGCGTGGGGCAAGGTGTTCCGGGATCGTTGACGTTATCGGAATTACGCGTTCCCTCACCGCATCGAATGCTCGAATCGGTTGGCACGGTTTTGCGGTGTCGTGTCGCAATCGTCATAATCCGAATCCTCGACCATCGATCCGTTTTACAAACGCGATTTGCCAAGCTAAAAAAAGCTGCACGCCCACCGGTTCCCGTCCTCCCACTGCAACGAAAGTTCCCCCTCATGTCATCGACCGTGAAAAACGCGTCGTCGGATAGCTTGATGAGTCGCCTGCCGGGTTCCCAGCCGCCGAAGACGCCAGCGGCTCCCGTGGCTGCCGCTTCTTCCAGACGCCTCGTCTCGCTGGACGCCTATCGCGGCTTCATCATGTTGCTGTTGGCCGCCAACGGTTTTGGGATCGCTCGCTTGGCATCGTTGCCCGAATCGGCACCGATCTGGAACATCTTGGACCGCGGCATCTGGACCAACCTCGGCTGGTACTTTCATCATCCCGAATGGATCAGCCAGTTCCATCGCTATGGCGTCTCGCCTTGGGATCTGATCCAACCCGCCTTCATGTTTATGGTCGGCGTCGCGATGCCCTTCTCGTTCGCTCGCCGCGAGAGTTCGGGGCAATCCGATTTTTCCCGCCACATGCATGCCTTGATCCGAGCGGTGGTGTTGGTCTTGTTAGGCGTCTTCTTGCAGTCGGCCAGCCGCGATGCGACGAACTGGACCTTCGTTAACGTGCTGTCGCAGATCGGCCTGGGCTACTTCTTTGTCTACCTGATGCTGCCGCTGCGATGGGGCTGGCAAGTCGTTGCGATCGGATTGATCCTGATCGGCTACGGGCTGTTCTTCAAAGTCTACGACCTTCCGGCGAACTACGATTTCGAAGCCGTCGCGGCGACGCCGGATACCGTCTTTCAGGGAGCTTGGAAGCCATGGTCCAAAAACGCCAACATCGCGCATCAAGTCGATCTGCGGTTACTCAACGCACTGCCTCGCGATGACGAGTTTCTATTTAACCAAGGAGGCTACGTGACCCTGAACTTCATCCCATCGATGGCCACGATGCTGTTGGGAGTCTTGTGCGGCCGGCTGTTGATCGGGCCAACCTCGCCGTGGCGCAAGTTTGGCATCTTGTTGTTGATGGCCGCGGTCACCTATGGGCTGGGGATCGCAGCGGGCGAAACGATCTGCCCGATCGTCAAACGGATCTGGACGCCGTCCTGGACTCTCTTCAGCGGCGGCTATGTGATCGCGATGCTCGCGCTGTTTTATCTGCTGTTCGATCTACTGCCACTGCGGAAGCTCGCCTTCCCGCTGGTTGTGATCGGCGTCAATTCGCTGCTGATGTATATGATGGGCCAGTTGATTCGCGGCTGGACCGCTGGCCGAGTCGAAGCCCACTTCGGCGGTCTGTTCGAACGTGTCCTGCCGGGCGCATTCGACAGTCAAATGTGGGGCGCGTTGGTCGCTCCCATCAGTGCAATGATCGTCTTCTGGCTGATCGCCTATTGGCTGTATCGTCAGCGGATCTTCTTAAGAGTCTAAGCGAATTGGCAATGTTATCTCCGCCTGCCTGCGGCCTGTTTGGTGACTCGTCGCCGTTGCGGCGGCGGGTGCTTCCAGCGGTGCGATACCGTTTTACGCGGTGGCGTTGGCGTCCGGCGACGCGGCGGCGCTTGGGTGTTGTTGGTCGATGTGCAGCAGTTCGCGATTCAAAATTTCCAACAGCGTTTGCAGGAACACGACGATCATCGGGCCCATCAAGATTCCAATCGGTCCAAAGACCTGTACGCCCCCCAGCACACTCAATAGCGCCAACAGTGGATGCAGGTTCGATTGCCCTTTCAGCACCAGCGGTTTGATGATGTTGTCGACCATCGAAACGACGATCATCCCATAGATTCCAAGCCCGACCGCAGCGGGCAGGTTGTCTTGCACAAACGCCAACCATAGGCAGCATGGCACCCAAACCGAAGCCGCTCCTAAGAACGGAATCAGCGCCATGAACGAGGTCAGTAGGAACAGCAGCACGATCGATTCGATCCCCGCGAAGTAATAACCGATCGTCGCCAACACGCCTTGAGCCAGAGCGCTCAAGAAGGTCGCCAACACCACGGCTCGGCTGACCTTATCGAATTCGATCAGCAGTTCTTTTTCATACCGATCGTCCAGCGGAGACAGCGCCATGATCGTCTTGGTCATCCCTGGCCCGTCGAGCAGGAAGAAGTAGATCGAGATCGTTAGGATCATCAATCCAAACAGGGCTTTGGCGGCGAAGACCGCAGTCGCTTGCGTCACCGAAACGACGCGAGGTTGGATGAAATGGAACACTTCGCGAATCCAAGTCTCCCTTTTTTCCGGCGTCGGATTAACCGCCTGCCGGATCGGCCCCAGGAACGGTCCGCCGGAGATCGTGTTTTTGAACTTGCCATAGTCGCGAGTGATCGAGGCGACCGCCATGTGGAAGCGATTGGCCGGGAGCAGTTCGTCCATTTCATCAGCGGTCGGATCGGTCTCGTCGGTCGCTTCGCCCACCTCGACGGCAGGCTCCACGTTTGTCGCATCGAGGCTGGCAACCGCTTCGGCAAGGTACGTATTCAGTTCGTCGATATCGGTGGAGACTTGTTCAAAGTAGGCCGCGTGGATGCCTCCATCGCGATTGACAAGCGCTTGTTCCAGAGTGCCGAATTCGTTCCTCAACTGAGCTAACTGTTTCTCCACTTGAACATGTTCGCGCTGCAGATCGAACATCTGGTTCACTTGCATCAGACGGTCGTCGACAGCTTCCAGTTCGGTCGCGCAGGGCAACTCAAGCCCGACGGCTTTCAAGCTGCGAGCGATCGCGAGGTCGATGCTTCCCAGATTGATTTCGGTAACGATTCGCGTCGCCTGGACACTCGCCATTCCCAACAGAATGCAACCGGGCAGCAACACGATCAACAGAACCGTGGCGGTGGTCAGCGTGGCAGCGGTATGGGCGCGGCCGGGAAAGCGTTTGCTGTACCAGTCGTGCAGTGGATGGAACAGTACGACCAATAGTGCCGCGAGAAACAGCGGGATGAAGAAGTTGATCATCACGCGGTAGAACAGCAGGCTTGTCACCAGGATCACCACGATCAAGACCGCAATCGAAATGAATCGATACATACCAAATCGCGGCAAGTCGGCGTTTTCGGAATCGGTCATGGTTCGGTCGTCTTCAGTTAAAGATGATGAATCGAGTAGACTGGAATTGTCCCGTTTTACCCGCCGCATGCAACGCACTGACAGATTGATTCGCTTGTGAAATCCAAAAACGCCGCCGGTTCTCGATCCCGTCCCTCTCGAAAAACGGTGCTGTTGCGAATCGCAAAGTTCGCCATCGCGCTGGCGGTTGTCGTCGGGCTGGCGCACACGATTCGATCGGCCGCCGGCGAATTGGCGGAACATCGAGATCGTATTCGCGGTGAAATCGCCGATCTTGACCAGCAACTGGAAAGCACGACCGATCCCGCCGCGCGGGCCGATCTGCAAGCGCGGCGCGAACGTTGGGTATCACAGCAGCCGCGTCTGGCGGCGATCGATTGGTGGCGAGTCGCCGCCGCTGCGGCTGTCTATTTAGCCAGCCTGTTTCCCGCCGCACTCTTCTTTCATCAAGTGCTCCGCCACATGAAGCAACACCCGCGACTGGGCGATGCCGTCCGCGCCCACATCCTCGGCCACATGGGCAAATACGTTCCGGGCAAAGCGATGGTTGTCGTGTTGCGGACCGGTGCGATCGCGGGGCCGAACGTTCGCGCTGGCGTTGCCGTGGTCGCTGCGTTTATCGAGACGCTGTTGATGATGGCTGTCGGCGGGACGGTCGCGGGAGTGTTTGTCGTCTGTCTGCGGATGCCGACCGGAATCACGTTGTTGGCGATCGGCCTGGCGGCGTGCGCCGCGGTCCCGACGTTGCCTTCGCTGTTCCGGTTTGTCGTTCGCAAGATTTCCGAATCGCGATTCGGCAGCGACAAGGGGCTCGACGACGCCGGCATCGACTGGCGTTTGATCGGCTGTGGCTGGGGCTGGATGCTGTTGATGTGGACCGCGATCGGATGGTCCTTCGCACTGCTGATCCAAGCGACGCCCGGCGCGATGGTCGACGCTTTCACGTGGCAGGATTACATGCTTGCCACTGCAGCGATCGCACTGGCGATGGTCGCCGGATTTATCTCGCTGCTGCCCGGTGGAGCGGGAGTCCGAGAGCTGGTTCTTTCAACTCTGCTGGCTCCCCGCTTTGGACTGGTCCCCGCCCTGGTCGCTGCGATCCTGGCCAGGCTTGTTTTCCTGGCGGTCGAAGTCGGCATCGGGGGCCTGTTGTGGGCCACGCGCCGGCGGACTACGCCAGGCGATCGGTCGCGATGTGATACTGAGGATCTTCCGACAGGTTGATCTCGACAAGATCGCCCGCCTTGTCCAACAGCGTCCGGCATTCGCTGCTCAAGTGCGTCAGATGCAAGCGTTTTCCGCAGCTTTCGTACTTTTCCGCCAGCGTGTTGATCGCTTCGAGACCCGATTGATCGTAGACCCGCGTGAAGTAGAAATCGATCACGACGTCTTCGGGATCGTTGGCGACGTCGAACAGATCTTTGAACGACGAGACCGAAGCGAAGAACAGCGGACCGTGCAATTGATAGATCTTGCCCCCCTGTTCGTTGAGGCTGACTTCGGCCCCCAGGTGAGTCGCGTGTTGCCAGGCGAAGACCAGTGCCGAAACGATCACGCCCAGGATCACCGCCGATGCCAGATCGTGCATGAAGACGGTGTAAGCCGAGACCAGGATCATCACAAACACGTCGCTTCGTGGCATCCGACGGACCATCTTCAACGACGCCCATTCGAACGTTCCGATCACCACCATAAACATCACGCCGACCAATGCGGCCATCGGGATCTGTTCGATCAACGGAGCCAGGAACAAGACGAACAACAGCAGGCAGACCGCCGCGGTGATTCCCGACAGCCGGCCGCGGCCGCCGGAGTTCACGTTGATCAACGACTGGCCGATCATCGCGCAACCACCCATTCCGCCGAATAGGCCACAGACCATGTTGGCAGCTCCTTGGCCGATGCATTCGCGATTTCCTTGACCTCGTGTTTCGGTAATCTCGTCGATCAAGGTCAGCGTCATTAGCGATTCGATCAGCCCCACGCCGCACAAGACGACGGCAAACGGCAGGATGATTCGCAGCGTTTCGAAGTTCATCGGGACCATTTCGTATTCCATGAAGAACAGCCGTGGCAGGCCACCGCTGATTCCCGATTCTTCGGTTGCCGCTTCGCCAACAACCGTTGGGTCGATCGACACCGCTGTGGTCGCGGCGACGGCTTCGTCGGCGGCAGCAAAGCGGACGTTGTGCACCACGGGCATCGTCGAATCCAGTGCCATCGCGTCCGCTTTGGCTTCGGCGATCGCGGCAGCTTGGGTATTGGTTCGCAACATGTCACCAACCGTCGCCAACATATTTCCCTCGGTGTCGGCCGAGCGATTGATCGCGATCGACAACAGCGTTACCGTCAAGATCGCGACCAGCGACGCGGGAACCGCGCGGGTCAAGCGAGGCAACAACCAGATGATGCCCATCGTCAATGCCACCAATGCCAACATGACTCCCAAGCGAGGCCCGGTCAGATAAACCAAGTCGCCCGCAGGAGAGAGTGTTTTGAAGCTGCCCAGTTGAGCCAAGCCGATCACGATCGCTAGACCGTTCACAAAACCGAGCATCACCGAATGCGGCACCATCCGAATCAGCTTGCCCAAGCGGCCGATGCCGATCGCGATCTGAAGCAGTCCGCAAAGGATCACGGTTGGGAACAAGTATTCGACGCCATGTTGGGCGACCAATGCGACGACGACAACGGCCATCGCACCGGTTGCACCGGAGATCATCCCCGGACGGCCGCCAAATGCAGCGGTGATCAAACCGATGAAAAATGCGGAATAGAGGCCGATCAGGGGCGAAACGCCAGCGACAAATGCAAACGCGATCGCTTCGGGAACCAAGGCCAACGCGACGGTGACGCCCGACAGGACATCGTTTTTGATAGAACTGGATTGGCGAGCAAAGAAATTGAGCATTTCAAATCCAAATAGCGATCGCCAAGGGTCGATTGGTTGACATTCAGCAAGGTGCTGCAAATGCACCCAACGTCGACCATCCGCGATCAAAAAATAAGAGTACAGGGCGTCGCTGCGGTAGAACCGCCGATGCGCCGGGCCGGCAAGCCACGAGAGGCTGCGGCGTAGGATCCACCCGAGACGATGGAGAGACTGAAATATAGATCGACATTAAATCGGGTCAACCGAGCTTTTGGGGGCCAGCAGTGGTGGGGATCTACCCCTTGCCCGAAGCCCCAGCTGCTGCAGGTAACGGCGTGCCCAGGCGTTCCGTTAGAGGAGCTTCAAGGTGCGTTGTCTGCCTTTAGCATTGCTGGCAGCGGTTTGCCCGGATTGCTTGCGGTCTTGCGAAAAATCAAAAATTAGCGAACCTTTTTCCCGTTGGGGCCGCATTGATTCGATACCCCTTTCCTCATACGATCGACGCATGTTACCTCGAGAGATCATCCGCCGAGTCCGCGAAATCCAAGTCCAAACCGGGCGTCAGGTCGCCGATGTGCTGGCCGGACAATACGTCTCGGTCTTCAAAGGACGCGGCATCGAATTCGACGAAGTCCGCCCTTATGTCCCCGGCGACGATGTCCGCACGATCGACTGGAACGTGACGGCCCGTACGGGCGAACCGTTTGTCAAACGGTATGTCGAAGAGCGCCAGCTGACGCTGATGGTGATGGCCGATGTCTCGGCCTCCCAGGACTTCGGATCGGCCACGCGGTCGAAGCGCGAAGCGACGGCGGAACTGGCCGCGCTGTTGGCTTTTTCGGCGACGCGGAACGACGACAAGGTCGGGCTGGCCCTGTTCCACGGCGGGATCGATCAATACATTCCGCCGCGCAAGGGCCAGAAACATTCATTGCGAGTCGTCCGCGAAGTCCTTGCCCACGGCAACGTCGAAACGAAATCGGGGACCACGCCTGCCAAGCGGCCTCGTCGTTGGTTGCCCTTCGGTCGACGTCGGGCTTGGCTTCGAACGGGTCGGCAAGCGACCGATGTCGGCGGCGCGATGGAGTTCCTGATGTCGGTGACGTCGCGAAAATCGGTCTGCTTTGTGATCAGCGACTTCCTGGACGACGGCTATTTAAAAGCGATGCAGAGTGCCAACCGAAAGCACGACGTGATCGCCGTGCTGATCACCGATCCGAAGGAGCGAGAGATTCCTAACGTCGGCATGGTCAACGTCGCCGATCCCGAAACGGGCCGCGTCCAGCGGTACGATACCGGATCGGTCGCCTTCCGAGATCACGTCGCCGCCGCGTCCGAAGATCGAATCGATCAACTGCGCCGTTCATTCGGAAGCTCCGGCATCGACTTCATCCACATCGACGCTTCGAAAAGCGTCGTCGATCCCTTGGTGCGGTTCTTTCGTATGCGTTCTCGGAGGATGCATCGTTGAATCGAATTACGTTTTTGTTAGCGCTCGTCGCTTTGATCGCCATCGGTTCGCTCACGCCCCGCAGCGGCTGGGCTCAACCGATCGAAAAGGTCAGCCAGTCGGGGCCGGTCTCGGTCGCGCTCTCGTTGGATCCGCCAGAGCCTTTGATCGGCGATCCGGTCACGCTGCGGATCGAGGTCCAGGCGGAACAGGATGTCGAAGTCCTAATGCCCGAATTCGGGGAAGCGTTGGACCGCTTTGCGATCGTCGACTTTGTCCCTCGCGAAGCGATCGACGATGCGGGCAAGACGATCCTATCGCAGCAATATCGGCTGCAACCGGCCGGTTCGGGTAAACAAGCGATCCCGCCGATCTTGATCGAATACGTCGACAATCGCCCCGACCAACGGCAAGCTCCCGAGGGCTACGACGCTTACGAAATCTTGACCGACGCGATCCCCTTCACGGTGCAATCGGTCCTTCCCGACGATGTCGCCGCCGACCTGAACCCGCCGCTGGGGCGACTCGAACCGCGTCAGCCCCCAGCGCCGGCTCGCTGGCCGTGGGTGCTGGCACTGGTCGCCGTCTGCGCCGCCGCCTCGCCATTTGCTTGGCGAGCGTATACCGATTGGCAGCGGAGACGCCGCCGCAAGAGCGCCTACGAAGTCGCGCGATGGCGGCTGGATCAACTGCTTCGCCAGCCCCGCATCTCGGCCGATGAGATCGATACGTTTTACGTCGACCTGTCGAATCTGGTCCGCCATTATTTGGAGGACCGGTTTGAACTGCGGGCTCCCGAACTGACGACCGAAGAGTTTTTGAACTCCCTGCAAGCCTCACCCGATATGACCCGCGACCACCAATCGCTGTTGCGCGAGTTCCTCCGCCAAGCCGATCTTGTCAAGTTCGCCGGTGCGGTGCCAAGCGATGCCGACATCCAACGCAGCATCGACGCAGCCAGCCAGTTCTTGGAAGAGACTCGCGAGAACGCGCCGCTGATGGAGTTCGATCAGGACGAACCACAGCACAGCGAACCGCAGACACCTGCGGCGACGGAGGTGCGGAATGTCTGAGATCGAATTCCGCGATCCGTGGTTGTTGCTGCTGTCGCTACTGGCTCCGCTGGTCTTTGTCTGGGCCTCGCGGCGACCGTCGATGCTTGTCTATTCGTCGTTGGCGATCCTCGATCAGGGGCCACGCAGCGTTCGTGTTCGCCTGGCAAAGCTGCCTGCGCTGCTGATGGCACTCACGTTGATCGCCCTTTCAATCGCAATCGCTGGTCCACGGACGCCCGATGCCGAAACGCGGATCAGCCGCGAAGGGGTCGCGATCATGATGGTCGTCGATCATTCCAGTTCGATGAACGCCCGCGATCTGGTCAAAGACGATCAAAGCGTCGACCGATTGCAGGTCGTCAAACAAGTCTTCCGCCAGTTTGTGCTGGGAGAAGAGGGGACCGCCGGAAAGGGACGCCCCGACGATACGATCGGGCTGATCGCGTTTGCTGGTTACGCCGACAGCCTCTGCCCGCTGACGTTGGACCATGGCAACCTCGTGGCGATGTTGGACGATTTGGAACTGGTCCGCCGCGAGGATGAAGATGGAACAGCGATCGGCGACGGGCTGGCACTGGCGGTCGAACGACTGCGACGGAGCGAGGCGAAGTCGCGGATCGTGATCCTGTTGACCGACGGTGTTAATAACGCCGGGGCGATCGTACCGAAAGAGGCGGCTGAGGTCGCGGCGGCAAATGATATCAAGGTCTACAGTATCGGAGCGGGGACCAACGGGCTGGCCCCGATCCCGATGCAGGATCCGTTTGGGCGGATGCAATTGGTTCGTGCCGAGGTCGAGATCGATGAAGAGACGTTGACCGAGATCGCCGACGTCACCGGCGGTCAATATTTCCGAGCTGTCGACATCGACGCGCTCGGCGAGATTTACGGGCAGATCGATCGCTTGGAACGGACCAAGGTGACGGAGTTTCGTTATCTGCAGTACACCGAACATTATGGCACCTTCGCTCTGCTGGGGCTGTGCCTGATGGGAACTGCGGTTGTGTTGGGATCGACGGTCTTTAGGACGCTGCCGTGATGTTGTCTGATTTTCGTTTTGCCAATCCAGAGTGGTCCGCGGCGATTTGGATCGTCCTGGCCGCCGTTGCGGTTTTGTTGTGGCTGGACCAACGCCGCGGCGACGTCTTGTCGCGGATGTTGTCCCCGACGATGCAATCGCGATTGGTTCGCCGCCCATCGCTGCTGCGACGCTGGGCCAGTATCGGTTGCTTGGGACTGGCGGGTTTAAGCGTCGTCGTCGCGTTAATGCGGCCGCAGTGGGGACTGCATTATGTCGAGACGCCCCGCGTGGGCGCTCAGGTGATGGTCTGCTTGGACGTCAGCAAATCGATGCTCGCCGAAGACACCGCGCCGAACCGCTTGGAACGTGCCAAAGCGGAACTCGCCGACCTGCTGACCTATCTCGATGGCGACCAAGTTGGTCTGATCGCTTTTGCCGGCCGCGCCAGCGTGTTGTGCCCGCTCACCCCCGACTTCGGCTTCTTTAAGTTGATCCTCGAAGGGGCGGGCCCCAACAGCGTTGGGCGGGGCGGAACGCGGCTGGAAGAACCGATCCGCAAAGCGATCGAAGGCTTCCGCAGCGAAAGCGATGTCTCCCGATTACTGGTCCTGATCACCGATGGCGAAGACCACGATTCGCATCCGCTGGACGCGGCTAAGGCGGCCGCCGAGCGTGGCATCAAGATTTTGGCGATCGGTCTGGGGGACGAATCGGGAAGCGAGATCCGCATCACCGATCCGAAAACCGGTGTCCAGGAGACAGTTCGCGATGCGAACGGCGATACCGTCGTCACGCGTCTCGACGGCCAGACGCTCCGCGACATGGCGCTAGCGACGCAGGGAGCCTACATTCCCGCCGGGACTGGCGTTTTGAACCTGCAATCGATCTACGACGCCCACATCGCGCCGCTGGTCCGCGGGCAATTGGATGATCGTGGCCGCGCCGTCCGCAACGAAGCTTTTCAGTGGGCGCTGCTGTCGGCGCTGATCTTCCTGCTGGCCGGAACGGTCTTGGCCGGCGGATCGGCTGCCGCATCGCAAACGCTCGAACTCCCTTCGCTTCCGGCCGGCCAAAAGGCTGCCGCCGCGATCGCGCTGCTGGTCGTCGGTACCTGCATGGCGGTCCCCGCTGCGGCAGCCGAGGATACTCAATCTGTGGACGATCAAGCCGTCGCCGCGCAGCCGTCGACCGACGACTCCGCGGTTGCAGCCGTTGAGGCGAGTTCGGATTCCGATGGCGAGGCGGAGGATTCGTTGGAGGATCGCGATCCGCGTTCGCTCTACAACGAAGGGATCGAAAAGATCAAAAGCGACTTCGACGGGGCTGAGCGTCTGCTTGTGGCGGCCCGCCGCGGCGCGGGGATCGACGGCGAGCTGCGGTTTCGGGCGACCTACAACATGGGCTGGGTCGAGATCGGCCGCGCTGATGAACTACTGGAAGAGAAGCCCGCCGAATCGCTGCGGCATCTCGAATCGGCGGCCGATTGGTTTCGGATGGCGATCGGTTTGCGCGACGACGACATTCAGGCCCGGCACAATCTGGAAGTGGTTCTTCGGCGGATCTTGGAGCTGCGTGACAGCCTGGCGAATCAGGACGATCGCGACGTGACGCAGCGGATCGACGCCTTGATCGAAGCCCAGCGAGCGGTGGTTGGCAGCGCTGTCGCCTTGGTCCAGCGGATCTCCGCGATCGACGATCCCAACGCGACCGATGCGTTTCGCAACGAGTTCCGGCAACTGGCGGTGGAGCAGCGAAAGCAATTGGCCGATGCGCAATCGTTGACCGAGGTCGCGCGGGAGGAACTGGACGTGATCGACGGCAAACCGGAAGCCGATCGAACCGACGAACAGAAGCTCCGCGCGGCTCAACTGAACAACGTCCTGCACTACGTCAATCGAGCGAACCAACGGATGGGCGGCGCTCGCAGCCAGATGCGGTTGCGTCAGGCCGAGCGGGCATTTCGGCGATCCGCTTCGGCACTGGAAGAACTGAAACGCGCCCGCGACCAGTTGCGTCAGCCTGTCGAAGTCTTGGATCAGATTCTGGCTGATGCCACGACTGCTGCGCAGGGAACCTCGCTGCTCGCCGCGGATGGCGAACGCGGATCGGCCAAGAGTCCGCTCCCTGAAGCGAGCCCCACCACGCCGGCTTGGCTGAATCAAGAATACCTTCGCGAACGCCAGCAATCGGTCAGCGAACGAACGACCGAATTGTATCAGCGCCTGAAAGCGGGAGCCGATCAGCACGCGGCCGCTCCGCAAGATCAAGCCCCCGCGGCCGACGACGAAACGGCTGCCTTCATGGAATCGCTCCGCCAGGCCCTGCCGTCGCTGGAAGCTGGCGACGCTGCGATGGAACAAGCTGTGAAGGAATTGGACATTCCCAACTATCGCGCCGCCCTGGATCAACAGCGTCAGGGAATTGAAAGTTTGAGCGATGCCCGAGAGCGGTTCCTCGATCTCCGCGGGCTGATCGAATTGACGTACGCAACGCAAACGCAGATCTCTGCCATGCTGGATCCCAGTGCCGGCTTGCCCGAGCCGCCGGAAGATCTGACGGAAGAACCACCAGCGTTGACCGAAGACGACATCGCTCAGCGGCAATCGCTGGTCGAACCGCTGCAAACGCGTAACCGCACGCGATTGGATCGCTTGTCGGAATTGATCGCTAAGCAGAAACAGACGCTCTCCGCCGCCGCGAACGCCGATCCGGCAACGCCGCCAGCCGACGACGCGCCCGATCCTGCCGCCGAACTGCAACGCTTCGAACTCGCGACTGAGTTGGCTGGCAAAGCGAAAGACGAAATGACCAAGGTGTTGGAAACGTTGGCCAAGGTGACGGCGGAAGAAGCTGAAGTTCCGGCTGCCGAATCGAAACAGGAGGCAAAGGAAACGGCAGATACCGCGGAGACGAAAGAGGAGCCAAAGGAAGCTGACGAATCGAAGGAGTCTACGGAGCCGAAGGAAACTGCGGAGCCAAGCGAGTCCGAATCGGAGGACGTGGAGAAGGAAGCAGATAAAGAAGCGGAAGCTGAGAAGCTGGAGCCGATGAAAACGGAGCCTAAGAAAACGGAGAGCGAAGCTTCCGAGAAAGCTGACGCCGATGAAGCGGCGATGGAACCGCAGCCCGCGGCGAGCGAGCCGTTTGCGTTGCCAAGCGGTCACGCTCAGGCAGCGGTCGAGCATTTGGAAGCGCTCCGCCGGCTGTTCTTCTCCGTCGTCGAACATCTCCGCGAAGCCGCGATGCAGCAGGCTCAATTGAACGACGAAACCCAACAGGTTGCCGGTTTGCAGGACGATCCGGCGGCGATGCGTCGATTGGGGCCGATCTCGTTGGAGCAAGCCGAACTGAGCAACAAGGCGCAGCAGATCGCCGACGCGTTAAAGAAGCAAGCGGAACAGTCGCCGGAGTCGCCTGCCGGCCATCAGTTGTCGCCTCAGCAGACCGAAGAATTTGAGCAGGCGGGCCAACGCTATCGCGAGGCGGCTGGATTGGTGACCGCGGGGATGCAGTCGATGCAAGCCGTTGGCGACGCGTTGACCGAAGCGGATCCACAGGTCGAAGCCGCGAGAGAGCATCAAGATGAGGCGTTGACCAAGCTGGTCGAAGCGTTGCAATTATTGCAGCCGCCGCAGTCGGATCCGAACGATCAACCGCAGGATTCGGGCGAGGATCAGCAAGAGCAACAGCCGCAGGAGTCGGACCAGGGCGAACAGCCGCAGATGGATTCGTCTAGCTTTTTGCAGGCCGTTCGCGACCGCGAGGCCCAGCGGCGTCGCGACCAGGAACGCAGCCGACGCCTGACCCGCGAACCGGTGGCCAAGGATTGGTAGACGGTCGACGGCGGTTCGATTTTGGAGTCCCTGATCCGGTGTCGAAGGGTTCGCGCACCAACTGCTGAAAAAAGATCCGAAAGCATGGTTTACAGGATACCTTCATCGAATCTACAATCGGCGAAAACTTGGTGCTGTGGTTTCGCCGGATCGGCTTGGAATGGCAGCTCCCAGGGCAATGCCTTCCATCGATCTCGATGGTTTGGTTAAATAAAATCAAGCATTGAACGATTGTTTCCGAAGTAATAAAATCGGAATCCAATTGGCGTTGTGAAAATGACGCAACAGTTTTTGAAGACATGCGGGCGTGGCGGAATTGGCAGACGCGCAAGATTCAGGTTCTTGTTCTCGCAAGGGAGTGGAGGTTCGATTCCTCTCGCCCGCACTATTCTTAAACTCTTTCTTGGTCGCAGATGAAACTTGTCGTCCTCCACAATCACTTTGATCGTGGCGATGTCACGCAAGTGGTTCTAAATCATCTGCAAGCTTTGGCCGCCAGCGAGCTTCCGATCGATCGAGTGTTGTTGCTGCACGGTGGTCGCGACGCGGGCCTTTCCGATTTGCAAAGCCTTCGTTTCCCCGTCGATGCGATTTCAGTCGACGCTCTCTCGGATGATTCTTCGTCGATCGATCAGTCACAGGCTTTGACCGACCAGATCGCCCAAGCGATCACCGCTGCCGGTGGATCTCGCGACGACACCCTGCTCCATTTTCATAACCACAGCCTCGGTGAGCACCTGTTGCTTCCCGAAGCTGTCGCCCAGCTGGCCGAAGCGGGCTGGCCGATCGTATTGCAGATCCACGATTTTGCTGAAGACTATTCGTCCGCAAACTATCAACGCTGGATCCCGTCGCTCGCTGCGCAGACGCCCGATGCGGTCGAACGCCATCTCTATCCGCAAGCTCCCAATTTGCATTACGTCGCTGCGACGCAGCGCGATCGCAGTCTGTTGTCGTCGCTGGGCGTTGCTGATACTGCTTTGCATCGATTGCCCCCGATCGCGCCGGCGATTCTTGAAAGCCAACTCGATCAAGCGGCTGCGAAACGCAAGTTGACCGCGGCGTTGGATCTCGATGCGGACAAGCCGCTGGGGATCTATCCGGCATGTGGCAGCCGAGCCAAGAATATCGGCGAACTGCTGCTGTGGAGTGCGGTTTGCGACGAGGCAACGTTTGCGATCGCGGCGCCCCCCACCGATCCGATCGATCAAAAGATGTACGCGATGTGGTCGACTTTCGCCCGCAACCAGCAACTGCCGGTGCGATTCGACGCGGAGCTTGTCGAAGGTATCTCGCGAGCCGAATTGCTGGCCGCTGCCGATTTCTTGTTCACGTCGAGCGTCGCCGAAAACGGAGCGTCTGTTTTCCTGGAAGCCATGTTGGCCGGATGCCCGCTGCGAGGTCGCGACCTTCCAGCGGTGACCGACGATCTCCGCGCCGCGGGTTGTGAATTCCCCGGCCTTGCCCCGTCGCTTTCGATCCCGGCTGCTGTGATCGGGCAATCGGCTCAGCCACAGATCTGGGAAGCCTATTGTGCCGCGTGGGGTTGGTTGCCCGACGGATTTATCGACGCCTTGGACTTGGAGTCGGTCGATCGCGGTCCGATCGTCGGCGACATCGATTTTGCCCGTTTGCCGATCGGTCTGCAGGCGCGAGCGATCGTCGCGGCGAAATCCGATCGCAAGCTGGCTGGCCAAATTCGCGACGCCAATCCCATCATGCACGACCTGCCCGCAGCACCCGGCGACCCGCAGCCGCATCTCGCTGCCAACGCGCAGCGAGCGGCCGAAGCGTTCAACGAATCGGCGCTCGTCGATCGGTTGACGCAAATCTATCGAGCCGCCTTGCAGAGCGATCGCGATGCCGGAACGACGGCTCCCACCAGCGCCGGGCGTTTGTTCGTTCAGTTGGCCAGCTACGAAGCCTTTACGCCGTGTCGCACGATCGAATTGTGATCGCTTGACGTCACTGCGATACCGCCACCTGCACGGCCCTCCCCGAACCTCGCTGCGCTGGTTCGACCCTCCCATGCAAACTGCGTTTGCGGGAGGGTGAAGCGTTCCACTTCACTCGCTCGGCGGAGCCGGGAGGGTGAAACGCGATGTAAGCAGCTGTGTATTGCACCCTCTCGGGCGGAGCCTGGGAGGGTCGGAAAACGAGGGTTTAGCAAGTTTTTCGGGGAGGGCGTTACGACGGATCAAAGACCGCAGGGCACGGTTCCGCGCTTGAGCTGCCTGAAAAATTGGTCGGTGAAAACTGAAAATGCTCGAAACCGATCGGCTTGGCTGGTACTTTGGTGCCTTGAGAAAACACCTCCAATTCATTGATATCCGTGAGTTCCCAACATGCCTCGCCCCTTGATATTCGCTCTGCTTCCACTGATCTGCTGTTTGACATGCTTTGCCCACCGCGCCCGTGCCGATGATTCGCTTACCCTCGATCCGGCGAATTCAATCCTTCGCGGTGATTTCCAGAATGCGCGGATTCTGTTCGAACGAGAGCATCGTGGGCACGTCGCCTTCATCGGCGGATCGATCACCGAAATGAACGGCTATCGCCCGATGGTGATGGAGTCGCTGCAGGAACGTTTTCCCGATACCAAGTTCAAGTTCACCGACGCCGGAATTTCGTCGACCTGTTCAACGACCGGCGCCTTCCGGCTGCAACGCGATGTATTGGACAAGGGGCCCGTCGATCTGTTTTTTGTCGAATTCGCCGTCAACGACGATCAGGACGCGATGCACTCGCGCGACGCCGCGATTCGCGGGATGGAGGGGATCATTCGCCACGCCCGATTGCACAATCCAAACGCCGATATCGTGCTGACCTACTTTGTGAATCCGGGAATGTTGGCCACGTCGCAGCAGCAGAAAACTCCGCTCTCGATCGCCGCTCATGAAGCGGTTGCCGAACATTATAAGATCCCCGCGATTCGACTGGCTCGACAGGTTGCCAGCAGCATCTCCGCGGGCGATCTCAGCTGGGAAGTTTACGGTGGCACGCATCCCAAACCGGCGGGAAATCGGATCGCCGCTGATCTGATCGACCAATTGATGGATGTCGCTTGGAAAGGTGACAGGAATGCAAAGGGCGCGAACATCATGCCTCATCCGTTGCCCGAGCCGATGGATGTGGACAGCTACTTCCGCGGCCGATTGTTGGACGTCGCTGACGCCGATCTGACGGCAAAAGCGACGGTCAAGATTCCCGGTTGGGATGCGATTCCCGGGGGCAAGCGAAGCCGCTTCACCAGCGAACGGCTGTTGTGTCTGGAGGGTGCGGGAGCGGAATGCTCGTTGAAATTCAGCGGCACGGCGATCGGAGCTTATGTGTTGGCGGGACCCGATGCGGCAACGGTCGAAGTGAGTATCGACGGCGGCGCTTTCCAGCCGGTCGAACTCTACCACCATCACAGCAAAGGGCTGCACTACCCGCGGACAGTGATGTTCGCCACCGATTTAAGGAACGACTCGCATCAGATCAAATTGAGAGTTGCTGCGTCGCCGGAGCATCCCGAACGGCAGGTCGCGCGGATCTTAAACTTCGTCGCCAATTGATCTGGTTTGGATTGTTTTGCCACGAACTAGCCGGCGACCTCAGGGATCGGGGACCGCTGTGCGACGGGCAGGTAGAGCGTTAGCGCAGCGGCGGCCAGCACCAGCGCGGTCGAGGTCCATAGGCATCCGGGCAATCCGCCGACCAGAAACATCACGCCCGACAAAAGCGTTCCGACTAGCCGACCGCAGGCGTTGGCCATGTAGTAGAAGCCGACGTTTAAGGCGACTTTGTCGGAGTCGGTGTAGGCGAGGATGAGGTAAGACTGAACCGATGAATTGACGGCGAACACAAATCCGAAAACGGTGAGTCCGATCAGGATGCTGGCCGACGGATGGAAGTTCATTTGGATCGCAAGGGACAGCAACAGCGAGACCAGAAACAGCGCGAAGCCCCAGGTCTGAGCAGCGCGGGCGGCGCCGGCTGATCGGTTGATGAATCGAGGGGCCGACGCCTGCACGATTCCATATCCGATCACCCAAGCAGCCAGGAAGCCGCCGACTCCGGCATCGCTCCAACCGAGCTGCGATGCGAGGAAGACGGGCAGACCGACGACGAACCAAACATCGCGTGCTCCAAACAGGAAGAACCTCGCGAACGATAGGATGTTGATCTCGCGGCTCTTGGAGAACAGCTCGCGAAACTTGACCTTCGCCTTGGTCTTCCCCATATCCGCTTTTAGCATGGCGGCCGATAGTACCAGCACCACCGCCAACGCGGCGGCCATCGCCCGCAGCGATGGGGCGAACCCAAGCCACTGCAGCAGCACGCCGCCGAGCAGGAAGCCGAACCCTTTGAGTGCGTTTTTGCTGCCGGTGAGGATGGCGACCCATTTGAACAACCGCGACTCGGTCTCCGCCGCATCGCTCCCCTGTACGATCAGCTTGACCGCGCTTTTGGAGCTCATCTTCGTCAGATCTTTCGCCACCCCGGAGATCGCTTGGCTGGTCATCACATAAGCGACCGAAAGCCATGCGACCCAGTCCTGTTGGACAAACGAAAGCATCGTCAGGGCGACGATCTGCGACGCCAAGCCGGCAAACAGCGTCACGCGCAGGCCGTATCGTGCGGCGATCCAGCCGCCGAACAGATTGGTGATGATGCCGCAGAATTCGTACAGCAGGAAGAGGAACGCGAGGTTGACTGGAGAGTAGCCAAGCTGGTGAAAGTGCAGCAGCACCAACATCCGCAAGGCGCCATCGGTCAGCGTGAATCCCCAGTAGGCGGCCGTCACTAGGCCGTAGCTCTTCTTGTCCATATCGCTCGTTCCATCCACTTGAGGTGCGTGCCGCTACGCCGGTTGATTCGCTGGCAAACGGTTGGCAACTTTCTTTACCAACTCCATCATCCGGTTGGCGTATCCAACCTCGTTGTCGTACCAAACGAGAATCTTCACCATCGTCTCATCGATCATCATCGTCGACGGACCGTCGACAATTCCCGAGCGGACGTCATTGACGTAATCGGCCGAGACGAGCGGTTTGGACTCAAACCCCAAAATCCCTTGCAGCGTGCTTTGGGAAGCTTCTCGCAGCAATGAATTCACCTCTTCCGCAGTCGACGGTCGTTGCAGCTCGAACACGCAATCGGTCAACGAAGAGCTCAACAACGGCACGCGAACCGCCAACCCGTTCAGCTTCCCTTCCAGTTCTGGGTAGATCATCGTGATCGCTTTTGCGGAACCGGTAGTGGTTGGGATCAGCGAGTTCAAGGCGGAACGTGCGCGCCGCAGGTCGACGTGGGGCGCGTCGACGATGACCTGCGTATTGGTGACGTCGTGCAGTGTTGTGATCACGCCATGCTTGATCCCAATCTGTTCGTGGACCACTTTGACGACCGGAGCCAGGCAGTTCGTGGTGCAGGACGCCGCGGTCAACAGATGGTGTTCGTCAGGATTGTAGAGGTGGTCGTTGCATCCCATCACAACGTTCAACGCACCCTCTTTCACTGGCGCGGCGACGACAACTTTCTGAACACCCTGTTCGAAGTAGGGGGCCAGCGTTTCGGGAGTGCGGAATTTCCCCGAGCTTTCGACGACGATGTCGACGCCCATGTCGCGCCATGGCACTTCGCCCGGCGTGCTGTAGCTGGAGAAGCCGACGCGCTTGCCATCGACATGGATGGCGTCGTCGGACGAATCGATCTCTCCACCCCAACGGCCATGGACCGTGTCGAATTCCAGCAGATGCGCCGCGGCGACGGCGCCTCCTTTGACTTCGTTGACGTGAACGATCTCGAAGTCGGGCCAATCCCAAGCGGCGCGAAAACCGAGCCGTCCCATTCGACCAAATCCGTTGATTCCAATTCGGATACTCATTTAACAGCCCCTTTTTGCGATGGCTTTTTCTTGGTGGTTTGCTTCTTCGTCGCTGTGTCGCAACTCGTTGGAGTGCACAGTTCCGGCCGCCCCTGGCAACAATCTTTGGTGAGAAATCCCATCAAGCAATTCATCCCTTGGACGTTGATTGCATAGATCACCGACCGTCCCTCTTTGTGCGAAACGACAAGTCCTGCATGCGACAGCTCCTTCAGGTGGAAGGAGAGCGTGGCCGAAGGGATGTCGAGTGTTTCGGCGATCTGACCCGCTGGTAACCCTTCGGGCCCCAGCTTGGCAAGCAACCGGAACACCTCCAGCCGCGATTCCTGGGCGAGTGCCGATAGCGCGATGACAGCTTCTTTTATTTCCATAATTCCAAATCTATGGAAATGTTGGCGCGTGTCAATCGATAGAGGGTGGGCTTAATCAATTCTTAATCGGGCATCGGCTGGGCGTGATCGGCACCGCGGTACCGATTGAAGTTACTTTCGACTGCGATTTACGGACGCTCGACGCGATCGGCGGGTTTCGCGCCGGTGCGGCATGCAGCGGTTCAGCCGTCTTATTGCGGCAGAATCAAATACGGCTTGCCATCGACAACCACCAAGATCTCCGACGATTCGGTGAGATAGGGATTCATCTTCTGGCCCAGTTTATCCAGGAGACCAAAGTAGGCTTCGCTGAACTGAGTGACCTTGGTCGCCGCTTCGATCTGCTCTTTCGTTGCTTCGGCATCAACGTAGCGATCGTTCTTCAGGTAGAACGTTTTGGTCGCGATCTGTTTAACGCGAGGCAAGCTGTTGTGTGGGGCCTCGGGTCCAACCGCCGGCGCGTTCGGCGTTGGGCTGGCGACGGAACCGCTAGCCATTCCGCCTTGGAAACGCGGACTGGTTGCGTTGCCTGCGTTGCTCCAAGTTTGTCCCAAGCTTCGGCTTGCACCGGACGCCGGCGCTGCGGGGGCAATGATCGATTGATTGGAACTTTGGATTCCACGATTCGCTTGTTTCAGCTGCGATTTAAACGAACGCTGATGGAAGGCGTCGGCTCCCGATTCGGCATGCAATCGGTGCAGTTGTACTTGAGCCAATTCGCGGCCCGCGGCGCGATCGTTCAGATCGGTCTTCTCTTCGGCCAGATAAGCGGTGTAGGGAGTCAGGATTCCATGCTTCTTCGACAGAAGAATCAATTCGTCCACCAATTCACTCTGCTCTCCATACAGATCGATCTCGTCGATGATCTGACCGATCCGACGCGTCGCCCATAAGCGTTCGACGAAGACATTTTTCGATTCGTCGGTCTGTTTCGCAAATTTGCCATCGAAGACGAACTCCTGCGACTCACCCTGAAAATCTCCCGTCAGCTTGATCTGCACATCGCCATCGCGGCGGTAGCGTCCCGCGATCACTAGTTGATCGCCCGAGAAGAGGTCGTAGATTTCGGAGGGATAGAGCATGCGCGTCCCTCCCTGGCGTCCATCGACGGTGATCGCCAGCTTGGCACCGGTCAGCGCCGGAGCGCCAATGCGGTCGTAGAGTTTTTTGACAACATCATCCAACGGTTCCCCCGGACGAACATACATCGTTTGACCGAAGCAGACTTCCGCCAGTTTGTCCAACAGTCGGCTGTTCACATCGTGGCCGATCCCCAAACTGAACAATCGCGTTCCAGAAGCGATTTGTTTGGACGCTTTATCGGCAATCTTCATCCCGTTTTTCTCGCCTACGGTCGGCTGGCCATCGCTCATGAAAACCACATAAGCTGGCCCGTCGCTTCCCTTGGTCGCCGCCAAGGCTTTGCTGAGCGCGGCATCGATGTTGGTGCTGCCGCCAGCCAAAATCGAATCGATGTAATCGGTTGCGTCCTCGTGCGTTGCGGGATCGGCTGCGATCAGTTCGTTGTTGAACGTGTCGACGTCGCTATCGTAGGTGATCAGGGTGAATCGGTCTTGCGGCTTCAATTGGTCGACCACGTACCGCGACGCTCGGCGGGCTTGTTCGATCTTCTCGCCTCGCATGCTGCCACTCTTGTCGACCACGACCACGATGTTCTTGCCAACCTTGGCGTTTGCCGGATCGGACTCGGGCAGCGACGGCTGCAACAACATCAAGAAATAGCCATCTTCCTTCGGATCAGGTCGATGGGTGATCAGCGAGATCTGCAACGGGCTGTCTCCCGCTTCCCACAACACGCGAAAGTCGCTCTCGGGGACATGCTTCTTGGCCGTGTATTTGAATTCGCTGCGATGATCGTCTCGGCGATCGAAATCGACTTCGTGCGTGGGACTGTAGACGTTGCCCAGTTTTGCGTCGCTGCGGATCCGGCCGCGGATCACGATCTCTCCGATCGGTTGGCTGGTGAACTGAGTGGGTGCCAGCGGTAGCGTCCAGTCGTTCATCGAACCGCTGCGGCGGCAGATCTGCGAATACTGTAGCGTCACCGTTCGCTCGGCTCCCGGCGGCACGGGAAAGACTTGCGTTTGGAACATTCCATGCCCAATCCACTGCACCAACGCCGGATCTTTGCTGCGCCGCACGTACCCCTCGTAGATCTCCCGCGCTTTGTCCGCTTCCAACAGCCGACCGGTCAACTCTTCGCCATCGACCATAAAAGTCATCTGATCGATCGCTCCATCGTCGGGCAGCGGGAAGACAAATTTCACCTGTAGGGTTCGACTTGTGACATTCTTAAACGTCTGATCGACTTGTACTTGAGCGATCTGCCCCTGGATCGAAGCGTCAATTTCCAGGCGGGCGATGTTGTACAGGAAACCGGGAGTCGTCGGCTGCGGCGGCCGAGGATTCGGACTGGGCCGCCACGGCGGTCGGATTGGCCGTGGCAACCGATCGCCGATCCCAGGTTCCGATGCTATCAGCAGGCCTTGCGCCTGGGCTGGAGAGATCCAGAACAGCGTCAGGCACAGGCTGGCGCAGGTGGCGACCGTGGCAATTGTTCGCGACATGGTTTCGGTTCCTTTGATAAGCGGAAAACGACGAGTGCCCCAACGAGCGGCGGCAACGCTCGTTGTCCTAGACGCACTGGTCGCGCGGCGGTTCCCAAAAAGCCGGGTGAATTCGATTTTCAACATGTGGTACTCGGAGACGCATACGTCCGTCCGGATCGCCAGGAAGTCATCAGCTAGCGTTCCGTGTCGGATTTCCCGAACGCAAAAGAATCCTTAGCCGCCATCGCAACGGCTTCGTCCACGTGCTTCGGTTGTCGCGACGGATTACAATTGCAGCCCCGCGCGTTCTGGTCGCTGCAACAAAGCAAATCTGTGGGATGCCCGCTTCGATGGGCTCAACCACTGAACTCTGGAGTTTCCCGATGATGTCAAATTGGCGCCGCAATGCGACTCTGTCGCCCCTCGCCTCGATCCCGCTCTGTCTATTGATGTTCCTTCAGGGAGCAACGCTCTGTGTCGGGCAGCAGCAGGACTTGGCAGCGTTCAGCAAGATCGGCCCCGAAGGAGCCGGGCACGCCGACGCGATCGCGGCGGCGAAGCGGTTGAGCCAGTTGGGCCCGGACCGTTTGATCGACGTGTTGGCGGCGATCGAATCGGCGACGCCGTTGGGACGGAATTGGTTGCGCGTGATCGCCGCCGATATCGCTGACAACGGTCAGGTGCCGGTGCAGCCGTTGGCAGTGTTTATCAAAAACACCGATGGATCGCGCGATGCACGCTACGTCGCCTTCCGGTTATTAAAGGATGCCGACCCCGATCTCGCCGACTCGCTGGTCGACGGGATGTTAGACGATCCGAGTCTGCAGTTGCGTTACGAAGCTGTCGCCAAAGTCCTGGAAGCGGCCAAGGCAGCGGAAGGAGATGCGCGCGTCGCACTCTATCAACAGGCATTGGAATGGGCTCGCTATCCAGGGCAGCTGACCGAGATTGCCAAGTCGCTTCGCGAGGCGGGGCACCCGGTCGACTTGGCCGCTCACATGGGCTTCATCAAGCAGTGGCAACTGGTGGCGCCGTTCGACAACACCGATGGCGTCGGCTTTGCCGCGGTCTACGCTCCTGAGAAAGAGTACCTCGAAAGTCCGCAACACACCGTTTCGCAAACCTCTTATGCGGGCAAGCTGGACAAGGTCAGCTGGCAATCGCACGCGACCGATGATGAGCTAGGGATGGTCGATCTGAATCCGATCTTCAAAAACGAAAAGGCGGCGGTTTGTTACGGCTATTTCGAAATCGAATCTCCCGCCGACCAACCTGCTCAGGTGCGTCTTGGCAGCATCGTGGCGAACAAGATCTGGGTGAACGGCGAATTGGCAACAGCCAACGAGGTCTATCACGCCCGGACGGGAGTCGATCAGTACATCGCCGACGTGCCGCTGCAAAAAGGGAAGAACACCGTCTTGGTCAAGGTTTGCCAAAACGCTCAAACCCAGTCGTGGGCTCAGGTCTGGGAGTTCCAATTGCGGATCACCGATCCCAACGGCAACCCGCTGCATTTCGAACGCTAAGCGACGCGTTTGTCCCCGTAGTGGATTTTGTTGAAGATCCCTTTGCACACACCCTGTTCCGTAGTGGATCTTGTTAAAGATCCTTTTGCACGCACCCTATTCCGTAGTGGATCTTATGAAAGATCCTCGCCCCGACGTTTTTGATGCTCGACGGATCTTTAACAAGATCCACTACAATTCATCTCTCTCCCCTTTTGGGAAACCGATACGATGCGAACGATCACCTTCACTGCCTGTCTGCTGTTGATTCCGATGACCGCATGGGGCGACGACTGGTTGGGCTTCCGTGGTTTTGGCGGCCGCGCCGACTCACCGCAGTCCAATCCGCCGGCGGAGTTTTCCGCCGAAGAGGGGAAGAACATCGCCTGGCATGCAGAGACCGTCGGTCGTGGGATCGCCGGTCCGTTAGTCGTTGGCGATCTGGTGATCGCGACCAGCTGTGGCGGGATCGACGAACGGGACATCTCGGTCGAAGCCTTTGATGCGGCCACTGGCAAACGAGTTTGGGTGCGGACGCTGTTGGCATTGGGCCGGCCGTTTACGCATCCGACCAGCGCCAACGCCGCTCCGACGCCAGCCAGCGACGGCGAGAAGATCTTTGCACTCTATAGTTCCTGCGATCTGGTCTGCTTGGATCGCGAGGGGGGAATCGTTTGGTATCGCGGGCTGGGCGTCGATCATCCCAAGACGGGGAGCGACGTCAGCATGAGCAGTTCGCCGGTGGTGATCGACGACGTGGTGATGGTTCAGTTGGAATGCCAAGGGGATTCGTTTGTCGCAGGGTTGGACAAAAACAGCGGAAAAACGTTGTGGCATCTCGATCGGCCGCGGGTTGCCAATTTCGCTTCACCGCTTGCGGTTCCGTTGCCCAGCGGTCGGCAGGCCCTGTTCCTCTCCTGCTCTCAGTCGGCGACAATCGTCGACCCGGCCAGCGGAGAAGTGATCTGGGAGACCGAGCTCGATTGCAAGACAACACCCTCGGCTTCGGTTGCCGGATCGACGCTGGTCATCCCGACGGCCGGTCTGATCGCGTTTGATTTGACGAGCGATGCGCCGAAGCCCCTGTGGGAATCGGATCGCTTGAAAGCTCGCAGCGCCAGCCCGGTGATCTCCGGCAATCGCATCTACCTGGCTCAAGGTTCGGTCCTGGTAGCGGGCGATTTGGCTAGCGGAGACGAGATTTGGAAGCAGCGGATCAAGGGGATTGGATCGCAGTGGGCGACGCCCGTTGCCACCCAGACCGGCCTGTTTGTATTTGATGACAAAGGGAATTGCGCGGTCGTGAAAGACAACGGCGACGAAGCGGAGGTGCTGGCGGTCTCGAAGATCGACGGCCCGATGCTCGCGTCGCCAGCGGTCTCCGGCGACGCGATTTTTGCCCGCACCGAAAACGCACTTTGGAAAATTGCCACGAAATGAGTGAGTCCTCGCAAACGACTGTCGAAGTTCAACCCAGCGGCCAGGTCAACGGATCGATCCGCCCGCCGGGATCCAAGAGTCTGACCAATCGGGCGCTGATCTGCGCCGCCTTGGCCCGTGGCACGACGCATCTGACTGGTGTTCTCCGCAGCGAGGATACCGAGGTGATGATCGATGCGCTGCGTCAGTTGGACGTGCGGATCGATCTCAGCCCCGATGGCCGCGTTGCCGATGTCAGCGGGATCGGCGGATCCGATGCCTCGCACAAGGCGGAGGTTTATGTCGCCAACAGCGGAACGACGATCCGGTTCCTGACGGCGATGCTCTCCGCGCTCGGCGGCAACTACCGTTTGCATGGCATCGACCGCATGCACCAGCGACCGATCGGCGATCTGTTGACGGCGATCAATCAGACCGGCGGTGGTGCCAGCAGCGAGCAAGGGGATGGATGCCCGCCGGTTCGCATCGACAGCCAGGGTTGGCAGGGGGGCAAGGTGACGGTCGGCGGGAATGTCTCCAGCCAATACCTCAGCGGAATCATGATGGCCGCACCGTTGAGTCGCAGCCCGTTGGAAATCCACGTTGAGGGCGAACTGGTGTCGCGTCCCTACGTTGATATGACGCTGGCGGTGATTCGATCCTTTGGCGTCGACGTGACCGAGACAACTCCGGGCGTCTTCGCGGTCCAGGCCCCCTGTGTCTACCAAGCTATCGAATATGACATCGAACCCGATGCCTCGGCGGCCAGTTATTTCTGGGCGGCTGCGGCGGTCAGCGGTGGAACGGTCAAAGTCGAAGGGCTGACGCGGGCGGCGCTGCAGGGAGACGTTGGTTTTGTCGACTGTCTGGCCAAGATGGGCTGCACCGTGACCGACGCACCCGATGGGATCACCGTCGCCGCCGGCGGCCCGCTGCGTGGGATCGATGTCGACATGAATCAGATCAGCGACACCGTGCAAACGCTGTCGGTGGTCGCGTTGTTTGCCGAGGGGCCGACGACGATTCACGGCGTCGCGCACAACCGCTTCAAGGAGACCGATCGGATCACCGACTTGGCGACCGAGTTGCGGAAATTGGGGGCGACGATCGAAGAATTTGACGATGGTCTGAAAATTACCCCAGGACCGCCGCGAGCGGCTACACTGAAGACCTACAACGATCACCGGATGGCGATGAGCTTTGCCGTTGCGGGGCTGCGTGCCCCAGGTATCCAGATCAAAAATCCGGCCTGCACCGCCAAAACGTACCCCGAGTACTTTGCCGATCTGCAGCGACTGACCGGGCAGAGCCATCATTGGACTGCAGGCTGATCGAGGTCGTCGTTTGGACCGTCGATGCGTTCTCACGCTGTTTGAAAATTTCCCCACATCGAGAATCACAATCCATGAAACCTCAACCCCATTGGCGTCGGCCGATCTTCTTCGCACTGTTTACATTTGTCACGGTTTGCAGCTTCGGTTTGACGCGATCGAGCCACGCGGCCGACACGACAACGCCGCCAAACATCGTGATGTTGATCTCCGACGATCAAGCTTGGGGCGACTACAGTTTTATGGGGCACGACGCGATCCAAACTCCCAATCTGGATCGGCTTGCCAAACAGAGCGTCTTGTTCCGGCGCGGTTATGTTCCGACCGCACTCTGCCGGCCTTCATTGCTCACCTTGATCAACGGTCGCTACGCGTCGCAACATGGCGTGACGGGAAACGATCCTTCGCCGAAATATTCCAAGCCAGGAACGCCTGAAAACGATCAACAACGCGCTCAACTGATCTCTTATCTCGACCGCTTCCCTACCGTCCCGCAGATCCTCGGCCGCGACGGCTACTTGAGCATGCAGTCGGGCAAGTGGTGGGAAGGGAACTACAAACACGGCGGGTTCACTCACGGGATGACTCGCGGTTTTCCGCAGCCCGGCGGTCGACATGGCGATGATGGACTGAAGATCGGTCGGGCTGGGATGCAACCGGTGACCGAATTTATCGACATGGCAGTCGAAGAGAAGAAGCCGTTTTATCTGTGGTACGCTCCCTTCCTGCCCCACACGCCACACAATCCGCCGAAGCGAATTTTGGACAAATACACGCAGCCCGGCCGTTCCGCGTCGGTGGCGAAATATTATGCGATGTGCGATTGGTTCGATGAGACCTGTGGCCAGGTGATCGATCATTTGGATGCGAAGGGATTGCGGGAAAATACGCTGATCGTCTACGTGACCGACAACGGTTGGATCCAAGATCCCAACAGCTCGAAATACGCAGCGCGATCGAAGCAGACACCATACGAAGGGGGCATCCGTACGCCGATCATGTTCTCTTGGCCTGGTAAATTGAAGCCGGCCGATCGGGAGGAACTGTGCAGCAGTTTGGATATCGTGCCGACAGTCTTGGCGGCGGCGGGAGCTGACGTGCCGGCCAATCTGCCAGGGCTGAACCTGATGCCTGAAATGACTAGCGGCGAGAAGATCGACCGCCAGCAGATCTTCGGTGAAAGCTTCGCGCACGATATCGCCGACATCGAAAATCCCGAGGCGTCGCTGCTGTTTCGCTGGTGCATCGAGGGGCGGTGGAAACTGTTGCTGACCTACGATGGCGAAGTGAATCGCTATCAATCGACCCATCCGCGGACCGAGCGGCGCCCGCAATTGTTCGATCTGATCGCCGATCCGGCAGAGGAGAAGAACCTGGCGGCGGAGAACCCAGCGGTTGTCAAGCGTCTTGCCGATGCGATCGAGGCATGGTATCCAGTAACCCAACGTAAGACACAAACCACGTTTTAAACCAATGGTTGCCAAATCTTGATTCGTTGGGGTTGTGTGCCACCGGTTCCAGCCCCGACGACGATTCTTCGGTCCTTTTCTTTTTAGAGACCAAGCAGTCCCGCCGGGCGGGACTGCGCCAGAACTTGGCCAGGGCGGCACCCCAACGCAGCCAACGGAAGCCTCCAGCCAAGCCAAGTCCTGTGAGCGAACTCGATCTCTACGATTACCAGTTGCCTCGCGAGTTGATCGCGCAACATCCGCTGTCCCAACGCGCCGATGCCCGTTTGATGGTCGTCGACCGCCGCAGCGGATCGATCGAACATCATTACGTTCGCGATCTGCCGTCGCTGGTCGATCCGAACGACGCGATGGTCTTCAACGACAGCCGCGTGATTCCCGCGCGACTGGTCGGGTTGCGCACACAAACCGGCGGCCGTTGGCAGGGGCTGTTTGTCCGCAAAGACAATGAAACCGGGCTGTGGGAGATTCTCAGCCGGACTCGCGGCAAGCTGAAGGTGGGCGAGCAGATCACGTTGGAGGATCGCGACGCGCGACCTGTGGAGACTTTGGAAGTGATCGCCCGGCTGCCCGACGGGCACCTCGCGGTGCGTCCCGGCAGCGACGGCGAACCGGCTGAATTGTTGGAACGCTTCGGCCGCGTGCCGCTGCCTCCCTACATCCGCGAGGGGCAGATGGTCGATGACGACGTGAAGACCTATCAAACGGTCTTCGCTCGCGATCCCGGATCGATCGCCGCGCCAACGGCTGGGCTGCACTTCACCCCGGAACTGCTGAAGCAATTGCAGGCCAAGGGAGTTCAATCGCATGCGGTCACGCTGCACGTCGGGATCGGCACCTTCCGCCCCGTGCAAACCGAAACGCTCGACGAGCACGAGATGCATTACGAGTGGGCCAGCATCTCCGCCGAGACAGCCGAGAAATTGAACGCCGCGCGAGCTGCTGGCGGCCGCGTTCTGGCGGTCGGGACGACTTCGGTCCGGACGCTGGAAACCGTCGCTGCCGAAAACGATCAACTGGTTGGCTGGACTGGCATGACGAATCTGTTCGTCCGCCCGCCGTACAAGTTTGGAGCTGTCGATCGCATGCTCACCAACTTCCATCTTCCCAAGAGCACGCTGTTGATGCTGGTCAGTGCCTTCGCCGGACGCGAACTGATCATGGAAGCGTACGCCGCGGCGATTGCCGAAGAGTATCGCTTTTTCAGCTACGGCGACGCGATGCTGATTATCTAGAGACGACAAATCCAATTGTTAGGAATCATTCGATGAGTACAGAAGAGCAGATCCTTGTCATCCCGACTTCGGTGATCGAAGCGTTGGGAGCGTTTGAAGGCTTTGAGCCCGACGTCGACCGCTACCTGAAGCCGCTGTTGGCGAGCGACCAGTTGAGCTTTCAACCACGCAGCCAGATGGAAGAGGATCCGTCGTTCAAGCAATTGATTCCTTATGTCGTCTTGGAGTGGACCGATTCGGACGGCCAGGTGCATCTGTTTCGCTACACCCGTGGCAGCGGCCAAGGGGAAAAGCGATTGCACGCGAAGCGAAGCGTTGGGATCGGCGGGCACATCTCGTCGGAAGACGCCGACAGCAGCGACTTGTATCGGACCGGAATGCTGCGGGAATTGAACGAAGAACTGGTGATCGAATCGAAGTACGAAGAACAGGTCGTCGGTTTGATCTACGACCCGTCGACCGCTGTCGGCCGGGTTCACTTGGGGGTCGTCCACCTGATGAAAATGGAATCGGCCGACGTCCGGAACAACGAATCGGGGCTCGTCGATTCGGGCTTCGCACCGCTGGCGGAGCTGATCAGCCAACGCGACCATTTCGAAATCTGGTCCCAGTTGTGTCTGGATCATTTGTATCCGCAGACCTAGGAATGTTAGACTTCGGTAGTCCCCTTGTTCCTTGGAGGACTGCCGCGATGGATGATGACGAATCGATTCATAATCCGCACGATCGCTTTGTGCGGCGTTTGTTAGGCGAGCTGGATCGTGTTCGCGATCTCGTCCGTTGGCAACTGCCAGCGGAGGTTCTGGCGGAGCTGGATTTGGAGAGCATTCGACCGGCGAAGGAGTCGTTTGTCGACATCGCACTCCGCGAAGGACTCTCGGATCTGGTCTTCGATGTCAAACTGTCTCGGGGCGACGATGCTTTTGTGGTGTTGTTGTTCGAGCACAAATCGACAGCCGATCCGCAGACGATCTTCCAGGTGCTGCGATACATCGTCGGCATCAATGACCAGCGATTGCGGAGCGGTCAGCCGCTGTGCTGCGTGATTCCGCTGGTCTTCTACCACGGCCGCAGTCCTTGGAACGTTGCTCGGACCATGCAGGAACTGGTTGAATCGCCGGAGCCCCTGCGTGGTTTCGTTCCCAGTTTCACAATGCCGTTGCTCGATTTGAGCCAATGCAGCGACGAGGAATTGCGAGGCGAATCGGTATTCCTCGCTTACATGGCGCTGCTAAAATATATCAAGCGGGATGAGCTGCCCGAGCGGTTGCCAGGAATCTTAGAGCTGTTCAGGAAACTATTGCCACCGGCGACCGCCCTTCAAAGTTTCGAAACCATCTTACGTTACATCGCTACGGGGACCGACCGCGTTACCAAGTCGCAACTGGTCACAATCGTTCAACAGGCTCTTCAAGTAGAAGGAACATCGATCATGCCAACCGTCGCCGAACAATGGAAACAGGAAGGACGCCAGGAAGGCGAGCAGAAAGGACGCCAGGAAGGACGTCAGGAAGGACGCCAGGAAGGACGTCAGGAAGGACGTCAGGAAGGACGTCAGGAAGGACGTCAGGAAGGACGTCAGGAAGGACGTCAGGAAGGTGAGCAAAAAGGGGAATTGATCGGCCGGATTCTGGTCATGGAAGAGGTGCTCAAGCGACCTCCAACGCCCAAAGAGCAGTTGGCTGGTCAAGACTTGCAGCAGCTGCAACTCCAGGCAGACGCGCTGTATGTCGAGCTGAAAGGTCGGCAATAATCGAAGGAGCGGTTTGCCTTGCTGTTCAAATGTCAAAGGTCCAGAGGACTGCAGTTCTCTAAGTCAGAGAGTGTCCCGCCGCGGAGCGTTGGGGCGTGGGTAGCATTCCCTTTCTACGGTTAGGCGATCATTTGATCGATCACACCGGTGCTGTCGCCGTGTTGTTGGGCGTTGACGCCGACGCCGCGCAAGAGCGTTAGCCAAGCGTTGCAGAGTGGCGTGTCCTGAGGGACGACGATGTTTTCGCCCAGCTTGATTCCCGCGCCGCCGCCAGCGATCAGGGTCGGGCAGTTCGTCAGGTCGTGGCCGGTGCGAAGGTTGCTTCCGTAAGCCAGCACGAGGTTGTCGAACAATCGGCTGCCATCGGCTTCGCGAGTCTCTTTAAGTTTATCGAGCAAGCCGGCCAGCAGCATGCTCTGCGTCGAGTCCCGTTTCTGCGAGCAGACCAGTTTCTCGCCTCGCGTCCCGTGATAGTGACTCATGTCGTGCGGGGCGACGTTTTGGCCGATGCTGGTCAAAAGCGCCGAGACGGGTTGGCGATAGGTGATCACTCGCGTGCTGTCGGTCTGCAGCGCGGCAACCATCAGATCGTACATCAATCGGATCTCCTCGCGGCCCATCATTTCCGAAGGAGGTTGGGCCAACGGAGCCGCCGGACGCGGCCGTTCCAGCCACTGTTCGTCTTTGCTCAATCGTGTCTCGATATCGCGGATGCTTTCAAAATATTCATCCAGCTTTTTGTTGTCGTGGTTCCCCAGGCCGCGTTGCAGGCTGTGGGCATTCTCCAGAACCGTGTCGAGCACACTCTTGCGTTGAGCGATCATCGCGCGTCGTTGTTCCAGTGGCAGCGAGTCTTTGGAGAACAGGCGGTGGAAAACTTGGATCGGTTCCTTGTCGCCGCCGATCGGTTTTCCACTGGCGTCCCAGGCTAGCGACAGCCCAGGACCGTGCCCCGACCGTCCTGCCGATTCCGCGTGATCGAACTGCAGCGAAGCGAAGCGCGTGTGCATGCCAAACTCTTTGGCAGCGACCTGGTCGGCGGAGATCGTGTTGCAGAAACTCTGCCCCGGTTGGCCGTATGGGTTGGCACCGGTCAGCCACCACGTGCTCCCCGCATGCCCTTCGACTGAAAACTTGTTCCGCAGTCCCTGCACGACCGAGAAATCGGATCGATGGCGTTCCAACGGCTTCAGCCCTAGCGGAATCTGGTAATCGGCCCCCGGCGTATTCATGTCGGGAAACCACGATTCCTCCGTCACGCCCCAGCCGAAACCCAAGAAGAGCATCCGTTTGGGCGGCGCTGCGGGCGCCGCAGCTCGGGCGAAGCGCCGGAAGCCAAACGATTCCAGGAAGGGCAACGTGACGGCAGCCGATGCGGATCGAAGGACTTGTCGCCGCGAGGGTTTTCGATTTGTAGGGAACATGGTGCGGGTTATCCTTAGGTTACTTCGATTGAAATTCGGTGCTTTGAACCAACGATTGAACAAACGATCGGATGGCAAAGTCGTGGTCGCCAGCTTGTCGCAGCGTCTCTTCGATCAAGCCTTCGTCGCTGAACGCCACCGGGCGCCCCAGCGCGTATTGGATCAAGGCCTCGGTGAAGCCGCGGGCAAACGCATCGTGACGCTGGGCGATCAGGTCGCGGAGTTCAAAGTAGTTCTGAAACGCTGGCCCGTTGTGCAATGCGCTCGACGGATCGATCGTCCAGCTGATTTTGCCGTCCGGTTTCGGTTTGCCGTTGTCATCGGCGGCGTGGTAACTGTCCTCGGTTCTCCAGGCGCCGACGGCGTCGAAATTTTCGAGTCCGAAACCGATCGGATCGATCTTGCGATGGCAGCTTGCGCATTGTGGCTCCTCCTGGTGGGCGAGCACTCGTTGGCGAGTTGTCAGCGCTTGTCCGGCCAGACGAGCCAGTTGAGGAATGTTGGCCGGTGCCGGTGGCGGTGGATCGTTTAGCAGTTTTCGCAACACCCAGACGCCTCGTTCCACCGGGCTAGTGGCGTCGCCGTTGCTGCCCATCAAATGAATCGCTGCCATCCCCAGCAATCCACCGCGTGGCGAATCGGCGGGGAGTGCGACCTTGCGGTATTCGTCACCGTGAACCCCATCGATGCCATAATAATTGGCGAGCACGGCGTTGATGACTGCATAATCGCTCTTCAGCAGATCGGTCAGTTTGCTGTTGTTTTTCAACAGCAGGCTCACGGTTTGATAGATCTCCAATCGAGCGGCTTTCCGTGTGCTGTTGTCGAATCGTGGGTGGTTTTGTTGATTGACCTCAAAGAAGTCGAGTCGTTCGAGTCCCAGCCATTGATAGGTCAATGCGTTGACGAGGTCTTCCGAACGCGGGTCGTCCAAAAGACGCGTGACTTGTGCGGCGAGGACCTCGGGGCGATGCAATTCGTTCTTTTCGGCGAGGCCGACCAACACGTCGTCTGGCGGCGAACCCCACAAGAAATAGGCGAGTCGATTGGCCAGTTCGCGGTCGTTCAGACGCCGTGGCTGATCGGTCGTCCGCGGCTCCGAATGGTACAAAAACATCGGCGACGCGAGCACGATCGACAGCGTCTGTTTGAGTGCATCGGGATGCTTTTCTCCCTGGCCACGGTGCCCTTCGTAGATTGCGACCAATCGATCGATATAGGACTCCGATGGCGCTACGCCACGAAACGCTTCGGCGGCAAACTGCTTGAAGGCGACGTGCAGTTCATCGCTTGTGGGGCTGGCTGATTTGTCGTGGAATTGCAGTTTGTCGATCGCAGCGATCCCCGGCGGCTTCGGCTGGCCTGCCGTTGGGACGCGCTCAATCTCCATCCAATCGACCCACAGCGAGAACTTGCGGCCGATCCCATCGTTTTCGTCCCGTCCTTCCCGGGCAACTCGCGTCGCTTGGACCCAGTCGTCGCGGGTACCCTTTTCGCGGAGGAACAACCAACGATTGAAGCGGTCTTTGTTGGCGCGGGTCATCGTCAGCGGGAATTCCACGACTTGGGGCGATTCGATCGTCCCCGTGATCTCATGGGCGCTGAACGCTTGTTGGGACCGTGGATTGATTCCAAATTCGATGAACCGCCGCTCGGGCGTGGCGTCGGGAGTTACTGCGGCGGCAAAGCGGACGATGTAGTTGCCGACGGGCCAGCTGAACGGAACCAGCAGGTTGATCGTCGCATTATCCAGCACCGACGGATGTTCGTTGGAAGCCGCCAGATAGGCACCGGATTCAACCGCTGGCTGTTCTAAATAGTACTGGTGATAGGGGAGATGAAATGGGTTGAGAGCGGAGATCGCTTTGTCGGCATTGTTCTCTTCGGTTTGGAAGCCAAAGGTCTCCGGCGCGAGCACGCCGGGCAACTTCTTCCAACTGCGATAGAAGATGTGTCGATGGTTACCCAGTGGTCCCGCTCGAATCTCGGCGATGATCTCTGCATTCTCGGGCAGCTCCACCGCGGCATCGACTTGCTTTGCCCAACGCGTCGCCCGCTCCAACGCGTCTCTTTGATCTTCGATCCGCTGGCGAACCTTTTCGGTGATCTCTTCGGTCTCAAAACGCAGCTTCTTTTCCACATCGGCCGCGGCGTCCCATTCAAACGCCTCTTCGAGCGCTTCGCGTCCCAGAGCCAGGTACTGTTCAAACTGAGTGCTCGACAGGTAGAGATCTGAACCAAAGGTGTCGAAGCGTCCGCTGGCCGTGTCGGCGGGGAGATCGTTGACCGTGATCTCGACGCCCAACAGCTCCCGCAGCGTATTGCGGTACTCGCGTCGATTCAGACGCCGCATCGTGATCCGTCCCTTTTGGTCGGCGAGGACGCGACGCGCGGTGACCATCACGTCGGCCAAGTGGGCCAGGAAGTCGGCTTTCGCTCCTTTGTCGATCGCCGGTTCGCTCGGCGGCGGCATCTCGCCGGCGTTTAACGCGCCGAGAACCTTCTGCCAACGCGCCGCCGTCGGGTTGTCTTCGATCGACAGCGGCAGGTCGTCGACGCGGAAGGCAGCTTCCGCGTTCTCGGCTCCGTGACATGCCACGCAATGTTTTTGCAGGAGCGCGAAGTGGTCCTTCGCAATGGCGGCAACCGGGACCTCAGCGGCGGCGACCCACGCCCCGGGCAAGCTGATTGCGATCGAAAACAGAAATGAAAGGGCGAACTTTGGCATATCGTTTGGCAGGATAGATTGATGGTTGGTTAAGCGGCTAGCGCGGGTAATGCGTCAGCGAAAGCTGGATGTCGTCGATGAAGTGCCCGGCAAACGTGAGCCGCTGCCCCGAGTCGAGGTCGTCTGGACCGGCGTGGCAGATCGCGATGTGCAGCAACAAAAAATCGGCATCGGCGGGAAGCTTGATTTCACAGTTTCCCTGCTGCCACGTTGCCGGATCGACGTCCAGCCGCCAACTCCGGTAGGCAATCGCCAAGGCGTTTCGGTTCTTCAGATCCCCGGCTAGCAGTTTCGGATTCGCAGCGGTTTGCGCGTCGATCGCGGTCATCGAGATCACGTATCGGATCCCTTCGTCCCGCGGTTGAGGCGTGGAGTTAAATTGTGCCGTCGCCGTGGCGATCGTCACTCCACTGGCCAACTGGGACTGGAACGATCGGAGGTCGATCAAACGATAGAGGTCTCCCCAGTGGCTGCCCGCCGGATCGGACTTCGCTTCGTAATCCGCTCGCAACATTTGCAGCATCCGATCGCCGCTGGCGGCTTGCACGTTGGATTGGTCGGCGACGACTTGGCTGAAGTCGCCACTGAATCGCCCCGGCATCGTCGGCGGACCGTTCACGCCGGGAGTGGTTCCCGATTCGAAGTCTTCGCTGAAGAGCTGTGTTTCTGCTGGCATTTGCAAAAGTCGCGTTACCGGCCAAGCGACTCCCGTGATCAGAACTCCCAGCAGCATTCCGGTCACCAAGACGTAGGTCGATTTGCCGGGCGGAGTTATCGCCGACGCGATGCTCCATGATTCGGAGCGACGATGGACCGGATGGGAAGCTGCCGCCGCGGTGGGGGATGGATCGTCGACAGGCCAAGCTGCCAGGGCGGCTTGAGACGCCAAGCCGCTGACTTCGGCCAGTTCCCAGAATCGTTGCCTGGCCGGTTCGGAGTGCAGCATCAGCGTTTCGAACTCGGCTTGCTCCGCTTCCGAAAGAGCATCGTCCAGGAACGACCCGATCAAACGATCGATGTAGTCATCTTTCATTGCGAGCCTCCACTGGCAAGTTGCCGGTCCATGCATTCGCGCAGTGCCATTCGCGTTTTGGAGAGCGCGACGTTGATCGAATTTACGGTTCGCGACAGGATCTCTGCGATCTGTGTGGGAGAGTGCTCGCGTTGGTAACGCAAGGAAATGATCTCGCGCGATTTGGGGGCCAGGTCGCCGAGGCATTTGGTCAGCGCTTGCAGGCGCTCTTCGCTAGCCCAGTCGTCCGGGCACGAAGCGATCAAGGAATCGATGACATCGACGCTGCGGACGTTTGCCGCCCGCCGGGCTTCCATGAGTTTGAAACGCAGGATCGAACGACTCCAGGCGAGAAAACTGGTCTCCAGGTCGAATTCCTCCGCTTTGGCGGTGATCGTCAGGAAGGTCTCTTGGATCAAATCGTCGGCCTGGATGAAGTTGGGGCTCAGCGCGATCGCCATCGCTTTCAGCTGGGATTGATGCTGAACGAACAACTGTTGCACTTGGAGGGTATGGTCGGGGGGATGTTTCATGGTCGCTTTCTATAACTATGACGCGACGCGCCAAAGACTTAGCCAACATTTTGCAGAAAAAATGCCGCCAAGGGGGCGTGCCGTCGCTCAGCTTGCCGTTTTGTGCGGAATCTGAGCCCGCAGCAGGCCTGGGAGAATCGTAACCAATGACGGTTGGGCAGCGTGTCGCGAGAGGCGTCGATCGCGCAGATAGCCGCCGCGGGCGGCCATTCAGGAAAAGGCTGAAGGCGTATGGCAGCAAGACCCATAGGGGGGCGAGCCTGCGCCCCATGGGATGTCTTCTTAATGTGAAGCGTCCCGTTGCGGAGAGCAGCGGGATTACTTTGTCTCGGGACCGCAGGCCCCGCGCGATCAGGCGTGCTTGCCCACTTCGGCCGCTTTCTGCGCCATCAGCTTCTTTTGGTAGCGGCCTTGAATGATGTCGACGACAACCAAAACGACAAGGACGAAGTAGAAGGTGGTCTTCTGCATCGCTTCGACGTGATAGCCGAAGAAGGCGAGATGGGCGTTGTGCCCTCCTTCGCTGACCAGCATGATGCCGACGATGAATAGGATGAACAGGCCCAACACCTCGTACATTCGATTCTTTTTCAAGAACTCCGAAACGTGGTCGGCCATCACCATCATCAACACACCGCTGATCACGATCGCAACGGCCATCACGGCGATGCTGTCGGTCAGTGCCATCGCGCTTAAGATCGAATCGAAGGAGAAGACGAGGTTCATCAGAACGATCCAAAAAATGGCCGATCCGACCGACCGCTGCGCCGACTCTTCCCCATGCCCGACCTCATGGATCGACAACATGTGATAGATCTCTTTCATCGCGGTGTAGAGAATGAAACCACCGCCGGCGATCTCGACGACGCTAGCCAGGTTGAACGCGCCAAACATCCAAGCCCCTTCGGTATCGCTGCCGATCGTCAGGAAGGGATCTTCGAACGACTTGATCGCTTTGACGACGATGTACAGCAGCACAATCCGCAACACGATCGCTAGCCCGATTCCCATCCGCCGCACCTTCTGTTGGCTCTCTTCGGCAACCCGCTTGGATTCGAGCGAGATGTACAGCAAATTGTCGAAGCCCAACACCGCTTGCAGGGCAATCAGCATCAGCAATGTCAGCAGGTTGGCCAGAGTAAATAGTTCGGTGATTGCACCCATCGATATCTCGCTCGCGGAATTGTGTTCAACAACTTGACGCCTAACAAACTCGCCGAGTAGGGTAGAGGCTCTGAACCGGAAAAACCAGTCCCCAGCGGCATCCATCGACTTCCAGTGGCCGCACGCGAACAAGCGTAACGATGCCAGGAATCTCATGGATGAACCGTTAACTCACCGGCAATCCCAGTTGCAGACCTGCATCGCCGGACTGTTAGGAATGGGGCTGATGTGGCTCGCTCACCCGCCGGTCGGTTTCAGCTTTTTGGCCTGGATCGCACCGCTGCCTCTGCTGTCGCTGGTCCATCGCAATCAACCGCTGTTCCGCCGCGATTACGTTTGTCTGTGGCTGATCGGTGCACTTTTTTGGTTTATCGCGTTGTCGGGCATTCGGCACGCCCATCCGATGCTGATCCCCGCCTGGATCGTGTTGGCGGCGTATCTGGGCATCTACACGCCGCTGTTTGTTGGACTCACCCGCGTCGCTTGGCACGGCTGGCGGATGCCATTGGTCGTCGCCGCCCCGGCGGTCTGGATCGGTTTGGAATTGGCTCGCGGTTACGCCTTGTCCGGTTTCAACGGCGTGATGCTTGGGCACACGCAAGCCAACCTTCCCTGGATGCTGCAGATCGCCGATCTCGGTGGAACCTACGCGGTCAGCGCGGTGGTTATGTTTGTCTCCGCTGCCCTGGCGGTTTGTCTGCATTGCCGACGGTTGGCGGGGACGGAGCTGTCGGTCGCCACGTCGCGCCGACGGCAACTGCACGCGATCCTCAACGGCACCGCGGTGCTGGCAGCGACGCTCGGTTACGGGCTGTTTCGGCTGAGAGAGGCGGAGACGGTCGTCTCGCCCGAACCGATGTTGAAGGTCGCGCTGGTGCAGCGCGACGTCGAAGCGGTCTACGAGTACAGCGAGCAGCGCGAACTGGAGACGGCACGGAAGTATTTCAGTGGTTCCCGCGATGCGGTGTCGGCCGATCCGGGAGTCCAATTGGTCGTCTGGCCCGAGTCGAGCTATACCGCTGCGATGCCGTGGCGGGTGTTGGAAGATGACTTTACGGTCCCCGCCGACGCCGGCATGACGCGGGCTGAAATCGTCGCGGGGGTTCGCGACAGCCAAAACATGTTCCAGCGTCGAGCCGCCGATATCCAGCTGGGGCTGACGGCCGCCAGCGGGCGATCGCTGCCGCCTAGTCTGATGGTCGGCTGCAGCGTGCTGCGGTATGTCGATGGGCCGGTCCAAGTCTTCAGCGGCGTGGTCACGATCGATCCGACGGGCAAAGTCCCCGCCTGGTACGGCAAACGTCACTTGGTGATGTTTGGCGAATACATCCCGTTTGCCAATCGGTTCCCTTGGCTGTACACGGTCACACCGTTGCAGATGGGGGTCACGCCGGGAGACGCTCCGATCGTCGCGGACGTCAAAGGGGTGAAGGTGCTGCCGAGCGTCTGTTTCGAAACGATGGTGGAACGGGTGACGAACAAGCACTTGCGTCAACTGGCAGCCGAAGGGAAGCCGGCCGATCTTGTCGTCAACGTGACCAACGACGGCTGGTTCGACGATTCGGCGATCCTCGAGCACCATCGACGTTGCAGCCAATTAGTCGCCGCGGCGCATCATACGCCTGTCTTAATGGCGGCCAACGGTGGTCCAACGGTCTCGATCGACAGCAGCGGCCGAGTCGTTGGGCGTCTGCCGCACCAGGACGAATCGTTTTTGATCGCCGATCCGCGGCAGGATCCACGCGTTTCGTTCTATCAACGCGTCGGCGACTGGCCAGCTCGCTTCGCCACGCTGTTGTGTATCTCGCTGGCGATCTCGGGTTGTCGGGGACGACGGCGACGAAAAAAGCAGTTGCCGCTGCCAAGCGTCGAATCGCCAACCGATCTGATCGGCGACGCAGGTTCGGAGCCGCCACGCGTTTAACCGCTATACCGTTCAACGACGGCGTTTCGGACCGTCGAAAGAATTAGCGGCGGGATGTAGTGGACGAGGTTACGAGTCCCAGCGATTTGGTCTGATGCAAAAGGACTCGTAACCTCGTCCGCTACGCTTCGTTAAACGACGGCGCCCGATGGGGACGCGGTTAAGCAACCGCGTCCGTACGGGCGTACGGTGCGGGGCGGATCAGTTGCGATTGCGGCGGAGGTCCAGCGTCATCGGGAACTCTGGATTGCACTCCTCTTTCGGCAGCGAAACCTTGCCGCCGGTGTGACCGATCTTGAAGAATCGGGCCGCGCGGCGACTCTCGGCTTCGAATGCGTTGACCGGGAAACTCGGCGAGTTCAGGCCGGTCGGATTGCTGACGTGGTACTGGCATCCGCCGATCGAACGCTTGTTCCACGAATCGACGAAGTCGAAGATCAGCGGAGAATCGACAGGGATCGTCGGGTGCAGGCAGCTTGGTGGTTGCCAAGCGCGGTAGCGGATGCCGGCGACAAATTGCCCTTCGACGCCCGTCGGATGCAACGGCACGCGACGGCCGTTGCATGTCAGCACGTGCCGCGTATCGGTCATCCCCGAGACCTTGACCTGCAGTCGTTCGACCGAGGAATCGACAAAACGAGCGGTCCCGCCGCCGGCGGCTTCTTCGCCCAACACGTACCACGGTTCGATCGCTTTCCGCAATTCGACGTGAATCGATTGTTGGGTGAATTCGCCCATCACGGGGAAGCGGAATTCTTGATGCGCCCCGAACCATTGGTGTTCGAAATCGAAGCCGCACTCGCGAAGATCGTCGACGACATCGCTGAAATCCTGCCAAACAAAATGAGGCAGCATGAAGCGATCGTGCAGTGTGGTGCTCCAGTCGACCATCTCGGTTTCGTACGGTTGTTCCCAGAATCGAGCGACCAGACCGCGGATCAGCAATTGTTGCGTCAGGCTCATGCGTGCGTGCGGTGGCATCTCGAAACCGCGGAACTCCACGAGTCCCAACCGCCCCGTCGCCGAATCGGGCGAATAAAGCTTATCGATGCAGAACTCGGCCCGATGCGTGTTGCCGGTCACATCGACCAACAGGTGTCGGAAGATGCGATCGACCAGCCATGGCGGAGTCGTTTCGCCACGGCGAATCTGGTCGCAGGCGATCTTCAATTCGTAGATCGCGTCGGTCCGCGATTCGTCGCAGCGTGGCGCTTGGCTGGTCGGGCCGATGAACTTGCCGCTGAACAGATACGACAGCGACGGATGGTTGTGCCAGTAGCTGACGAAACTTTTCAGCAGATCGGGGCGACGCAGGAACGGGCTGTCGGCCGGTGTCTGTCCGCCCAGCACGACGTGGTTGCCGCCGCCGGTTCCGGTGTGCTGCCCGTCGAGATCGAACTTCTCGGTTCCCAATCGCGTGTGGCGCGCGTCTTCGTAGACGCCGTTGGTGATGTCGACCAATTCGGTCCAGTCTTGAGCCGGATGGACATTGACTTCGATCACGCCCGGATCGGGAGTCACTCGCATGACTTGCAATCGCGAATCGTGCGGCGGTTGGTAGCCTTCGATCGTGACCGGCGTTTCCAGTTCTTCGGCGGTCGCTTCGATCGCCGAGATCAGTTCCAAGAACGATTCCAAGCGGTCGGTCGGCGGCAGGAAGACGTGCAGCCGGCCTTCGCGTGCTTCGACGCACAGGGCCGTCGGCACGATTTGCGATTCATCAGCCACTTGCGTGTCGACCGACATGTGGTCGGGGCCACCCTGTTCGTTTCCACCCGGCGGAATCGCTCCGTTGCTCGGCGAACCGTCCCCACCGTTCCAGCCGCTGGTGCCGTGAGCTTGCGAAGTGGGCGAACCGCCGACGGTCGCAAACTGCTGTACTGGTGTGAGGGCTTCGGTCACGTCGACCCGCATGTTCCCATGGCTGATCGCTTCGGAAACGACATGTCGCAGATGGCTTTGCCGAATCTGGTCGCTGGTTTGCAGATGGCCGACAGGTTCCATCGGGTCGCGATCGAAGAAGTCCAACGCGTGTTCGGGCTTGTCGACATAGGTCAACGATTGCAACGGCAACCGGTAGCCCATCGGCGAATCGCCGGGCAGCAGGAACATCTCTTCGGATCGAACCTTCCACGGTCCGCTGGTCCAGTGTGGCGAATCGGTCCACCAGACATGCCGCAGCGGCAGGACAACGCCGACGGCTTGCGTGAGCCCTTGTTCGAAGATCCTCGCGATCCGCTCACGCTCTTCTTGCGACTCCAGTTTCGAATCGCGGACGTCGACGTTCGAAGGCAGACGACGTTCGCGCCACATGTAGTACATCGCGTCTTCGTAGCCGCAGGCAACGTGTTGCGGATTCGCTCCCAATCGGGTCGCCAATCGCTTCGCAAAACGCTCCGCATCTTCGGCGGTGTGGCCGTAATCGGTTTCAACGTTTGCCAACCACCGGTCATCGCGCCAGATCGGTTGGCCATCTTTACGCCAGAAGATCGCCATCGCCCATCGCGGCAGCGGTTCGCCGGGGTACCATTTGCCTTGGCCAAAGTGCAACACGCCGCCGCTGCTGAACCGCGACTTCAGCCGCAGCAACAGATCGTAAGAGAGTCCACGTTTGGTTGGCCCAACCGCGGCGGTCTGCCATTCCTCGCCATCCATATCGTCGATCGAGACGAAGGTTGGTTCGCCACCCATCGTCAGGCGGACGTCGCCGCGCTGCAGATGTTCGTCGATCTCATGCCCCAGGGCTTCGATCCGGTTCCATTGCGAATCGCTGTAGGGGAGCGTGACGCGCGGATCCTCGTGGATGCGCGTGACCGACATCTTGTGCTCGAACTCGACCTCGCATTCGTCCAGCGTTCCGGTGATCGGAGCGGCCGAGGTTGGTTGAGGTGTGCAGGCCAACGGGATGTGTCCCTCGCCAGCGAACAGACCGCTGGTTGGGTCCAGCCCGATCCAACCAGCGCCCGGCAGGAAGACCTCTGCCCAAGCATGCAGGTCGGTAAAGTCGACTTCGGTTCCCGAGGGACCATCCAGCGACTTCTCGTCGGCTTTTAATTGGATCAGATAACCCGAAACGAACCGCGCCGCGAAGCCGAGCTGACGCAGCAATTGGACCATCAACCAACCGCTATCGCGACACGAACCGCTGCAAAGTGTAAGGGTCTGTTCGGGCGATTGGACGCCCGGTTCCATGCGGAGCGTGTAGGCGATGTGGCTCTGCAGTTTGCTGTTCAGATCGACAAGGAAGTCGATCGTGCGGCGCGGCGTATAATCCAACGAGCCCAGAAACGCATGCATCTTGGGGCCTGTGGCACCACGTTGCAGGTAGGGCCGCAGCTCTTCGAGCGATTCGGCGTCGTAGCTGAACGGATATTCGGTCGCTTCGGGTTCCAGAAAGAAGTCGAACGGATTGACGACCGTCATCGTGGCGACGACGTCGACTTCGACTTTAAATTCTTTGACCTGTTCGTTGAAGACGCATCGAGCCAGGTAGTTGCCGAAGGGATCCTGTTGCCAGTTCAGATAGTGGTCTGCTGGAGTGACCTTCAACGAATAACTGTTGATCGGAGTCCGGCTGTGGGCGGCCGGCCGCAAACGAATTACTTGCGGCCCCAGATTGATCGTGCGGTCGTATCGATAGATGGTTTGGTGGTTAAGAGAAACACGGATGGTCATGAGCGGCCTAGCCTAGGTGTTGACATGCAGTCATGGAAACTCGCGCATCCGTGTCTCTCGAATTCCGAAAAACGGTTGATATAAATAGATCAAGCGTCGATTCATCCAAGAACCGAAACAGATGCGATTACCGGCGACGCAACGTCGCTTACGAGTTCCGCCAAACAACGCAACGACATTACTCTACACGCATCGGCACCGTGAAAAAGTCTTCGTGAATCGCATTTCCGACATTATTAACGCGCGTCTGGAAGTCGTCGATAAATTCGTGCATTCCCTGATCAATGATTTCTTCGATACTCATGTAATCGAATTCCGAACTTAATCGACCGATCAGCTGTTCCGACCTCAAGCGGAAGGTTCCGGGGCGGCTGCCGGTGATTTCCATCAGCGAATGTTGGGCACCGATCAAGCAAAACCGGATCGAACGGGGAAAATGGCGATCGAGGATCAAGAACTTCGCCACGTTGTTCGGTTCGATCGCGCCATAGACGCGGCGGTACATCTCCAACGCGCTATTGGAACGCAGCAGTGCCGACCATCGGACAACATCCAACGAGGTGCCGATGTCTTCGGCTTTGGGCAGCAGCAAATAGTACTGCACGTCGGCGATTCGCGAGATCTTGTCGGCGCGTTCCAACAGGCGTCCCAGACGCAGGAAATGCCATGCCTCGCCGTGCGACATCGTCGTGTAGGTGGTGCCTACAAGGGTGTGGCTCGCGTTGCGGACTTCGGTGCAAAAGCTGACCGGATCGTACAAGATGCTGCTGTCATTGACGGCGTTTCTTAGCATCAAATAGAAACGATTGACGTGTTCCCACATCGGGCTGGTGATCGTTTCGCGGATCGTTCGGGCGTTTTCTCTCGCCGACATCACGCACGACATGATCGAATTGGGGTTGTCACGATCGAAGGCCAAGAACTTCAGCACGTTCTCGCGAGAGGCGGTGTCGTAGCTCTTTTTGAACAGATCGTAGTCGCCGGTGGTGTAGACCAACGGTTCCCATTGATTCACAAAGGGGCTGCCATCGCCCAGGGTTAGGTTGTAGTTGACATCGATAAAACGCGCCACGTTTTCAGCGCGTTCGACCATTCGGCTCAACCAATAAACGGAGTTTGCAACGCGACTTAACATGATTGCAGTGCCTCATGATTAAGCGGGAACGTTGGTACACAGGGAGACGTCCCCGATGCGCCGGGGAACGCCGATCGAACGATATAAAAACTCACTTTTCCGCCACTTTCGAATTTTGGATCTTATTGCACGATTGAAGAGGACAGCGTCGTTTCGCCCCATCACGCGGTGGAAGCGTGATGGGCGAATCCAAGGCTTCTAGGATTGACTTTGCGATTGGGATTGTTCGCCTTCGGAGTCCGTCGCGGTCGACTGCGGCGGTTCCTGGGGGGCCTGGGATGAATTCTCGTCGATTACCCAGGTATCTTTGCTTCCGCCGCCTTGCGATGAGTTGACGATCATGGAACCTTCGGTCAATGCGACCCGGGTTAACCCCCCCGGCATCACGTAGATGTCTTCGCCACACAAAACGAAGGGACGCAGGTCGACATGCCGTGGTTGCAGGCGGTCGCCCACCAGCGTTGGCACGGTCGACAGGTTTAACATCGGCTGGGCGATGTAGTTTCGTGGGTTGGCATTGATCAATTCGACGTACTTTGCCTGTTCTTCCGACGTCGATTGCGGGCCCATCAAAATTCCGTACCCACCCGATTCATTGGTCGGTTTGACCACCAGTTTGTCGAGGTTGGCGAGCACGTGCTGGCGGTGTTTGGGGTCGGAGCAGACATAGGTGGGAACGTTCTGCAGGATGGCGTCTTCGTCCAGGTAATACTTAATGATTTCCGGGACGTAGGCGTAGATCGCTTTATCGTCTGCGACGCCAGTGCCCGGTGCGTTGGCAAGTGTCACGCGGCCGGCGCGGTAGACGTCGATCAGCCCCGGCACGCCTAGGCACGAATCTTTACGGAAACATTTAGGATCCAAGAAATCGTCGTCGATACGCCGATAGATCACGTCGACACGTTGCAGACCTTGAGTGGTTCGCATGTGGACATAGCCGTTTTCGACGACAAGGTCGGAGCCTTGCACCAGCTGGATTCCCATCTGTTGAGCAAGGAACGTGTGCTCGTAATAGGCGGAGTTGTACGACCCCGGAGTCAGCACGACGGCTGTTGGGGCGATCGTTCCCGGAGGGGCGCATTGCAGCAGCGTCTTGAGCAATTGTTCGGAATACTCTTCGACAGGTCGCACCGCGATCCCTTCGAAGACTTGCGGAAACGTCCGCTTCATCACCTCGCGATTTTCCAGCACGTAGGAGACACCCGACGGGCAGCGGAGATTGTCTTCCAAGACATAGATCGTGCCATCGGCATCGCGGACCAGGTCGACGCCCGAGATGTGACACCAGACCTTTTTGGCTGGGCTGAAGCCACGCATCTGAGGTCGTAGCGTTCCCGCCGAAGCGAGCAGATCCTCTGGTATCACTTTGTCGTGCAGGATGTCCTGTTCGTTATAGATGTCGTCCAGGAACAAGTTCAAAGCGCGGATGCGTTGTTTCAGTCCCGCTTCGACCTGGGTCCATTCATTGCCATCGATGATTCGCGGCAGCACGTCAAAGGGCCAGACCTTCTCGCGGCCATCGGCGTGACCGTAGACGTTAAATGTGATGCCCATGTTGCGGAGCGCGTGTTCGGCAGACGTTTGCCGTCGGCCCAGTTCGCCCGTCTGCAGGTTCCCAAGCTTCTTGGCGTAACTGGCACAACACCCACGGGCCTCTCCGTTGGTGGTGAACATTTCGTCGTACGCACCGTCGGATGGATAGGTTTCTAATTCGTTAATCACGTCGCCTCACATGTCGATTTAAAAAGAGATTCCGAAAGCGTAGCAAATCACATGCCATTCCCAATTGCGTTAGCAATTGCAGGTCGGGATACGGCGGCTGACTACAATCTAGGCGTTGTAGGCCTGGAAAGTAAGCAGGCCTTTTCTGCTGCCACACGCCCAACGTCCGGGGGACACGTGGAAGGTGGTCGGTGGCGACGAAGCAACGAGGGCCGGTGGTAAGTTGTTCGTACTGCTGTGAGTTTGCCAGTTGTTCCGAGGATGCTGTGGCTTCCGACTGTAGCTTGCCCGATTTGCTGATTTGACAAAAACGGGGGGGTTATAAGCAATCGAGGATTGTTCCACAGCCGAATTCCAACTGGTGAACGCTTGCATGTTGCTCTTAAAGGACATCGGGCACTCAACAACAATTGGGTCACGAATCGCCCTCTAATCGTGATGTCGTCGCGTCCAAACGCGAAACGCACGAAGCATTTCAATGGACTGCGATCGCCGCGATGCGATCGGCAACTGGTTAGAAGGAGTCTAACAGTGAGAACCAACATTATTCGAAGTATGCTCTTGATACTTCCATTCAGCTTGGGCAGCGTCGCTCAGGCGCAGTACGGCGGTTATTCGGCATCGGCTTATAATAGCTATTCGGCTCAACCAAGCGCGGTCCCGGTTCACCCAAGTTTGCAGGCGCAGCAGACTCCGGCGTACCAAGCTTCGCCAACCTACGCGACGCAACAACCGAATTACGCTGCACCACGGCCGGGCTACGCCGCTCCACAGCCAGGCTACGCTTCTCCGCAAGCCAATTACAGCTACCAACCGCCGCAACCCTATCGCACCGTTGCCCAGCACGGTGGCGGCTACGAATCGATTGCCGCGCCGCAGCCGACCAATGCGGTCATGCAGGGCGGGCATGCTCCCGAGCAGGTGCTGACTCCGGAAAGTTATCCCGCCACGGGACAACCGATGTCGCAATCGATGCACTACCCATCGGGTGACCCCGGGTGTTCGACCTGCAACCAATCGGTAGGCAGCGGCGCGACCTACAGCTACAGCCAACCGAACGTTTACGTACAAGCGGCCAGCGCTCCGTCGTGTGGTGGTAGCTGCGAAACGGTCAGCAGCTGCGGTCCAGCCTGCTATCAGGCACCCGTCGCCCTGAGCCCTTGGTTCGGCGGCGTGAGCATGTTGTTCTTGACCCGCGACGACAACTACGATCGTCCATTGGTCTTCGACGACGCGATGCCTTCGACAACCCGCTTGTCGGCACGCGATGCGGAACTCGATTTCGCCCTCGGATACGATGTCACCGTCGGTCGCTACTTGGGATGTGGTCAGTACGCCGTTTCGGCAACCTGGTTGCACATCGAAAACGATGAAGCGGATCAATCGATCATGCCTCCTGCGGCTGGCGGCTATCGTGCCAACTTCCGCAACTGGGACCGCATCTACTTCGATCAGAACAACGACGGGATGCACACCGATTCGGGCATGCCCGCGACCGACGAAAGCGTCTACGCGCACTTCGATCGTGCGGAAAGCTACCGCGTGCGACGCGATGCTTCGTACTACGGTTTGGAATTGAATCTGACCGGCTTCGGCATCGGTGGCGCCGCTCGAGCAGGACGTCCCGATTGCGGTGGCGGCAGCTGTGGCAGCGATCCCTGCTGCCCCACCGGTTGCGGTGGTATGTGCGGTCCAATGATTCCAGCTTGCGGTGCTCGGTTGCAAATGAGCTGGACGACTGGCCTGCGTTGGTTCCACTTCGAAGACGCGATGTCCTTCAGTGCTCGCACCGAACGTTACCCCGCGGCACCTGCGATGATCGAGACGGTCGCCTACGATGTCGACGCTGAAAACGAACTGTTCGGTTGGCAGTTTGGGGGCAATCTATCTTATTGCGTGGGCCGCCGAACCAGCCTGTACGCAGGCGGTAAGATCGGTTGGTACGCTAACGATGCCTCGCTTCGTCAACGTTTCCATTCGGAAAGCATGCCAGCGCGTGTAACCGACAACGGAGCCTATCCATCGTTCGCAAACCAATCGGTATCTCGCGAATACAGCGACACCGTGCTGGCGACCTTGGCCGAAATCGACCTTGGCATCGGATACCGAATCTGCGATTGTTGGACCCTTCGCGGTGGCTATCGCGTGTTGGCTGCCGGTGGTGTTGCCACAGCGATCGACAACATCTCGGAAAACCCAGCCAACCTGGGAGCTCAGAACGTTTGGGCTGACAGCAACCTCGTCCTGCACGGTGGTTACGTTGGTGTAGATTACAACTGGTAGCGATTTCGATCGTTGCCAATGGCGATGACCGGCGCGCTAATGTGGGACTCGTTCCACCACAGTGCGCCGCCGCTGCAAGAAGACCTCGCGTTACCAACTTGGTAACGCGAGGTTTTTTCGTTTTCCAACGGCATCCGCCGCGATTGTTTACGTGTCAGTCGTGGGACAGCGGATGCGGGCTGTCGACGACCCGCGTGGGCCGTTGGCTCTGCTGTAGCAAGCGTTCCAGGCGATCGATCATTTCCGGTTCGAGAACGTGTTCGATCGCATCGGCCGACCGGTCCACTTGGCTCGGTGCGCTTTCGGCGTGCGTGATCAGGTACATCTCCCACAACCGATGTTCATGCGTCAGCCGAGCCGCTTCGTGATAGCCCGACTTGTTGACTTTGATCTGTTGATTGGGCAGTTGGACCAACAGCCCCGCTTCGTCCGCTTTGCGGATCCCGTGCTTTAGTCGCCGCATCGTCCAGCTGCGCAGCCGAAGCAGGTCGTCGAGCGAAACCGACGGGATCGGATCGCCGCTCTCGGGCCCCTGGTAACCTCTCGATTCCAGCAGTTCGTAGATCCCACGCATCAGGTGCTGGCGTTCGATCGAGCTGTTCAACCGCCAACGCCGCACCCAGCGTGGCAGAAGCCCACGCGCGGGGCCCAGCATCATGCTGAACAAAAACAACGCGGTCGCCACCAGCACGATCATCGCGCCGGAGGGGAGTTGCGGGAAGAGCGCACTGGTCGCCGAGCCCAGCATCCCGCTGATCGCTCCCAAGCCGGAGGCCAGCAAAACCATGCGGGTCAATTGATGCGTCCAGAACCTCGCCGCGGCCGCTGGGGTGACTAACAACGCGATCACCAAAATCAATCCAACCGCTTGCAGGCCCACGATCGTGACCACGACGACCAACAGCATTAAGATCCCGTCCAACAGCGTGACCGAATAGCCTTCGCTGCCCGCAAATCCGTCGTCGAAGCAGAGCAGTTTCAGCTCTTTGAAGAGAGCGAAACAGACGAGACAGGAGACAAACCCGGTGCCGCCGATCAACCATGCGTCGCTGGGGAGCATCGACGCGGTCTTGCCGTAGATAAACGATTCCAGCCCCGCCGAATGGCCGCTTTCCATCTGTTGGATCACGCCCAACACCGCCACTCCCGCACCGAAGAAGACCGACAGCACAACGCCCAACGCGGTGTCTTCGCTCAATCGGGTCAGCGAACGGATAAAGACGATCCCGGCAACTCCGATCAGCCCCGTCACCGCGGCCCCCAACAACAGCACCGGCAGCGATTTGCCATCGAAGCCAAGCTGTGTGGCGACGATAAAGGCGAGCCCGATCCCGGGCAGCGTCGCGTGGCTGAGCGCGTCTCCCATCAAAGCCCGTTTCCGCAGCAGCGTGAAACTGCCGATCGTGCCGGCCGCCAATCCCAACAGCGTCGTCCCTAACACGACGACACGTGTGTTGTGATCTTGCAAAAAGATGACCCGCCGCCATTGTTCGGTCGAGGGCCAGCCGAGTTCGCGGTTGGCCAAGGATCGCATCGCCGCAGGTTCTTGCCCCACCGCGGTGCTGCTGGCGATCAAGCTGCAGGCCGCGATCAGCAGCAACGCAAATCGGATCCAGCAACCGACGAGGCCGCGGGACCAGCGAAGCACGCGTTGCGGAAACCGTTGCCTGGACATCACTGTTGCACTCGCCGAATCGCCTCGGAAGCTTCGTCCAACAACGTCAGTCGACCGCCGTACGCCTTGGTCAGATTCTGTTCGGTGAAGGTCGTTTTGGTCGGCCCGTGCGCGACCACACGCATGTTCAACAGCACGACGTAATCGAAATAGTCGGCGACGGTTTGCAGGTCGTGGTGGATCACGAGGACCGTTTTGCCGCGAGCCCGCATCTCTTGCAAGATGCTCAAGATCGCTCGTTCGGTCGACGCATCGACCGCGGCGAACGGTTCGTCCATCAGATACAAATCGGCGTCTTGAACCAACGCCCGGGCCAGGAAGGTCCGCTGTTGTTGGCCTCCCGACAGCTGGCTGATCTGCCGCTTAGCCAGATCGGCGATTCCGACGCGGTCCAATGCTTCGAGTGCCGCTTGGCGATGCTTGCGGCGAACCGGCAGGCACCATCCGATCTGGCCATACAGCCCCATCGTGACGACGTCCAAGGCGTCGACGGGGAAGTCCCAATCGACGCTCTCACGCTGCGGAACGTAGGCGACGCGGTGGCGGTTCTTGTCGTAAGGCTTTCCAAAAACGAGCACCCGCCCGGAGGCTCGCGGCACCAGATCCATCGCCGCTTTGATCAACGTGCTCTTCCCCGCGCCATTGGGGCCAACGACGCCGATCAATTGCCCTTTGGGAAAGTCGACGCAGATGTCCCAGATCACGGGCTTGCGATGGTAGGCAACGGTCAAATCATAGATCGACAGCGGGATCTGGTCGTTGGCGGTCGATTCGAGCGGTTGGTTCATGTTAGTGCTTCTAGTCGCCGTCGCCGGCGATCATTCGCTGAGCTTTCCATTCAGACCGCGCTCCGGGGCATCGCCCCCCAAAGCACGCACCACGCGCGTGATATTGTGATCCATCATCCCGACATAGGTTCCTTCGTAGCTGCCCGCGGTTCCCATCGCATCGGAGAACAGTTCGCCACCAATCTTAACCTCTTGGCCGCGCGATGCGGCGCCGTTGACCAAAGCTTCGATGTTTTTTCGCGGTACGCTGCTTTCGACAAAGACCGCCTGGACCTTCTTTTCGATCAACAGATCGACGAGCCCATTGATCCGTTGCAGCCCCGCCTCCGACTCAGTCGACAGCCCTTGGACCCCTAACACCTGCAGATCATAAGCTCTGCCAAAGTAGTTGAACGCATCGTGCGAGGTGACCAGGATGCGGTTCTCTTCCGGGATCGTCTGCATGCTCCGCAGCCCGTAGTCGTGCAGTTCGCTCAGCTGCTGCTTGTATTCCACCGCGTTGACCTGGAAGGTGTCTGCGTGTTCGGGATCGAATTCGGTCAACCCTTTGCGGACCACTTCGATGCATTGGCTCCAGGCCTGGATGTCGTTCCAGACGTGCGGATCGAAGTGCCCTTGAGCGTCTTCGGGTTCCAACAGGTACGATTTATCGATCGCTTCGGTGACCGCCCAGACCGGCTTGCTGCTTCCGGCGCGGACCAGGGTGTCTCCCATTTTCCCTTCCAGCATCAGCCCGCTGTAGAAGACGACATCGGACCCAAGGATCGATTGCACATCATCGCGGGTCGGTTTGTAGAGGTGTGGGTCGGTTCCCGGCCCCAACAGTTGCACGACCTCGACCTGATCGCCGCCGACATTTCGGGCGAGATCGGCGACCATTCCGGTCGTCGTCAGCACGCGAATCGGACGCGATGGATCGCGCCGCGTCGGCGTCGCCGTTTCGGTCGACCGATCGCAACCAACGATCGCAACGATCAGCAGCATCCACGATCCAAGAATTCGATCGAACTTCATTCCCTGCGATTCCCAAAAGGAGACAATTTGTAGCCTGTGCTAACTTTTTCCCGATTGTAATCGTCCGGTTCGGCGCGTCCCAGGGGGCAATGCGTCGCTAGCGGATCAGGGGCAGCTCTTCCAGCGGCGGCGGCGCGTCGGCTTGTCGCATCGACTGGATAGCGTATGCCGATCGGATCGCAGCCAGATCGGCCGCGTCGCGCGACTCCAAAAGCAGCGAGAGGACGTTGTCGACGAAGATCGGATGACGAGTCAGTCCCAGGTGGTCGCTCGGGATAAACGTCTTGCTGTTCCAAGCGATCGGGTAGATCCGCGGGACCGGTTGCTGACCCGGCAGTTCTTCCACCATGATCGCGCTGGTCCGGGTGACGGTCCCATCGCCGGCGGCCATGTAGGGGAATTCAAAATCGCCGGTATCCATGTCGACCACCATCTTCTCGACCGTTGGTTCTGAGCTGCCGGCAAACAGATGCAGCTGCAATCCGGGGGGAGGCGTCGCCGGAAGATCCAACGCCGCGTGCAATTTCTTGGCGCGGATCAGGCACTTGCGGCGGTGTTCGTTGGCGATACGCACTCGCGTCTCGCGGTCGGGTGCGTCGGGCAACATCGCTTGCAGCAATTCGTCTTGGTCGGGCGCGGTTAGGCCCCATTCCAATTCTTCCCAAACCGTCGGATCAAACAGATCGATCGTCTTGCTGGGATCTTGCTTTTGTACAACCAACCCGGTTCGCGTTCGCGGCAACAACTGGTAGACCGCCGGCATCGTTCCCAAGACCGCGGGTGGATAGATCGGCAGGAAGGAGGAGAACTTGCTGCCGGCCAGCAGCTCCTTGAGCGTGAGCGTCGAGCCTTGGTTGGGCGGTGCGATCATGATCGCCCGCTCCACGTATTTGGCTCCCTCCCACGTAAGCTCTGGCAGCGACCCATCCTCCGGCAACGGTTGCGTTCCGTATCGCAGGTAGTATCGCAACACCAAGCTGCCCATCGAGTGGGCGACGATGTCGAATTTGATGTCGGGGTTGTCGATGCCGAAGCGACGCTTTGAGTTCTCTTGCGAGATCGCCGCTTGTTGTTGGATGAATTCGTGCAACAGCACCACGCTTTCGGTGATGTCGCGTCGCCAATCGAAATCGAACTGGAAGCAGTTGTAGTGATCGTCGGCGTATTGGACTTCCTCGCGCGACGGATCGCGATACCCACCCACACCCAACGTGACGAGAATGTCTTCGTAAGCGTTGACTTGAATCGGGATTCCGAGAAAGCGGATCTTCAACCGGTCCAACGGTCCGTCGGAAACGACGTTGTCGCGGAGCGATGCGAGCGGAGCCCCTTCGACCATCGGAGATGCTAGCAAAGCAGCGATCTCGGGATCGTTCGGGTTCGTCGACCGAGAATCGATCGTTCCCCAAACGACGCGTCGCGACTCCGCTTCGACCAACCGCGAGCCCAAAATTCCAGGGATCACGATCACGGGATTGCGTTCGTAATCGGGGGCTTGGGCAAGCGAATCGTAGATATTTCCCAAGTCTTTCGCCGATCGTTTCCCCGCGCAGCCGATCGCCCCGATCAGACAGCCGAGGCTGACGATGAGACTCCGGTAGCGTGGTGACAACAGCATCCGTGCAATTGCAATCCGGTGAGGGAAAAAATGGTGTACGGAGGTTAACAGAATTCAACCTCCGGGCAGGACCCCAATTCGCCGGCATCGCCAAGTAAACTGCAATGCTCGCAAATAGAGCGAGATGGCTCACCTGCCTCCGTTCACTCCGCATCGCGACTGCAAGAAATCCGCCAATCGCTCGGCGTCGTCGCTACCGACTCGCAGCGTCCCTCGCCGCATCTGAATCACAACGCATTGCCGTCCCCACAGATTCCAGACCCAGCCCCCGCGGGGACTGAAGTGGATTCCCCAGCCATCCATCACCGTCGTCCGGCCGATCTGGGCGTTGACGATTTGGTCGTATCGGACCGATCGGCGAAAGGTCGGCAGCGGGCCGAAGCGGATCGAAACCCGGTCCCCTTCATCTTCGACAGTCAAATGATGAAACGAAGCGGCGAGCCACAGCATCGCCAGGCTGACGATGGGGAACAGCCACTGCAGCACCGGCATCTCGCGGGTCAGCCAGGCGGCCAACCCGAGCGGAATGCATAACAAATACAATCCCCAGCACAGCGGCGCGTGCTGGGTGTGCCGGTAGGTCGTCGCCCGGTTTCGGTTCTCGGAAGCCATCGCACTACCTTTTTTAAGTGAGCAATCGGCCGGTCCTCGGTCGCGGGCGATATCGATCGACCGCCGCTAGCTGCCGACCGTTTTGTCCCAGTGGTTCTTGAGGAATTTGTCGAACGGTTCAGCATTCAACTTTTCGTCGTTCCAGAACTCAAAGGTGACTTTGATGTCCCCCTTGGTTCGGGCGGGCGGCTTAATCCCCAGTTTACCCAACGCGACGCAATCGATTGCTTGATGCGGTCCGTCGACCGTGATCCGCAGATTCATTGGATCTTTGGTTTCGATCTCGCACCAGGAGTGATTTTGTCCCGCGGGGCGGACGTTGATCTTTTCGGGCGAACCAAATTCAACGCTCTCCTCGCCGGCAAAGGCGATGATTTTATCGAGCAATTTGTCGACTAATTCCAACGGCCAGTCGGGCTTTTCGCCTTCGGGGAAACCTTTTTCGAGCGTGTGCCATTTGCGACCCAGGACGCGCCACGGGCTCATCGCATCGAGCTTCTCTTCGACTTCCTTTTCGGCTTGCAGCGCGGCCTGCCGCGTTCGAGCGACTTCGACCTTCGATGGTCCATCCTCAGGCCCGCGCCAGCTGGGGCGGCTGATCTGCGGCTTGGTCCGCGTTTCGTGGACAAAGACCTTGGCATACGCAGCGATCGCTTCGTCCAAGAAGTGCCAGAACTCGGGACGATCCATCTCTTCAAACTTGACGAATCGGATCTCGATCTCTTGGAACTTCGGATCGGTGTGGACGCGCACCCGCGGTTCGTTGCTGTAGGCCGGAATGTCTTCCATTTGGTTCAGCGTCGGCAGCGGCAGCCGTCGCGGCAGATCGTCTTTGTTAAACGTCCCCTTGGGAACACGCAGCTTCAGCTTCATCCACCACGATTCGGAGGTGAACAAGTGCATGAACCAGGGCCGGCTAGCGATCGGGCCTTTGACTTCGACGATGTTGCGGTGGTTGAAGTTGATCGGTTCGAAGCAGTCGGCCTCTTCCATCCGTTGGACGATCGGAAGCACCATCTTCTCTTCCCACGAGACGGGATCGCCGGCGTTGTCGACCAGTTCGGTCGTGTGCCATTTGCGGCCATCTTCTTCCCAGGGCATCTTCGCCCCTTCGCCGATCACGGGAGCGGCCTGCTCGCGCTCGAACTGTTCCAACGCCGCGGCGTGCGGATCGAATTCGTCACGATGTTCGTAGGGGCCCGCTTCGATCACCGGCGCCAAGAACTCACCGGTATAGCTGCGCAGCGGTTTCGTTTTGGCTCGCGACTTTTTCCCCGCGACAGCGTATTCGCTCAGCTGTTCGGGCGTTCCGGCGAAGACCAACTGGCCCCCTTCGGCTCCCGCTTCGGGACCGATGTCCAAGATCCAGTCGGCAGCTTTGATGATGTCCAGGTTGTGTTCGATCACCAGCACGGTATTGCCGACGTCGACCAGACGCTGCAGAACGTTCAGCAGTTTGGCGATGTCGTCGAAGTGCAAACCGGTCGTCGGTTCGTCCAACAGATACAACGTCCGCCCGGTGTCGGGACGGGCCAATTCGGCAGCCAGTTTAATCCGCTGGGCTTCACCACCGGAGAGCGTTGGTGCACTTTGGCCGAGGGTGACGTAATCGAGTCCGACGTCGCAGATCATTTGCAGGATCCGCGTGATCTTCGGTTGGTTCTCAAACAGCCCGACGGCGTCGCCGATCGACATGTTCAAGACATCGCTGATCGAATTGCCGTGGAACTTCACTTCCAACGTTTCAGGCGTGTAACGCGAACCGCCACATTCCTCGCACGGCACCCAGACGTCGGGCAGGAAGTGCATTTCGATCTTCCGTCCACCGGTCCCCTCGCAGACTTCGCAGCGACCGCCGGGGACGTTGAAGCTGAACTGACGCGCCGTGTAGCCGCGAGTCTTCGCTTCGGGAACCTGCGTGTACAGATTACGGATCAGATCAAACGCGCCGGTGTACGTCGCCGGGTTGCTGCTGGGCGTGTTGCCAAGCGGGCTCTGGTCGACGCGGATCACTTTGTCGATCAAACCGATTCCGTCCAGCTTGCCGTAACGTCCCGGACGCACGCCCGAACGATGCAGCTTGCGGGCCAGCGCGGGATACAGGATGTCATCGATCAACGAACTCTTACCACTTCCCGACGGGCCGGTCACGGCGGTGAACGTTCCCAGCGGGATGTGAACATCGATGCCGCGCAGGTTGTTCTCGCGGGCGTCGCGGATCGTGATCCATTGGCCCAGCGGTGGATAGTGCGTCGGGGCATAATCGGCTTTGCGAGCCAATTTGCGTTCGGCCATCGTCTCGGGACGCTTGGTGCTCTTCTTCTTCACCGGCTTCGCGGCTGACGTCTCGCTTTCGGGAGCCTTGATCATCCGCCGATTCGAAGGGATCGGAATCGCTTTGGTATCGGAGATATACGGGCCGGTGACCGATGTCGGCGATTGGCCGATCTGTTCGGGACTGCCATCCGCGACCACTTGGCCACCGTTCCGCCCCGCCTTGGGACCGAAGTCGAAGATGTGGTCGGCGCCAGCGATCACGTCCTTGTCGTGCTCGACAACTAACAACGTGTTGCCAAGGTCCCGCAATCGATGCATCGCCGACAACAGGCGGTGGTTGTCGCGTGGGTGCAGACCGATCGTCGGTTCGTCCAAGACGTACAGTACGCCGCACAGACCGCTGCCCAATTGGCCGGCCAGTCGAATACGTTGAGCTTCGCCACCGGAGAGTGTCGACGCTCCACGACCAATGCTCAAGTAATCCAGACCAACATCCAACAGGAACTGGATTCGCGATCGGACCTCGCGAATAATCTCGCCGGCGATCTTCTTCTCACGCGGGTCGAGCTTCCAGGTTTTGACCGTCTCGCCCAGTCGCGATAGCGGCATGTGGACGATGTCGCCAATCGTCAGGTCGCGGAACCGGACAGCCGATGCGTCGTCGCGAAGACGCGTTCCGCCACACTCGGAGCAATCGATTTCGGCGGTGAATTTTTCCAGCTTCGCTCGCAGGGTCGGCGACAACTTCGACGCCAATTCCAGCGAGGGATAAAGACCTTTGAAGCGGAACTTGAACAGTACGCCCTTGGACGCACCGCTGTTAAGCGCTTCCTCCAATCGGTCGCCGCGAGTGTCGGTTCCTGCGTCCGCTTCCGCTTCCGCTTCGGCAGTGGGTCGTTTGCGTTTGGCGTTGTAGATCGTGTCGGCAACTTCGCGATCCGATTCACGCACAGCGATCCATTCGTCGCCGGTACCGTGAAAGATCAGGTTGCGTTCGCGAAGCGTCAGGTCGTCGATCGGGCGATCGATTGGAATCCCGACGTGACGTCCCAAAGCGGCCATCATTTGACGCGCGATGCTGCGTTGCAGTTTTGGCCACAAGAAGACGGCACCTTCCATCAACGACAGCCGGCGATCGCGCAACAGCGCGTCGGGGTTAGTGCCATGTTGAGTCCCCAGTCCTTCGCAGCGGCGGCAATAACCGGCGGCGCTGTTGAAGCTGAAGTGATGCGGAGTCAGCGGTTCGAAGCTGCGGCCGCAACACTCGCAGGCCAAGTGTTGGCTGTGCCGGAAGACCTTCCATTGCAGTTCGGGGCGATCTTCGTCAACGATCGCAAGGTCCATGATTCCGCCGCCGATTCCGAGCGCCAATTCGATCGATTCGGCGAGCCGGCCGCGGGTCTTCTCGCTGATCGAGACGCGGTCGACGACCAATTCGATCTTATGATTGGTCCGCATGTCGATCGTGGGGGCGTCTTGGATTGCACTTGTGGTGCCGTCGATCCGGATCCGTTGGAATCCGTTCTCTTGCAGCTTGGCGAAGTGTTCCTTGGGATCTTCGTTGCCGCTGATCTCGATCGGGGCTAACAGATACGCCTTGGTTCCCTCTTCTAATTGCAGCACCTTGTCGGTGATTTGGTCGGGCGTTTGCGTGCCGACTGGCTTGCTGCAATCGGGGCAGAACATCTTGCCCAGCCGAGCCATCAGGATCCGCAGGTAATCGTAGACTTCGGTCACCGTGCCGACGGTCGAACGCGGGGAGTGCCCCATGTTCTTTTGTTCCAGCGCGACCGCGGGCGATAGGCCTTCGATCCGTTCGACGATCGGTTTTTGCATCTGGCCGATAAATTGACGTGCGTACGACGACAGGCTTTCGACATACCGACGCTGTCCCTCGGCGTAGATCGTGTCCATCGCCAGGGACGACTTGCCGCTGCCGCTAGGGCCGCAAAAGACGCTCATCTTATCGCGCGGAACCATCGCATTGACCGATTTGAGGTTGTGCTGTTGCGCCCCTTCGACCTCGATGAATGTGGCTTCGCCACGGCGTTGGTCGGTCGCGCCATTGGTCAATTCGCTAAGCGATTTCTCTTTGGCGTCCGCATCGACTTCGCCGTACATGAACTTCCGCATCGCGCGGCTGGTATACGAAATCTGGTTCTGAGCGACCTCTTCGGGCGTTCCCGCCGCGACCACGGTACCGCCACCAGCACCCCCTTCGGGACCGATGTCGATAATCCAGTCGGCCGTCTTGATGACGTCCAGATTGTGTTCGATCACCAAGACGGTGTTGCCCCGTTGGACCAAGCTGTCCAAGACGCCCAGCAGCATCCGGATGTCGGCGAAGTGCAAACCGGTGGTTGGTTCGTCCAAGACGTACATCGTGCTGCCGGTCGATTTTTTCGAAAGTTCGCGCGACAGCTTGATCCGTTGCGCCTCGCCACCGGAAAGGGTCGGCGAAGGCTGGCCGAGCTTCAAATATTCCAAACCGACATCGATCAGCGTCTTCAGTTTTTCCGCCACCTTGGGAATGTTTTCGAACAACGCGTAAGCGGCTGAAACGTCCAGGTTCAAGACGTCGGAGATCGAATGGTCCTTGAAACGAACGCTGAGCGTTTCGCGGTTGAAGCGAGCCCCTTCGCAGACCGGGCAGGTGACCCAGACATCGGCCAGGAAGTCCATGTCCAATCGCGTCGCCCCGTTGCCGTCGCACGCTTCGCAGCGACCGCCGGAAACGTTGAAACTAAAGCGACCGGGCGTGTAGCCCCGCTTCTTGGCTTCGGGCAATTGAGCGAACAGTTTGCGGATCTCATCGAAGACCTTGACGTAGGTCGCCGGGTTGCTGCGCGGGGTGCGGCCGATCGCCGATTGGTCGATCGCGATGACTTTGTCCAGATGCTCCAGACCGGTGATCTCATCGTGTTCTCCCCCTTCGCATTCGGCGCCGTTGAGGAATCGCCGCAGCGTCGGTTCGAGGATCCCGTTGACCATCGAACTCTTACCGCTACCCGAAACGCCCGTCACGCAGATGAACAAGCCGACGGGGAAGTCGACGTTGATGTTCTTCAGATTGTTGTGCCGCGCACCCAATAACCGCAACCAACGCTCGTTCGGTTCGCGGCGGTGCTCGGGCGTCGGAATCGTTTCGATACCTGCCAGGAATTGGCCGGTGATGCTCTTCTTCGCTTTGGCAAGATCTTCCAACTTACCCTGAGCGACGACATAACCGCCGTTGACACCGGGGCCAGGGCCGAAGTCGATGATCCGGTCGGCGGCGCGCATCGTGTCTTCATCGTGCTCGACGACGACCAGCGTGTTCCCCGCGTCGCGCAGCCGCAGCAGCGTTTCGATCAGGCGATCGTTATCGCGCGGGTGCAGACCAATCGATGGCTCATCCAAGATGTAGAGTACGCCGACCAAGCCGCTGCCGATTTGGCCCGCCAAGCGAATCCGTTGCGATTCACCACCGGAGAGGGTTGGCGCGGTGCGGTTGAGGGTCAGGTATTCGAGTCCGACGCCCAACAGGAAGCCCAACCGCGTGCGGATCTCTTTGACCGCTTCGCCCGCGATCATCTGCTTCAATTCGTCCAGCTGCAGATAACCTAAGAACTTGGCGGTTTCGGAGACCGGCAGGTCGCAAAGCTCGGGCAGCGAGAGGGACGACTTTTCCATAAAGTCGGGATGGTCGGTCGCGATCCGAACCGCACCGGCTTGCGAATTCAATCGCTTGCCGTTGCACTCCGGACAGACCATCGTGTCCATGTACGTTTCGAACTGCGTCAGCTTGGTCTTGGCTGTCGTCTCTTTGTATTTCTCCAACAGCTCGGGAATGATTCCCGCAAACGTGCCGCCGTATTTGACTGGGCTCGCCCCGCCTCGCCAGGTGTAGGTGACGTGCAGGTCGCCGGTTCCCCACAGCCACAGGTGCTGCAGTTTCGGATCGAGTTCGCACCATGGGGTCAGCAGCATGGTGTCGGGGGGCAGTTCCATCTGCCGTTCGATCGATTCGGCGACGCCCTGGTAGATGTGACGCTTGTAGCGGCCCATCGCTTTCCAGTCGCCGACCAATTCGAAGCATCCCTTTTTGACGCTCTTCCGAGGTTCGGGGATCAACAGATCGGGTACGAAGGTGTACAGCGTTCCCAGCCCGTCGCACGATTCGCACATCCCTTGAGGGCTGTTGAACGAAAACATCTGCGGCGTCGGCGATCGGAAACTCTTGCCGCACGAACCACACGAATACTTTGCCGAAAACAAGACATCGCGTCCGGCGGAAATCTGCGGCGGCAGCGGCGCATCGTCGTCGTCCCCTGCGGCTGCGGCAAGAGGCAATTCGACGGGGGAGTCTTCGTCGTCGAGCTCAGCTTCGTCGTCGAGATCCTCGTCCGCTTCGTTGTCGATTTCGTCGGAGGCTTCGAAGTCGTCGGGCGAAGCTTCCCAGTCGCTCTTGTCCGCTTCGTCGACAAGCCAAGCGATGATGCTGTCGTCGCCAAGTTTCATCGCCGCGTCGATCGCTTCGGCCAATCGGCCTCGCTCGCGTTCGCCCGCTGGCAGTCGATCGATCACCAGTTCGACGTTGTGTCGGCGCTGGCGGTCCAGGCTTGGCGGTTCGGCCAATTGGATCAAACGGCCGTCGACGCGAGCCCGCGCATAACCTTGCTTGCGAAGGTCTTCGAACAGGTCTTTGAATTCACCCTTTTGGCCGCGGATCAATGGAGCCAACAGCAGCAACATCGAATCGCTGGGCAATTGCATCAACCGACCCAGGATCTGTTCGCGGGTTTGCGCACTGATCTCGGTGTTGCAGCTAGGGCAATACCCGGTGCCGATCCGCGCGTACAGGACGCGCAGGAAATCGTAGATCTCGGTGATCGTACCGACGGTCGAACGCGGGTTGTTGCCCGCCGACTTCTGGCTGATCGAGATCGACGGCGAAAGCCCGCTGATCAGATCGACGTCTGGCTTGGGCATTTGCCCCATGAATTGGCGCGCATACGACGAGAGGCTTTCGACGTAACGTCGCTGCCCCTCGGCGTAGAGCGTATCGAAGGCGAGCGAGCTTTTGCCGCTGCCCGAAACGCCGGTGAAACAGATGAGTTCTCCTCGAGGCAACACAAGGTCGACGCCTTGCAAATTGTGCTCTCGAGCCCCTTTGATGATGATGTCAGTGGTTGTCATACCGCAACATTAGCCATCTCGTGAAACCTAGAAAAGCCCACGGGACAAGAACGTTTGTGGATGGTATGATCCGGGGTGCTTTCCCGCCCTGCGAGCCCCGCCTTCATCCTCGAGAGCTGTGTTTTAGCTATCATGACGATCCCCATTGCGACCATCGACGACGTTCGAAAAGCTCAAAAAGTGATCGACCAGCACATCAGTCCCGCTCCTTTGGTGCGGTCTTATGCGTTGGAAAAGGAGCTGGCGTTGCCGCCCAGTCGCCGCGTTTGGCTGAAGGATTACGGTTGGACGCCGGTCGGATCGTTCAAGCTGCTCGGGGCGCTCAACTGGATGGCGAATCATCTGGAAGCGATCGGCGATCGTCCGGTCGCCGCTCATTCGTCGGGCAACTTCGCTTCGGGAATCTCTTTCGCCGGCATGCGCTATCAAAAGCAAGTCGTGATCGTGATGCCCGACACCGCGCCGCAGGTGAAGTTCAATCTGACCAAATCGTTTGGTGCGGAGGTCCATACCTATGATATCTCTCGCGACCACGAGACTGGCGATCGCGATCGGTTGACGCGGGAGATCGTTCAACAGCGGCAGTGCGTCCAAGCGTCGCCGTACGACGATCCGCATGTGATTGCTGGCAATGGCGTCGGCGGGTTGCAGATCGTCGAAGAACTGAAGCGACAGCAGCGCGGCGTTTCCCATTTTGTTTGCCAGGTCAGTGGCGGCGGCTTGATGGCGGGCCATGCCCTGGCGATCGCCGACGGTTTCCCGCAGGCAAGCATCATCGGCGTCGAACCCGAGGGGGCGGACGACTTCCGCCAATCGTTGGCCGCCGGAGAGCGGGTGCGCGTCGAGCGGCCCAGCAGTATTTGCGATGGATTGCTATCGTACGATGTCGGCGAACATAACTGGCCGATCTTGCGACAGCATGTCGCGTCGTCGGTGACCGTCGCCGATCTGCAAACGCGGCAAGCGATGCGATGGTTATATGACAAGCACGGCCTGCGGACCGAACCGTCCGGCGCGGCGGCGACCGCGGCGCTACTGACCGGCCAGTTCTCTCCCGACGGCGAAGGAGACATCGTGCTAGTCGTCAGCGGCCGAAACGTTGACCAGCAACCATTCATGGACTGGATCGAAGTCTAACAACCGCGTTGGAGTCAAGGCTTCAGCCGACCGAGCGCATCCCATCAATCCTCTTTCTCAGGATTGAGCGTCAATGCGACGTCCGGTTCCGCGTTGTCGCCACCGATTCCGCCGTCGTCGACCATGTCGACACCAACGCACCAGGCGATCGGGTAACCGTCTCGCAGAGCGTAACGAACCGGAGCGTTATCGTGCGGATCGATCGGTACGCTGGGCAGGTAGGCGGGGACCAGTTCTTCAATCGTTTGAGGGTACTCGGATTTCGCGAGCTTGTAGCGCTGGGCCGCGATCAGCACATCGGCCAGCTTGGCATAAGAATCGGCTCGCGCCCCTGCGGTGATGACAGCGTCTATGGCGGGGAAGACTAACGTTGTCAGCATGTATCGAATCCGGTTGAGTGGACTTTGGGTGGCCTCCGTCAGTTTTGTTTGAGCCGAATCAGCTGCTCGGAAACTCTCTACCCACGAGACCTGCGTCCCTTCGATGAAATCTCCCATCAGCTCGAGATACAGCGATTGATCTTCGTTCCCAAATAGCGGAAGCCCTGGAAGCTGCGTAATCTCTTCGTCCATCAATGCTGGGTTGTCGAAGGCCAGTCTCCCTAATACCTGTTGGCCCAGGATGCTGTTGCGAACCGTCGCGAGATAATTCGTTCGCCGCGTTAATTCTTGCAGACGCTGCAGCTGGGAATCGTTCCACCGGAGATGCGGTAGCAGTTCGACGGTCGTTCGGACCGCCATGCCGTCCATGGCGATCATCACCAATTGCGAGACCAGGACCGGATCGTTTTCGACAGCGCGGCCGATCGTGAACATCGCTTCGAGTGATTGGAGACACGCCGCAGAGTCACCCTGGTGGGCGTTCACATGGGCTTCCAGTTCAAGCATCCTCGCTCCGCTGCGGAGGCTTTGCACGTGGGGCAGCAGCAGTGCGATACCTTGCGTGAAATCGTGATCGAACCGGGCATAGCCGCCCATCGCTGTCGCCTGATGCATCAACTGCATCGATTCGGCGTACGTGTTCAACAGTTGCTGCACTGCGGCCTGCTCTTTCCACGGCGTTCCCGGCGGCGGGATTTCGCTGGGGCCATTGGCACCAACAATCGGCAGGTCGCTGGCTGCAGTACTAAATTGTTTGGTATCCAACGGCGTGCAGGCGTCGATCCACAGCTGCGTCGCATCTTCGGCGCCGGCTGGAAGGACGTAATGCTTCGACAATTCGGCCGCATTTGTCGGTTGGCCGTTGGCTCGTATGCGGTCGAGCTGTTTTTCCAGCTTCGCCTTGGAGCCCGCTCTCCATGTCAAGATTCCCGCGCAGGGAATCAGGAAACCCGCGAACCCGATCGCGACCAACACAATGATCGCGTTGCGTCTTCGTTTGCTTTTCTGCTCGCTCACCGTGATTCCCCGTTTGCATCGCCGCGCAATTTGAATGCCGGTGATTGTTATATCAGGAAATCAGGTGAATCGATGTGTAGAGGCCAGATGCTCCGCAGCAGGAGCCCTGCATCGAACTCGAAAGTTGAAGGAGCCCTGGATTGGAAGGAGCAACTTAACGCAACGATTGGGTCGTGGCCGATGCAACGGCGGCGTTTTCCAGCGGCTTCGATTTTGGAACGTCTTCGGGAAAGATCGTCCAGACGGGGATTTTGCGTTCCAAGTCGGTGATTAGATTTTTTTGCTGCTCTTGTTGCATGTTGTCTTTAAGGATCTTGCGGATCTCTTCTTGGGCATCGGCGAACGAAAGCATCCCCGCCTCCTCACGTTCCAACACGCGAATGATGTGGAATCCGTTGTCGTCCTCGATGATCTGGCTCAGTTTGTTGACCGGCAGGCTGAAGATCTGTTGGTCGAGGACGTCCGATGCGAGGCTGCCCTTGTTGGTCCAGTCGTGTAGGCCGCTGGTTTCGTCGGCCAATGGTTCTTGCGACAACCGCTTGGCCACGGCTTGGACATTACCGCCGTAGTAGGCTTCGTTGCCCATGCGGATGATCGCGTCGCGGGCTTCTTGTTTGGTTTCAAATCGCGAGAACAGAGCGGTCAGTTGTTCCCAGCGGGCCCGCGCATTGCGGCTGAATTTTTCAGTGTTCTGTTCGTAATAGAACTTCATGTCGGGCAATGGGATCTCGGGATCCTTTTCCATTTCGCCGCGGATGAATTCCTGGCCGAGAATGCTTTCAACAAATCGACGTTCTTGTTGTTCTAGCGACGAACCATGCTTCCGTAATTCGGCGTCGGCGTCGGAGACGGTTTCCAGTTGGTACTGTTCCAGCAATTTAGGCACTTGTTGTTCGTAGAACATTTTGCGGACGTTGCTGGTGATCGACAGTTCCATCTCCGCCCGTTTGTCCTGGGGCTGAGTGCCGGTCATCTTCCGCACAAACGCGCGGTACATCATCTTGCCTTGGATCTCTTTCCGCAGCTCGCGACGGATCAGCGCGGTCCGAGCCATCTTCAGTTCTTCGGGGCTTGGTTGCCGTCCCGAACTGGCAATGATCTGTTGAATATTGTTGTCGACGGTCTCGGCAACATCGCGCAGCAGAATTGGTACGCCATCGACATTGGCAATCATCGCCGTCGGTTCGGAAGGCAATTCGACGTCCGATGGCTCAACCCCCGGTGGCTGGGCAAACGCCCATGACCCGCTGAGACACAATGCGATCAGCAGCGTAAGCGTTGAGGAAAATTTCAAACCAACAATCATGGAGAACTCCGCGATTCCATTCGCAGCGACCAAGTGAAACGGTGCTTTTCGTATCGCCATCGTCCGAGTGCTTGCAACAATGCGAGCCACGCCACTGAATCGACCGGTGCAATTGGTTCAGATTGACACCCGACGATGGAATACCGTTGGCTTATAAAGACGTCACTACGCCAAATGCAAGATCGATCTGGCAAGTTCCAGCCAATCGATCTCGGCGGCGTTGCTAGCGGCGGCCGGTTGAGGCTTGCCATTGCTCGGCTTTGCTATCAATGCCGGAACATAAGCTTGATGGTCGTCGACGATTCGAACCGGCCGATTCGCTTGACGCTTCAACTGTTCGATCCGGCTGCGGTCGGTGTATTCAAAGACCAGGTAATCGCCGTCGATCCGGATCTCGCTGATCTGCCAGATCGCCGCGTCAAACCGCAGTTCCGCGATCTCCATCATCCGTTGGACTTCGATCGGCAGCGGGCCAAAGCGATCTAACAGCTCTTCGCGCATCTCCTGCAATTCGTCGAACTGTTCCATCCTTGCGATCCGCCGATACAGATCGATCTTCTGCCGCAGATCGGGGACATAGTCCTCCGGCAGATAGGCTTCGATCGGCAGATCGACATCGACGTCGGCCGACAGTTTAGGGGGCAGCTTCTTCATCTGTCGGACCGCCGATTCCAACAGCTGGCAATACAGTTCGTATCCGATCGCTGCGATGTGGCCGCTCTGCTGAGTCCCCAGCAGATTTCCGGCACCACGAATTTCGAGGTCCCGCATGCTGATAGCAAATCCAGCTCCCATCTGGCTGAATTCTTCGATCGCCCGCATCCGCTTCGCCGCCGAAGGGCTTAGATGTTTGTGGGCGTCGATCATCATGTAGCAATAGGCTTGATGTTTGTAGCGACCGACGCGGCCCCGCAATTGATGCAGGTCCGACAGCCCGTACCGATCGGCTTCATCGATGAAGATCGTGTTGGCGTTGGGGATGTCGAGGCCGCTCTCGATTATCGTCGTCGCCAGCAGGATGTCGAACTTGCGCGCGATGAAGTCGACCATCACCTGTTCCAGGTCGTTTTCGTTCATCTGGCCATGCCCGACGACGATGCTCGCCTGCGGGACGATCCGCTTCAACTTCTCCGCGACTTGGTGGATGTCGTTGACGCGATTGTGGACGAAATAGATCTGACCGTTGCGGTTGAGTTCCCGGACGATCGCGTTGTGGATCAGTTTCTCATCCCACCGCGTGACCCGCGTCTCGACGCTCAAGCGATCTTCGGGCGGTGTCTCCAGGTTGCTGATATCGCGGACGCCGACCATCGCCATGTGCAGCGTCCGAGGGATCGGTGTCGCCGACATCGTCAGCACATCGACGTTGCTGTGTTTGGTCTTCAGCCGTTCTTTGACCTGTACGCCGAACCGCTGCTCTTCGTCGATGATCACCAGGCCCAAGTTGTTGAACTTGACGTTCGCCCCGGCGACGCGATGCGTTCCGATCACGATATCAACTCGCCCCGACTTGATCCCTTTGAGCGTCTCCCGCTGTTCTTCGGGGCTGGCAAAACGGCTGAGCTTGCCGATATCGAAAGGGAATTCGCCCATCCGGCTGGTGAACGATTGGTAGTGCTGTTCAGCCAAGACCGTTGTCGGGACCAAGACGGCGACTTGATAACCGGCGTCGACAGCTTTGAAGGCGGCCCGCATCGCGACTTCCGTTTTGCCAAACCCGACGTCGCCGCAGATCAAGCGGTCCATCGGCTGCGTCGATTCCATGCTCTCTTTAAAAGCGATCGTCGCCAGGGCTTGGTCGTGCGTGTCGGTGTAAGGGAATGAAGATTCAAACAGCCGCTGCCAATTGCTGTCGGCAGGGAACGCGATCCCGCGCCGCGCCGACCGCTGCGCCTGAAGCTCCAACAGTTCCGACGCCATGTCGGTCACCGCCGACTCGGCAGCTTTCTTGTTTTTGGTCCAGGATTGGCCGCCGATTTTTGCGAGCCGTGGACGACTCTTGTTGCCGCCGATGTAGCGTTGGATCAGCCCGATCCGGGTCGCCGGGACATAGATCTTGGTGCCGCCGTCGAATTCGATCGCCAGGTGTTCCAGTTTTTGGCCGTGCTTTTCCAGCAGTTCCAGGCCGCGGTAGAGTCCGATGCCGTGGGACAGGTGGACGACCAAGTCGCCTGGATGCAGTTGCAGGAAGCCGTCGATCGGTTTACTGCGGACCTGGGCTTTGACGCGTCGCAGCGGCGTGCGGTGGAACAGTTCCGCGCCCGTCAGGACCAAGACTGCGGGATCGTCGATCTGGAAGCCGCCCCCGAGCGAACCGGTTTGGAAACTCAGTTTGCCCCGCTTGGCGACCTCAGTCCCGATCAACAGTTCGCTCATCCGTTGATTGTCGGCTGGCGTGTCGGCGACGACGATCACCTGTTGGTCGGACGCAACCTGGTCGATCCGCCGCGTGATGTATTCCAGATCTCCAACAAATCCATCGACCGAAACGCTGTGCAGGTCCAACACCTGGTCGGTTCCCGCTTCAGCTAACTGCGTTCCCATCGCGATTCGAAACGGTTGGCACTGGACCATCAGGTCGTTCCAGGAAAGGTAGTCGTCGTGATGGCTGGTGCGAGCCAGCAGCGCGTCGATCGATTTTTTGCAGGCCTCGGGATCGACGATCACGATCGCCGTATCCGCCGGCAGATGCTGCATCAACGTTCCGGAGGAATGGCTGCCACTGTCGACCGCGGAAAATTCAAACTGCGGGACATTGTTGATGCTGCGTTGGCTGGCGACATCAAACGAGCGGATCGAATCGATCTCGTCGCCAAACAATTCGATCCGGTAGGGATGCTGGTGATCGGGGGCGAAAACATCCAGGATCCCGCCGCGCATACTGAATTCGCCATGCAGTTCGACGGCGGTCGAGGCGTGGAATCCAGCGGTCGCCAGCCATTGTCGCAGTTCGTCGACATCGATCCGTTGGCCGACCTTCAGCGTGCGGCTGGATTGTTCCAGCTTCTCCGGCGACGGGACGCCTTGGATCGCTGCGGTGATCGGGGCGGTGACGACATCGGGGACGCCGCCGGGCTGCCAGGCTCGCAGTTGCTGCAGGACTTGCAAGCGGCGAGCGTAATCCTGGTCTTGGATCGACTCGGGAGTCCCTTCGGCGGTGCTGAAGGGGAGCGTCAGGGCGCTCGGAATGTCGAACGATTCGAGGTCGGCGGCGACTAGATCGGCGGCGCTGCCGTCGGGCGTCAGGACCAACAGCGGGCGGGTGTGCTGGCACAGAACGGCGGTCAGCAGTGACGCGGTGCCGCTCCAAACGCCTTGCATCCAGAGCGGTTCGCCTGGTTTCCAACGCTTCAGCGCAGCGGCAACCGGGCGCCGCCGCGCGATCGCGGGGGGAAGTTGAGCAAGCGTTTTGATCTTCGATCGAGGCGCCCGTTTCGCCGGTTTGGCGACGGGCACCGAATCTTCCGTGGGAATAACCGCACCTCGCGATTCGTGGACCTTGCAAATTAAAGATAACGAATCGCGGTAAGAAAACATCCAGGGCGGCGAAAAAGAATGGCGGCCGCAGCCGCCGTCGCAGGGCCCGTGGCGGCGGAAACTACTTGGCTGGCAAGTTGAAGTCGCCGGTCAGATCGCGCCACACGCAGTGGATGTGGTTGGCTGGGTTGCCCGCCGCATCGGGCTGCGTGTTGACAAATTCGATCAGGAACGATTTGCCTTGGACGCGGTAGTAGTGGCCGATTCCGGTCTTCAACGCACCGCCCCAAGCGAAGTGGACGTCGTTCCAGCCATCGTTGTCGATGATCTGACGACGGTCGGCCGCGACTTCGGCGGTCATCGAATCGATGTAGACATCGACCAGCGAACGCAACATCTCTTGTTGCTGTCCGTTGAGCGAGGCGTACGAAATGCCAACCAGCTTTGGCGCGGTCGGTTGCGGTTCGCCCGCGTCGCTGATCTCCTCGGGAGCTTCGGCGGCGAAGATCGCTTTTTCGCGTTGGCTCGACTGCAGCGAAGCCATCAAATCGAAGGCCAGCTGCTCTTCGTCGCGCAGCACGCGGGTTCCCTTTTTCAGGGGGCCGCTGACATCGTTTTTGATCTCGGCAGGATTGCTGGCGAAGAACTGAGGCGTCGAGTCGACGATCTTGCCCCCTTCGACGACGAAGTTCAACGACATGTGATGCCCTTCAAAACTGAAGCCCCACGGTTGCGTGTCGCTCGGTTCGCCGAACAACGTTACATAATACTTCTCTGGATCACGGCGGCCCTTGCTTTTGGGACCTTCCAATTCCAACAAGACAGCTTCCAACGACATGATCCGCCGCGACTTCTCGTACCCGGATTCGCTGAGCGCTGCGCGCAGCAAACGCAACGCGGCAGCTTTTTGAGCTGGATTCATGTCGCGGATCACAAGCCCTTTCCGCGTTGGCATCGGAATGAAATGCCACTTCGTCCGCTCGGCTGCATCGTAAGCCAACAGCGCCTTCGATTTTGCTGCGTCGTCCAGCGTGCTTAGGAAGGCGTTGGCTGATTGGACCATCGCCGCACCGCCGGAGGTTGCTTGCAACAGGATCGCGCCGGTTGCTGTCGCCAAAAGCCCTCCAAAACAGAGCATCGTGATCAGGGAGAGGCGTGAGAAGAGTCGAGGGTTGCGCATATTGGCGGGTCCGTGGTGGAGTGAATGGATCGTGTGGGAGGCTTGGAAAGCCAGCGAGTATGATATTCGCCCGCCGGCTGCAATGCAAAACGGGGATTCGATAGCATGGTGGCAAGCTCCCGAGATTTCCGTAGCGGCTTTTTGCCACCGAGCACTCAGAGGGCACTGAGTCTTTGATTTTCTAGTTTAAGGTGTTGTCTCCGTGAACTCGGCGGCCTCTGTGGCAAATCAAATTCTTCGTTCTCCACCAGCGTCTCTGTTTGCCTCGGGAGACGCTCCGATTCCGTGAAGTTCACTGCGGCCAAAACACCGTTTGTTGCATCTTTATGTTCAATGATCCGGATCGTGTTTGCCGGGGTCGAGGTCGTGGTGGGCTTGATCGATGTGGATGTGCAGGTCGCGGCGTTTTTCGAACATCGCTTGCCAGCCGGCATCGGTGACGCGGCCGCCGTCGATGTACAGCGAACGCAAGCTTTTCAGATCCGCTAGCTGCAGCAGATTTTCATCGTCGACGGGAATGTCGATCAGGTGCAACGATCGCAAGCCGGTTAGTTCGCTGATCGGCTGGCAGATCGCTGCGGTGGCGTGAGTCGAACCGAGCCGAAGTTGCCGCAATTTGGAAAGCTGTTTCAGTTCGGCGATCCCCGCCGCGGTGACCTGCGACTGAGGCAGATTCAAAATTTCCAGCTCTGCCATTTGGGCGATCTGCTGCATCCCGGCGTCGCTGATCGGCGAAAACCGCAGCCGCAGATGCTTGAGGTTGGGGCAGGTGGCGATCGCGGCGAGCCCCTTGTCGGTGACAACGCCTCCATCGATCAAAAGATCGGTCAGGGAATCGAGGTTCGAAAGCTGGGGGAGATCCGAATCGGTGATCTTTGTGGTAACGTCGATCCGCGTGGTTTGCGACGCTTGGACGTCAGCGATCTGTTGCGCAAAAGTCGGCTCGGACAACGACGGATCGGTTTGCGAGTCGCGAATCGTATCGGCAGCCGGGTCGCGTGAATCCGCGGGGGGAGAGCTTGGGCTGCATCCAATGATGGCAAGACTCAACGCGATACCGCTGAACAAGATCCAAGACTCGGTTCGCCCGTTGTGACGGGATTGCGTGAGGGGACGATTGGTTGAAAGCATAAGGCGTTTGGGGCGTTCTGCAGGCTGGGAAATATCGATCGGCAACCTTCATCTATTCAAGCTGCAGCGCCGCGAAGGCGAAAGCGCGGGGGCTCGCTCATTTTAGCCAAAAAGCGAGGGCTCGAGGGGGAGCAACGAAAAGAGGGCGGTTGTCTGTGAATGTTCACAGGCAACCGCCCTCCGCTGTTCTCTGGCACCGAGGTGACGCGGCTGCGACACCCCGGTGCTCAGTAAAGCTCTACCGCGAAACACCGCATGGGATCCTCGACCCAGATAGGATCCCAATGGGCTTTTGCTTCATCCCCCGAAGGGAATGCAGTTGTCAGTTCCCGCAATCCGACAACTGTAACGGTACAGCTTCAAATGGTTTTCTTCTCAATCGTCGGACAACCGCCACGCGGGTGGAGGTCCGATAGAGAAGGCAATTACCAAGATCGAAACGGGCGTGTCAACGCGGATTGGAAACCAAGTCGAAGAAATGCGAGAACCGCGACGATTCAGCCGCCGGGTGTGTATTCCGGCTGTATCGGGTTGATGCCGGAAAACGCTGGCTTAGTGCCCTTCGGCACCCATGAATTGCAAGCGTGGATCGTCCAGCCCAAGCCGTTTCATTTTTTTGTACAAAGTGGTTCGATTGACACCCAAAGTGTCGGCGGTTGCGGCACGATTCCAGCTGTGCGATCGCAGCGATTCCAAGATAATACGCCGTTCGGGTTCTTCCAACGCTTCGCGAAGCGTCTGGCCGTGACCGGGATCGTTCCCGATAGCGCTCGACGACTCCAAGCCAGTGCCGGCGGCCCGTGGTTGTGTTGAACTCGATAGCAAATGGGGGGGCAGGTCGTGTCGGGTGAGAACCGAATCGCGTGCCAGTAGGACGGCGCGTTCGACGATATTTTCGAGCTCGCGAACGTTTCCCGGCCAGGAATACGATTGCAGCACCGACATCGCGTCGCGATCGAAACCTTGCACGTCGCGGCCAGCCGCTTCGCAGACTTCCCGGAGGAAATGGTCGACCAGTAAAGGAACGTCTCCCGATCGTTCCCGCAGGGCCGGCAATTCAATATTGATTACGTTGACGCGGTAGAAAAGATCCTGGCGGAATTCGCCGCTGGCAACCGCTTTGGTCAGGTTTTCGTTGGTCGCCAAGATGACCCGCGTGTCGATCGTTTCGGTAACAGTGCCACCGAGCGGTTCAAATTGCAGTTCCTGAAGAACGCGAAGCAGCTTCACTTGAAAGGCTTGCGATGCGGTGCCGATCTCGTCCAGGAAGATCGTCCCTCCGTCGGCCTGTTTGAATTTACCGACCTTGTTCGTCGTCGCACCGGTAAAGGCTCCGATCACGTGACCAAACAGCTCGCTTTCCAGCAGGTTGTCGGGGAGCGCACCGCAGGCGACTTCAACAAAAGGATTGTTGCGGCGATTGCTTCGCTTGTGAACGGCGCGGGCGATCATCGATTTACCCGTTCCGTTTTCTCCGGTGATCAATACCGAAGCGCGAGCGTCGGCGACGCTATCGATCACGTCGAAGATCTTCAGCATCCGGTAATCGTGGCTGAGGATATGTTCGAGTCCAAAGCGGCTGTCGAGCTGGGCCCGCAGTTTTTCGTTTTCCGCTTCGATATTCCGCTGGGCCAGCGCTCGTTCCAGGGCATGGGAGAGTTCTTCGTCGACCAACGGCTTGGTCAACAGATCAAACGCCCCCGCTTTGACCGCTTCGATCGCTGTATTGGGGGTCGCGTATCCGGTCAGGACCAGGATCGCACAATCGGGCTGGCGACGCTTGGCTTCGGAAATCAGTTCAAAACCATCGCCATCTTCCAAACGTAGATCCAACAACAACAGATCGTAGCTGTGTTCTTGAAGCGCACGGCGGCCGGTGGCCAGGGAATGGGCTTGGTCGACGCTGAATTGTTGGTCACGCAGCCAATCGGCCATCGATTCAGCAAGACGTCGATCGTCGTCGACTAACAGCAGCTTGGGATTCAACGTCATCGGCGAACCTGTGTGCGAAAATGAGCGGGCGACCCGGTCGTCAACAGACCACGAAGCGAACAGCGTTTAGAAAAAACTTCTTTCCAGTATTTAGGTTGCGATTCGCGGTGTGTCAAAAAGGCATCATCGACGTCGCCCCATAGCAACGTTACGGTGGGGAATGCAACAAAAACCTGGTGTTTTTCGCTGCCTGCGGTGCAAAAGTCGGCTATTCTTCCTTATGCTGCACACGCTTATGGCCAGATTCACGACGCTTGACGTTCCCCTACCATCTAATGGCCGAGAAAGACTCTCCAGTCGCGTTCCAACGCAAATTGCACTTCGGATCGCTAGTTGAGGGAGGCCAAACGCTGTATATTTCCGGAAAAACTAGAACCTCGCGAAAGCATAAATTGTCATGAAAAGTTTGGATGTTGTAATTATCGATGATCATGAGGTCGTCCGCAGTGGCATTGCGAGCTTGCTGTCGGGGCCCGAAGTTACGGTCGTCGGTAGCGCGGCTTCCGGACAGGAGGGGCTGGAATTGATGAGCAAGAAGTTGCCGGATGCGGTGCTGCTGGATATTCGCATGCCCGACAATGATGGGCTGTCGACCTTGCAAACGCTTCGCGCAAGCCACCCCGACCTGCCGATTGTGATGGTCAGCACCTACGATAATCCCACCTACATCGCACGCTCGGTTGCTTTGGGGGCCAATGATTACGTCCTCAAGGGGGATTCGCGTTCGGTCTTCCTGGACGCATTGACGCGGGCTGCTAGTGGGGAAGAACCCTCCACCGATAGTCTTCTGCGGAAAATCGGCGATGCGATGTCGCAGTCGGGTAAAGAAGCCCCTGTGATGGACGTTCCGTTGACGGCGCGTGAAGTTCAAGTCCTGCGGCACGTTGCCTTGGGCCTGAGCAACAAAGAGATTGGTCGCTCGTTGAACATCAGCGTCGAAACGGTCAAAGAACACGTTCAGAACATCTTGCGTAAGCTGAACGCTGCCGACCGAACCGACGCGGCAGTTCGTGCCGTCAAAATGGGCCTTGCATAAGCCTTATTGAACCGACATCGGTTTCTCTCTCTACCCAGCAGCTCCATAGAGCAAACAATGCTGGGTTCTTTGGTCGCGACCAGCCTCGAAACGGCTGGTTGACCTTCTTCATCGATTTCGCCGCCCGAGGCAAATCATCTCCGCTCCGACGTCTTCAGCAGGTTGCGTATTGGCTGTGCCAACGGGGCAGACTGCAACGGTGGAATCCAATAAAAAACGCTAGCTTTCCGGAGAAGCTAGCGTTTTGAGTCGGTGTCGTTTTGCTGTCCCAGGATTAAGCCAGCGGGCCGGAGATCAGTCCCACCACCATTGGCCGGGTTTGAGCGAATCGGTGCGCTGCGATTGATGGGCTTGAGCGGCCCGTCCCTCGCTGTCGGGAAGGATCCGGTCTCGGTTAAGTGCCACGCGCGGTTGCAGCTTGACGCCGCCCCCAAGAGGTGTCATCAGGGTGTTGCCACGCCAAATCGCATTGACTGCCGTTTCGACTTGCACCGGTGCAGTATGGGTTTCGACAGCAAACGCTTTCTCCGAACCGAAGACAGGCATTTCCCAGCCCGATTTGCCGTAGAAGTCCTGCTTTTGAATGAAAGCCGCGGCGACCGAAACGTCGATCAGATTTCGCAGCTGGGCATAAACAACCACGGTACGTGAGATTTCTTCAAATTTCTCGGTGAATTCAGCACAATAAGCTTGGCTCGCCTTGTTGACGCCGCGAGAGGCTTCCCGTTGTCCGCCTTGGCCGACACGTTCGCCTTCACCGATCAATTTCACTCCCTTGCCGATCAGCTGCATTGCGTTTTCGTCTTCGCTGACGCGAACACAGTCGTAATTGGGAACAAAATACCAGCGTTCCATCGCGTTGGCAGCAACCTGACGAGGATGCACCCGATCGACGTAGCTGAGCAAGCCGACGGGCAGTTTTTCCAGTCCGATTCCGACCAATTTCATCCGGTAATCGGCTTCAACCAGAACCTGGGCGAAGTGGGTCGACGTAGAAACACCTTGGAAGGTGACGTTTTGCATCCCCATCGAACCTTTCAGACCTGCGGCCAACCGAGCTGCATCGCTGGGGCGAACCCGGCCGCGAACGCTGGCCAGGAACTGCTGCATCTGTTGCAGACCCTGTTCGGTAGGATCGATCGAGACGCTGATCACGGAGTTCGACTTTTCATGCGGGGGAAACGCTCGCAATGCGACGACCAGATCTTCCAGCAGGACGACAGGTCGGCCGGTATCGATTCCTCGCACACGCCCGCTGGGGTCCTTCACAAAGCCTTCGGCAGGCCCCGCGAGGACAATTTCACCTTGTTCGGGATAGAAAAACACGTACTCAACCCCCGTTAGTCCCGCGAGGGCAAGCATGTCTTCGGGGACTTTTTCACCAGCTTCCAGCTTCGCAGCGACCGCATCTTCGAGTCGTCGCAGCGAAATTTTCCGCAGCGGACTGCGTCGCGCTAAGTCGGCAGGCAATTGTTGCCGGGCTGCCGCGATTTGCTGACGCAGCAGTTCGGGAGAGAATTCGCGGACGCGCAGCACCCCAGCAGCGTCGATTTCGACACCGGCAACCTGATTGAAATTCTGATCGTTGTCATCGTCGCCACCGTCGCCAGAATAAGCGTTGTTCAGTGGTAGGGCAGCCAAAATGAGCGAGAGCAACGCGCAAGCGGCACGTGTCTGGAGCGATAACTGCGAATTTGAAATCATTGTCACGGGAAAGCCACCTTCATCGCTGTGAAAGCGTAGAGAAGAGTAAACGAACGGTCACGAACAACTTCAGATTAGTCTGAAGCGGATCACTCTACAACAGTTTTGAACGATCGCCGCGATTTAGTTCGATCAATTAAAATCATTATGCCAGTCGTTTGGGGCCCTGCATTTTCTCGCTCGGACCCGGTCAATGGGCATTAATCGCGGAGAGGCTGGCGGGGCGTGTCCCCTAACCGGCCGAATACCGCGTCGGCGGCCCGGATCCCGCTGTGGAGTGCCCCTTGTATCGACGACGTCTCGCAATGGTCGCCACAGACAATCGGCATTCCGCCTCTTTGAACGGGCTTGCAGACCGGTTGCATGCGGTCGATCGATTGGTACGGCAAGGCAAAGGGGATGTGATACGTCCGTAGCAGCGACCACCCATCGACCTGTTCCCCAAACCAACCACGCAACTGATTTAAGACCGGCGACCGCAGCTCCATCGCCGGAACGTCGGTCTGCAAAACGCTGACGCTGATCAGAGATTTGCCGGCGGGGGCATAATCGGCAGCAACCGTGCTGACCTCGCAAACGTTGTTGATCGGGCCCGACGTGTCGCCCGACAAAATCAGTTGCTTCGTTTTCAGTGGTGGCTCGTCGGCGGCGAAATAGAGGCAACTGACCTGTTGCCAGGCAATTGCGTCGTCGATTTTCAGCAGCCGCGCCGCTGCGGAGCTCTCCGTTGCGATCACGATCTGATCGGCCGAACGCTGCGATCCGTCGGTCATCCGCACCGTCGTCCCGTCGATTTCCAAAACCGTTGCCTGGGGGTGGATCCGATCGGCGGGAATCCGATCGGCCAGCTGTTGCGGAATCGCTTGCATCCCTTGGGCGGGGATCGCCGCTTCCCCTTGGGCAAGCATCCGCAGCACAAACTCCATGATTCGGCTGCTCGTCTGCAGGTCGCGATCAAGAAAGATTCCCCCCAGCAGCGGACGGAAGAATTGATCGATGAAGCGATCGCTGAAGTTCAGCCCCTGCAGTCGGTAACAGGTCGGCTGGGCGACGTGCTCCCAAATCTCTTCCAATTCGCCTCGGCAGACGTCGCGCATCAGTCGCGCCAAACGAAGTTTGTCGGCCAACGAGCCGACCGGGCTCAGCGCGCTGGCAAAGAGCGATCCAGGGCGGCGGCGCGGATCCAATAATGCCGAAAATTGGTCGCCGTAGCGCACCAGTGCCCCCGGTTCGAAGGTTTGCAGCTGCAATCGATCGTAATCCAACAGCTGCTGGGCTGCCGGATATGCCGTCAGGAAAACTTGGAAGCCATGATCCAGTTGGAAGCCGTCGACGACATCGGTACGGACCCGTCCCCCCACGCGATCGGTCGCTTCCAAGATTTCAAAGTCGACGCCACGGGTGGCCAATTGAACGCCACAGGCCAGCCCCGCCAGACCGCCGCCAATAATGATCACCTCTTTTTTTCGGTTGTCACTCACGCGGAAGCACTCGGTTGGGCGGCATTAATGGGCAAGGTCACGGGACAACGATCGCAGGTCCAGAATCGAACTCAGCGCTCGCATCGCTGCTTGCGTCTGTTCGATCCGGTCGATATCACCCAGATCGTCCACCGTAAGCTTAGTCGGATAGTGGGCGATCACCCAGGCCCGGAGCTGTTCATCCAACTGCGGTGACCACAAGACACTCGCCGGGATCTGGACTGCCTGAGCTTCGTCGACCGGAACGCGCAATCGCAAACAGGCAGGCCCTCCGCCGTTGTTCATGCTCTCGTGCAAGTCGACAAAGTGGACCGTGTCGATCGGATTGGGATCGCGAAGGATTTGATCGATCACGTCCCGAGCCCGCGGATGCTGTTCGCAAGCCCGTGGGCAAATCAACCGCAAGCCCGCATTGCGGTTGTCGCCGCAGCGGACGATCTGGCTGTTGAACAAGTAGGTCGCAATCGCGTCGTGCAAGGAAAAGTCGTCCGCCGCGACTTCGATCCGGTACAGCGACCGGCCGGTCGATTGATGGAAGTCCCGGTCCAGGCGTTCCAACGCATCGGAGGCATCGACGAAGGCTTGCTCGTGGTACAGCAGCACGTTCTCACAGCTGGTTGCAACGACGTCGTTGTGGAACGCTCCCGCATCGATCGCGTCGGGATGTTGCTGCAAAAACAGCGTCCGTTGCCCCGCCAGCCGATGCCGCCGTGCGATCGCGTGGCAGGCGGTTAGCGATTGTCGCGGGGGAAACCGGGTTCCCTGGGGCTCGCCGTAAACCAAGAGATCCCACGAGTCTTCCCCGCTCGGATCGCTTAAACGCATGTGGTTCGCGGCCCCTTCATCGCGCAGCGGCGTCGCGGGGGGAAGCGGATCGTGGACGCGGAAGCAGGATGCGGCAAAAATCTCGCGCAGCACCACCGTGGTCCATTTGGGTTCGATCGAACGATGCAGACTGCTGATCAGATTGGCGGGCGTGAAGTGAGTCGCCCGATCGCCGCTACGACCACTGCGCGTCACGGTCGCCGCGTTGGCGGCCCACATGTTCGACGCGCTGTAGGCGGCCGACAGCAGGCTCGGCGACTCGTCGCGCGCACGGCGGATGATCTCCGCCGGCGTCCCGTCAAATCCACATCCGCGCAGCAACTCCAGGTCGGGGCGTGGTTGCGGTGGCAGCACGGCTTGGCGACAGCCGAGTTCAGCCAGCATCGCCATTTTGTCGAGTCCCTGCAGCGCCGCGGCCCTCGGATTGGCGACTTCGCCCGCATGCCGGTGCGACGCGAGATTGCCGATTCCCAGTCCGCCAAAGTGATGCGTGGGGCCGACGATGCCATCGAAGTTGATCTCGAAAATGGTCACGGTTGGGTATCTTCCAATCCGGGGAGAAGCGAAGCGGGAGGGACCAGACGATCGCTCTCCAACGAAGCGACCGGATCGCTGCAGAAATCGGCGGCGAAATATCCGGCCGGGCGATGATTGCCACTCTCACCGGTCCCGCCAAAAGCCAGCCGTCCGCTAGCGCCGGTTGTTTGCCGATTCCAATTGATCACTCCGGCGCGAACCTCGCGGCGAAAACGTGTGAAGTCCTCGGTGGAACCGCCGACCAATCCGGCTGCCAGTCCAAATCGCGTTGCGTTGGCCGCAAGGATCGCGGCGTCGAAGTCATCGACCCATTGCAATTGCAACAACGGGCCAAAGCACTCTTCGTCGTCGGCCGCCGCTGCGGTCATATCGATCAGTCCAGGCGACACCAGCGATTGGCAGGCCGTGTCGCGCCGCGCCCGAACTTGCGGTATGCCTCCCTTTCGAAGCAGCGTTTCTTGGGTTGCCAACACCTTGTCGGCAGCGGCTGGTGAAACCAGCGGACCACAGAACGGTGGTGGATCGGCGTCGGGAAGACCACAGCGGATTCGCGGAATCGCCGCTGCCAAACGCTCCACAAATTTGCGGTTTTCAGGGGAGTCGATCACGATCAACCGGCGGGCGCAGGTGCAGCGTTGTCCCGACGAAAGAAAGGCCGATTGAATCGCCAGATCGATCGCCGCGTCGACCGGTCGCGCATCGGCGACGACCAACGGATTGTTGCCTCCCATTTCCAGCGCCAGCAGAACTTCGGGGCGCCCGGCCAATTGGCGATGGATCGCGACGCCGACTCGCCGGCTGCCAGTGAACAGGACGCCAGCGGTTTGCGGGTGATCGATCGCCGCCGTGGCGACATCCGCTCCCCCCTGCAACAGGTTGATCACGCCCGCCGGCAGTCCCGCCGCTTGCCAGGTTTGCACCAGCATCGGACCGATCGCAGGAGCCAGTTCGCTGGGCTTGAAGACAACGGTATTGCCCGCCAACAGTGCGGGGATGATCTGCCCACCAGGCAGATGCAGCGGGAAATTGAACGGTCCCAGAACCAGCATCACTCCCAAGGGGCGATAGCGTCCCACGGCTTCGAAACCCGCGAGCTCTTGTCGTGTTGTCGCGCTCCGCTGAAGCATCGCGGTAATGGAAACATCTACTTTGGCGATCGACGTCGCGACTTCCGTGGCCGCTTCCCAAGCGGGTTTGCCAACTTGTTGCGAGATGCAATCGGCGAAGGCGTCGCGACGGCTCGTTAGCAGTTCGCCAAAGCGGCGGACGATGGCGACCCGATCCGCGGCCGGTCGAGCGGCCCATGCGAGGCTCGCGTGGGTTGCCGATACAATCGCCGCGTGCGCTTGGTCGGTGTTGGCCTGATGCCCGTTCCAGACGATGGAACCGTCGGCGGGACTTTGTCGCGTCAGTGGCGGTCCCTCACCAGCGAGCCAGGTTCCGTCGATCAATAGATCCGACAGCGGTTCTTCGGGGCGTGTGGTGTGGGACAACGCTTCGCCTTGGGGTTAGTGGATCCGTGAGCCCTCGGTCGACTGCCAAAGGTCGGCGTTGGGGCCCATCGCTTGTTTCAGGGGATCGGTCACTTGATTCACTTGTTTTAGCAGTTCTTTGTCTAACGGTCGGGCGATCGTCGCCGCATTGGCCGCAATCTGTTCGGGCGAACTGGCACCGACCAGGATCGATGTGATCTGTGGATTCGACGCCAGCCAACGCAGGGCCAGTTCGACCATCGTATTGTGCGAAACGTCAGCGAACTGTTGCAGGCATTCGATCGTGTCGAAGGTCAGCGCTTCGTGACCGGCTTCGTCGTGCCGGACATGTTCGCGTTGCGAGGAAAAGTGCCGGCTACGGGCTCGCGTTGCGGGAACCTCATCGGCCGATTTCCACTGGCCGCGCAACATCCCGTGCATCAAGGGACTGTAGGCGAGGACACCCATCTTCTGCTTTTTGCAACGGGGCAGGATCTCACTCTCGATCGCGCGGAACAGCAGGTTGTAGGGCAATTGATTGGTCGCTGGCTTTTCCAAAGCACAAACCACATCCAACTGTTGCGGGCCAAGATTGCAGACGCCAACGGCGCGAGCCTTGCCAAGTTGTTTCAGTTCGATCAACGCGCCCCAGACTTCCGCTAGCTCGGCATCGGTGCCGGCCCAGTGGATTTGGTAGAGGTCGACGTAGTCGGTTTTCAATCGGGTCAAAGAAGCATCAAGCCCTGCGGCGACCGCATCGGCGGTTGTCTGTGCGGGGGTGCACTTGGTTGCGATTTGAACTTCGCTACGCTTCCCTACCAACAATTCGCCCAGCAGCGTTTCGTTGGCCCCGTCGGCATACATCGTGGCGGTGTCAAACAGCGTGATCCCGGCGTCCAACGCGGCTGCAACGATTGCTTGGGCCGCCGCCGGATCGCGTTGGCCCCAATGGAAATCGCTGGTCAAACCCCAACAGCCAAGAGCCAGTTGAGAGACGGTGACGTCGGTTCCGGGAAGGGTGGTTTGTTTCATCGCGCTGCCAAATTTTGCCTGTTCTGATCCACGTGAAAAGGAGCAACCGATCGCGCTTCGTCGGTGAAGCGGTGGCGGTCGCCGGAAGCGGGTGCCGCACGCGGTGGGATTTGAAAGGAACGTCTCTTCTTAAGGGCCTGATGTTATACTTCAATCCCGTCGCCGCAACATCCTCGGCAGCCCGCCGCGAGCCGGATTCCACGCCCCACACCGGCAATCCGCCGGTTGACGCCACCCTTGGCAGACAGTTTCATACCGATTGCCCAGGATCGTAGGAACTCAAGTTTTCGGTCTCCAACATCTGTTCTTGGGCTGACAATCGGCAGCCCTGCGCCGCAACGCAACTTGGGGTTCGCCATTTGCTACCCGCCTTCCAAGGATTCTTTGCAATGAAGATCAACGACCACTTGCCGCTGTTGGTTAAGATTCTGTGTTTCATTTTTCCTGCCCTCCCGGCGCTGGGACAATCCACCGATTGGCCGCAGTGGCGTGGCCCGCATCGCGACGGAAAAGCTGCCGCGCAGGCGTTGCTGCAGGAATGGCCTGCCGAAGGGCCGAAGCTGAAGTGGACCTTCCGCGACTGTGGCGTCGGCTATTCCGCGTTCTCGATCGTGGGTGACCAATTATTCACGATGGGGCTGGAAGAGGGCCAGTGCTTTGTGATCGCGTTAAAGCCGAGCGATGGCAGCGAAATCTGGCGCTCGCCAATCGGACCGGCTGCCAAAGAGGACGCCTATCTGATGGGCTGGGGGGGCGGACCACGGAGCACTCCAACCGTCGATGGCGACCATCTTTATGCGCTCAGCGATACCGGCGTGTTGGCTTGCTTGAAAACCGCCGATGGTGAACTGGTTTGGAAAGTCAGCCTGGTCGACGATTTCGGCGGCTCGATTCCCAAATGGGGTTACAGCGAATCGGCGTTGATCGACGGCGACCGCGTGATCGTCACGCCCGGGGGTAAAAACTTTATGATCGGTTTGGATAAACAAACCGGAAAACAGATCTGGGGCAGCGAAGGGATCGAAGCCAAGGCGCAGTATGCGTCGGTAATCAAACACACCGTCGATGGGATCACGTTTTACGTCACCGCCAGCAACCCGGGACTGATCGCTGTCGATGCAACCAGCGGCAAGCAGGTGTTTGCCGACACGGGGACCGCCAACGGCGTCGCAGTGATCCCAACGCCGATCGCAACGGGCGACTTGGTTTACCACACGTCGGCCTACGATGCCGGCAACACGTTGGTCAAATTGGCCAAGGGGGAAGCGGGAACCCTGGCTGTTGAACCTGTCTATTCGCTTTCGAAGGAATCCAAAAGCATGGAAAACCACCACGGCGGCGTCGTGTTGGTCGATGGCGTGATCTACGGATTCACCAAGACGAATCGCGGCAATTGGATGGCTCAAGACTTCCAAACGGGCGATACGCTGTGGATGGAATCGGTCGGCAAGACGCGCAGCGGTTCGATCGCGTTTGCCGATGGACGTCTGTACTGTTATGGCGATCAAGACGGTTCGGTCGTGTTAGCCGAACCCAGCCGCAACGGTTTGGTAACCAAAGGCAAGTTGGTGCTGCCCGAACAAACCAGCATCGATCGCGGCAAGGGAGCGATCTGGGCCCACCCCGTGATCGCTGGCCAGACGTTGTTTTTGCGAGATCAGGATTTGGTTTTTGCGTTTGACCTGACCCCATAGAACTTCCGCTTTCGGTTCGCCCCTGTCTACGAAAAAAGCCTGACTGCGATCGCTCGCAGCCAGGCTTCTTTTTCGTTCGTGATGCGGTCTGGAGACCGTTACATTTCGGGGACCGTGGCCGGATCGACATCGCCCACCATGTGCAGGTGGTTGTGATCGACATAGATGACTTCGACCGAGTCCTGATCCTCAAGCGTGTGTGGCACTGGGTATCCGACGATGGTTCGTTCGGAGAAGTAGACCGTGCACTTGTAGTGGGCGTGGTGCAATTGAACCGGGCCGACCAAAGGCATCACGCGAGGTGGATCGATGTAGTCGGCGATCTTCTCCTTGATGATCCGAACGTTGTTGCGTTGACGTTCAAACAAGAACGGCACACCACCTTGAATCGGACGCGCTTTTTCAAGCGCCATCATGACCTCATCGTCGCTTGGCGGATCCAACGCGATCGGTGGACCACCGGAGGTGATCGGTCCGATGATCGGCACGCGTGCATAACGCTCATGCTCCCAGAATTTCTCTTCCTGACGGTGCTGGTAGTAAGAGCTGACTGGGATCGGGAGTCCAAAAATTCCCAACGAAGCCCCTTGGCTCATGCCAATGCAACCCGCCGAACTGACGGCCGCCAATGCGGCAAGCAGGGTGAGGAGTGTCTGTGATCCTTTGCGATTCATCCAATCAGTCCTTCGCGGTTGACTATCCATCGTCGCCAGCGGCTGGTGCGTGTTCTTCCAGAGTCACGCTAGCTGCTTCTGGAAATCCTGTTTCCAATGTTATCTATCGTGTAAACTTGTAACGATCTTGCGGGTTTTTCGGGTAATCCGCCAAATTCGTGGTCGCTAGCATCCGCAGGCCATTAAAGAGGGGCGAGTGGGTGTGGCCAAAGGGGGCGGTGTTTTCCAGCGATTACGGGTTCGCCGCGGTGGGGAAGCGATGCGGTCGCGTATTGCACTGCGTTGAAATTGCCGTAGTTCGGACAGTGATTGACCTCGCGAATGCCTCGCGCCTGTCGCGGGCCCCCTGAAGATCCCACGACGGCTGGCGCTCATCGAGCGCTGACGATCCACACGACGGCCGGTGGCAGCGAACCCAGAGGGCGTCGGTGCCTGGGAAGCAAGTGGTCACGGCAAACGAAAAAAGCCCCCGACATAATGTCGAGGGCCTTTCATCGCAAGCGGTTCAGAAGGGGTTGTCTGACGTTTGGCTAGCGTGACTTCGACGAGTAGTCCAGCTGCCACCATCCGTCGTCCCATTCCAAGGTCACCTTACGCCAGTTCAACGGAACTTGCGGGTAAGGATAAAACGGTCCGATGTACGGCCAGGCCGAAGGACTGTATTGCTTGGGGTAAGACAGGGCTGCATAGTTTGGATAGGCCGAATAGCCTGGCCATGCGTAGTTAGGCAGGTTGGGTTGATCGGTTCGTGGCGAACCGTAAGCCATCCCTGCAGATGCGGGTTGCATCGGCATCGGTTGGCCGCCCATCATCGTCGCTCCTTGAACCATCATGCCGCTCGATGCGTTGGCATATGGTTGTGGCATGGTGCTAGGACGATAAGGAACCGGCATCATCCGAGCTGGCGAACGTGTCATGCCAGCCTGTGGAGCCGCGTGAGCAACGGGGCGTGGCACAGGGCGAACCGACGCGGGAGCGAGTCCCTGCGGCAGTGGCATCGGCGACGCTTGGAACACGGGAACCGAATCCGAGGCTTGGCGAACCTTAGCCGAAGGATCTTGCATCAGGACCTTGATGTCATCCACAACGTTGGTGACGCCAGGGACATTGCGGACGATTTCGAGCATCGATGCGCGTTGTTCGCCGGTCACGGTCCGACCTTGCAGCCAAACTTCACCATCGTTGGTGGTGATGTCCATGGCAAAGCCACGCAGACGACCATCTTGCTTGGCTTGTGTCAACGCTTGGGTAATCCGAGCGTTCAATTCGCGGTCGCGATCGCCCGCGGTGGGCTGAGCCGCCACAGGACGCTTGTTGCCAACGGGCATGACTTCGATCGGTTCGATCGACGATGCCAATTGGGTCACAGGCCCCGCGGTTGGTTGTGCGATCGCTTCGGGAACGATCACCTTTTGAGCAGGCTTTACGATGCCTGCAGGCTTAATGTCCGCAGCGGGTTTCACCACGCCGGCGGGAGTTGCGTCGACGATCATCACCGGTTGCGGCTTCTTGATCGACGAGATCGCGTTGGTCTTGGGAACCGATTGGACGGCTGGTTTGCCCATCACCAAAGTTGGTTCGGCGGTTTGTGCCGCTTTGCTGTCATTGGCGGTTGCCACGGGCAGCTTCATGTCATCGACGATATCCTTGATCCCGTCCACGCTTTTGGTCGCTTCGAGAACCAGGTTGCGTTGCGCCAAGGAAGCGACGCTGCCGTTGAAGGCGACGACGCCATCGTTGACCTTCAGGTCGACCTTAAAGTCTTTCAACGCGCCCGAGTCGCGATGAGTTTTCAGTTTCAAAATAATCTGTTCGGCGATCTCGCGATCTCCCGACCACGCACTCAGCGGCATCGACATCGTTGCCATCATCGCCATACCGACAAATAGTCGTCGCATGGTAACCCCTCCCTAAGTTCAATTTGTGGATCCCGCAGGATCTCTTGCTGCGATTCTTTACCGGTGAAAGCGGTCTGAGAACAACTTCGCTGCCACCTAACGAAAACCCTTCTGGATCGATCTGCCAAACAGGGCAAATACGTTCGAAACCGAACCGGTTCGTACCGAGCACCGAAGCCAAGCGCAAACCTGTTCCATTGAAGTTTTCGGCCAGACGAATATGCAGCCGATACGGTTTTTTCCGATTTTGTTGGTCTTCCCGATTTCGCGTAGCTTGCGGTTACGCGTTCGAAGTGCCAACACGGTCGCCGAAAGCGTCGGATGAAGAGGGCTAGCTTCGCCCAATCGAAGTCGCCAGCGGGGCAAGCGTGCCGCGCGAACGAGGCCGACTTACGACGATCGAAAGAAGCGAATAAAGGCGCCCAACGCCAGCAGCGAGCTGAACAGAGGAATCAGCACAAGCAGCAGTTTGGGTTGGAATACCGCAGCGCCGATCAAGATCACGACGACCGCTGTTGCCCCCGGCGGCAACCACGCCGCCGGACGCCGAATCACCGGCAGGGCAACCCAACAGGCCAGCAGCACAAAGCCCACACGCAACAATGCGGCGTTAGAAACCGATTGCCCTAACCGATCGCTAAACGCTTCGCGAAAACCGCCCCACAGCAGCAGGCTGACAGCGGCGACCAGCAGCAGATTCCGCTGAAGTTTCGACGACGTTTCATCACTCATTTGCAATCAAATCCGATCCAACGAACGGATCCAACGCCCGACCGTATCTTGAATTTTGGGGTCATCGGCCAACGGCTCTTTCTCCGACGACGGCGCTTGCAGCACGGGAAAGCCGACGTTGGCGATCATGCGTCCCCAGATCGGCATTTCATCCCCGCCCACGACCAGAAACTGTAGCGGCGACGCCGGATCGTTTTCGCTCAACGCAAACCCTCCCGGGCGGCTGCCCGCCGCGGCAACTGCTCCGCGAATCAGTTCGCGGTTGCGCATCGCAACCATCATGCTCATCTCGGACCCTGCGCCGTAACCCGCAACCACAACCTGCTGCGGTTCGACGTTGATCGCCTTTTGGGCCTGTTGAATCAGCCGCACGATCACATCGCTTTCGGCGGGCTTCCAGCGGTCCGTTTCCGCTGCGCCGATCACCAGAACGGCGATCTGATGCTCCGCCGCTTCGCTCCGCCAAGCCTCGGCCAACGGTTCCAACTTTTCCGTACCAGGACGCGCCAGCAAGACCAGCAACCCGAGGCTGGGACGGGCGTCCCCTTTTGGTTTCAGCAACCGACTGGTGTTGGAAACGTCGGGCAGCGAACGGGGGACGATTTCCCAAGCCTCTTCGCCGATCGGATCCTTCAGTTCGGGGAGTTCGGCAACGACGGTGTCGGGAGTCGATTGCAGGTCGCAGCGAACGTCCAACGGTTTGCCGTCGCGAAGGACGGTCAAATCCAAGTCCTCTCCAGGAGGATGTGTCATCACCAACAACCGGGCTCGATCGATGTCGTCGATCTTGTTGCCATCGATCGCTTGGATCGTGTCGCCGATCTGCAGCTTCGCCTTGGCGGCGGCCGAGTCGTCAAAAATGTGAGTGATTTCCAGCGATTCGCCCTGCGGATCGGCCAGCACGCCGAGGACGCGAGGCCGGAAAGCGGGGATATCAGCGGCCAATTCGACCTCGAATTCCAGTTCCTTCTCGTCGCGGAGGACCTTGATTTTCAAGACCTCTCCCGCATCGCGTGGTCCCAGCAATTGTTTGATATCAGCGTTCCAGCGGACCGCTTCTCCATCGATCGCTAACAATTCGTCGTCGGCTTGAATACCGGCTCGTTTCGCTGGCGAGAGGGCCAGGACAGCCGACAGCGTGCGGTCGTCGGAAAAGGGCATCTTGCTGGCCGGTACGATCCCCAGCTTGCCCGCGCGGATGTCTTTGCCCGCTTTCATTTGATCGATCCGGCTGGCGATTGCTTCGGCCGAAACGACAAAGGCGATTCCCGAATCGTACCAGTCCGACTTCTCTCCCGCTGAACCGGCTTCGGGTTTCATCGGGACCGAGATCCCGATCATTTCGCCTTCGATATCGACGACCGGACCGCCATAAAACGACGGTGAAATACGGGCATCGATCTGAACGGCTCGGCCGTACATCCGCCCAGTGGCACTGACGATGCCGATCGAAACCGAAGGGGTTTCCGGTGCGATCCCGCGGCCGACTGCGATCGCCCACTGGCCAACGCGAACCTTCTCGCTGCGTTGCAACGCGACATGGTTCGCCGAACCGCTAGGCTTTGTTTTCAGCAGCACCAGCTCGCGGCTGAAGTCCCGCGCGACGAGTTCAGCTGGCTGCCGCGAACCGTCCGCTTCGACGATCAAGATGCTCGCCGGCGTCTCTTCCAAGCCCCACAGGCTGGTCAGAACATGCCCTTGGTCATCGATCCGCGTTCCCGAGATCGGCGCTCCCAGGGTCAGTTCTCCCTGCGATGCCGAAGCTCCGATCGTTTCGATCTGCACGACGGCACCCGCCGTCTGCTGGATCGCTTGTTGGATCGCTGCGTATTCGGCGTCTTGAGCGTTTGCGACGCCCGGCGACAGCGACGCGGCAACCGCGACGGCCAGCCCAAAGCCCGCAAAAAACGGCGTGATGAACCGGCGGCCTGGCCGCGGCGACTGGTTGTTTTGTCTCATGTGTTTCATCCTAACTGACTATCGAACCAGTCTCAGCGACAAGATTTCCGAGCCCCGCTGCAGGACGATTGGAACCGGGTCGCGGCGATCGATGCTGCGCAGCTGCTCCAACAGGCGGTCCTGGTTTTCGATCCGGACCTTCCCGACCAACAGAATCAAATCGTCGGGCCTCAGCCCCGCCGCGTCGGCGGGCGATTTCGGAACGACGGCGTCGACGTAGGCGGGCGTCTGGTCCAAGACATTGGGGACCATCAACAGCCCCAGCGTTTCAAAGTTGTGCGATTTGTCGCGAGCCAACAGCTCCGTTTTTGGCGGCTCGACGATCGCTTCGCCCGAGACGATTGCTAGCAGCCGCGGTCGCAGCGTCGTTGCGGGCAGGGCGTAGTTCAGCCAAGCACCGCTGCGCGCGTCGCGAAGTTCCTTCCCCAGCATGCCGACCAATTCGCCAGCTCGCGTGACCAGAGCACCTCCCGCCGCGCCGGGGTTATTCGCGACCAAGTCCAAGATCAGGACCTCGCCTTGATAAGCCGATTTGAAGACGCCGCTGCGAGCGTCCAGTTCGGCAACACCTGCGACATAGCCCTGCATCACGCTGGCGGGCTCGCGTCCGGTGGCGATGTTAAACAGGTTGCTGATCGCTAGCACTGGCTGGCCTGCTTGCGTCGGTGGGACCTCGCGAATCGCAAAGTAAGGCAAATCGCCCGCTTCGATTTTCAAGACCGCCAGTTCCAGCTGCGGTTCAAACCCGACAACCTCGGCTTCGAAGCGTCGTCCGTCGTCGAGGATCACCACGGGATCGACGTCCAGGACATAGCTCCATGCCGTCGCGATGTGCCCTTCGGGGGAGACGAGGAAGCCGCTTTGATAGGCTTCCAGGCCGCCCAAGCCGCCGGCACCGTAGACCTTCACGACTTTACGCCGCGCGTCCTGGATCGTCTTTTTGACAGGATACTGAGCCCGCAGCGTGGCGGTATTCAGGACCAGCGTCGCTAGCAACGCCACGATCATGCATCGAATTTTATTGTTCATTTGCCGACGCCTTCCATTGTTCGACCTGCATCCGCCAAGCCCGTCGCTCGCCGAAGTAGAGCGACAGTCCCACGGGTTGATTATTGTCCCCCGCTTCGATCAACAGCTCCGCCGGGTCGCGAAAGCGATCGGCCCAGCATTCGACAGCTTCCAGCCGCCCCGATTCGGGATCGAAGTAGAACCATGACTCGAGTTCTCCGGAGGTGCCGACCAAGACGTTGCGGAGCGGATATTCGCCACGCAGTGGCATCGTCCCCAGATAATAGACCTCACCGAATCGATCCGGTCCCAACGCGACCATCCGCTGCCAAGCGTCCAGGCAGGCGGCGAAGGCGGGCAATTGCTGGCTATCGATCCCGTCGTACAGAGCGGTCGGGTCGAGGAGCGTCGGCTGGCCCCCATCGGTTGCGATCGAGACCTGCTTGCCCAGGTTCAGTTCCAGCACGGGGCCGTCGTTGTCGGTTGGCCCTTCGATCGTCCAAGCTCCCGACGCATCGGGGCTGTGCTTCTTCAAAGCCTCCCACAACCGCTGCTGATGCAGTCGATTGAAGTAGTAATTGGCGTATCCATGTTTGGCTTCGTAAACCGCTTCGACAGACGCGGGCAGTTCGGCGTCGTGCGCATTTGCAGCGGCGATCTGATCCTTCTCGGCGTCCCCTTCCTTTTGCTTCGGTCGGGGTGGAGGTGGCGGCATCGACGCGGCCATCTTCTCCAGCAGTTCATCGCGGCCGTGGACGCCCGCCAAGCGAACGATCGTGTCGACGTTGCGGCCTTCATGGCGGAAGCTGATCGGCACGCGCCAGCCTTTGGGAAGCGTGCCGAGGACGTTTTGCAGATCGTTAGCCGACGCGACGTCGCGGCGGTTGACCGCCAGGATTTCCGCACCGTAACGCAGCCCGCGGCGGTAGGCGTCGGAGTTCTCCAGGATGTTGCTGACAATCACCTTCCCTTCGTCGGTGGCAACGGTCGCACCTAGCGTGGCGTGGTCGACGATCCGGCCGCTGTGCAGATAGCCGAGGAAGTTCTTGGCCTGGTTGATCGAGATCGCGTAGCCGACGCCAACGTTTACGCGGCCTCGCTTTTCGAAGGAGGCACGGCCGACGATGCCGATCAATTTCGAATCGGCGGCGTACAGCGGACCGCCCGAATTTCCTGGGTTGATCGACGCGTCGGTTTGCAAGCAATCGGCATATTCCAAAAGCGTTCCCGACGGATATTGATAGCGATGGACGCCGCTGATCAACCCCCAGGTGACGGTCGGTTGCAGGTCGTTGGCCAGCAGGAACGGATTGCCGATCACCATGCACCAATCGCCCTGTTGGACGCGGTCGCTGTTCCCTAGCTCTGCGGCGGAGAAGTCGCTGCGTCCCAGAAGTTTCACGAGCGCCAGGTCGCCGACCGGATCGATTCCCACGATCACGGTGTCGTACAGATTTCCGTCGGCCATCCCGCAGACCATGTACGCGCCGGCGGGGCTGCTGACGTGGAAATTGGTCAGCGCGAAACCTTCGGGATCGATGACCACTCCGCTGCCGCCTCCCGCTCCGCTGGGAACGAACACGCTAACAGCCGAATTGGTCGCCTGGGCGATCGCCGCAATCCGATCCGCTTCGGCTTTCAAAACACTTGCATCGACATCCGCAGCGCGGCTGTTTGCCGGCAGGGCGACAAGCAGACACGCGGCTAAAAACGACTTCCGGTCGATCATTTTCGCAACCTCGGTTTCCTGAGCAGAAGAGCATCTCCGGTCGAACTGTCCTGCCCCGATTCGACGCGGATCTGCAACCGTCGTTTCCCCGCGACATCCAATTGGATCGCTTCGGGCAACTCCGCCGCCGTCAGCTTTTTGTCCAACGCCGCATCATCGTCCAACTGGATCACCAAGCGGACGACGCCGCCGTCGAAGGAGCGGTTGGGAGTTTCGACGATCGTTTCAAACAATCGATCGTCGTCCCCCAATCGGATCGTCAGTTCCGAACCAGCCGACAGAGCGATCCCCGACGCGACATCACGCGGGCCGAACAGCGTCTTCGAAAACGCGGGGTCCAACAGTCCGCCAATCGCTGCGGCGAATGAAACGCTTGCCGCGTCGGCAGCTCGCAGCATCCGCACGTTGCCGCGGAATTCGATCTGTTGAATTCGATCCAACGCAAACGTGCGCGAGATGCCCGCGGCGGTTTCCAGCTGCAGCGTTTTGCCTTGGCCGGTGATTTTGCTAGCTGCCCAAGTCGATCCGGCGATATCGGTGATCTGAGCTTGGATCTTTGTTGGTTCGGCGTCGCTGCCGCGGAAGACGATGCCTTCCAAGCGGTCCAGCGGCGCGTCGACTTGTTGCCCTCCCAGGTCGAACGAGACCGCATCGCGACCGATGGCCAGAACCGTACCGGCGATTTCATCCAGTTGATCGCTGCCGGCACGTACCACCAAGGTGTCAGCCGGTTTGTCCGCGGCTTGCTTCTGTTCCCATTGTTCGTTGATGCCTTGGGCAACCGGTGGGCGGAAACGGATCCAGGCGACTTGTTTCAGCGGGACGTCTAAGGTGGCGTCGTCGGCCGCAGCTCCCAACAGATCGAGGGTCACCGACTTGCCTTCGGCTTGAACGCTGCGCACCCTCAACTGACTGCCATCGACGAGCCCGACACGGATCGCTGTGGCCGATGGGGAGGCGTCGGCGTTGCGACGCAATTTGACGACCGATTCGATTGGGTATTGTTCGGTTTTGCCCGCGGTTTCGATCGTTATCGCGGTTTCATCGATCGCGACCCAATTGCCCGCAATCTTTTGCCCATCGACGCTGTCGACGGTCACCTGACCGAGCCCCGCGACGATCAGCAAGAATCCAATAAAAGCCATGTTTGGGTATGCCAGCTGTGATGAATACCAAGGGACGCGACTCGTCCCGACGCTCCATTGTAGGCTGAAAACCTTAACATGTCTTGGATCGTGAGGTGCGATCAGGCAGCAGGACCAAAAAACGGCCACCCACGCGGGTGGCTAGGCCTGTCCGGAAATCGCATCGCAAAACTTCCGACGGCAACCTACCGGTGCGCCAACTGGATCGGGCGACGTTGATCTCGATAGCCCATCGGCGGCAGTTCGTCCTCGGGCAATCCAAACAGCGACTCCAGCCGGCAGCTGGGATCGGCCAGCTCGGCGACCGATTCGACCACCAGATCGGGACCGAAGGCATAGTTGTCCAGATCGGCCAATTGAGTTCCTCCCGAAAGGGCCAACACGGTGTGATATCCCATCTGCACGCCGCCAATGATATCGGTCTCCATTGTGTCGCCGATCATGACGGTTTCCGATGTGGACAGTCCCAATTGTTTGCGCGCCGCACGCATCATCACAGGGCTCGGTTTGCCCATGCTGGATGCCTTTTTGCCGGTCGCCATTTCCAGGAAGGCCACCGTCGCACCACATCCGGGGCGGGTTCCACTGGCCGTTGGACAGTTCGGGTCGAGATTCGTTGCGATCAATTTCGCACCCGCCAGGATCATCCGTGTGGCGGCGTCCAGGGCTTCGGCGGTGACGGTTCGACCTTCGCCTACAACCACATAGTCGGGATCGGTATCGACAATCGAATAACCGTTCAGATGCAGCGCCTGCAGCAAGCCTCCTTCGCCGATCACATACGCGGTCCCTTGAGGCTTCTGTTTGGAAAGGAAGCTCGCCGTCGCCATTGCACAGGTAAATATCTGCTCCTCGCGGGCGTCGATCCCCATCCTTTGCAACCGCACCGCGACATCGCGTTGGGTGCGTTGACTGTTGTTGGTCAAAAACAGAAACGGGTGATCGTTCTGATGCAGTCGGGCGATGAATTGATCGGCACCCGGAATCAATTGGTTGCCTTTGTAGATCACGCCGTCCATGTCGATCAAGAATCCAAGTTTGCTCATTTTCAAAGCCTTTAAAAGGAATATTGTTGGATGATTCGCAAGTTGTCTGTCGCGACCCACCAGCCGCGGGGGCTTGTCTGAATTCAGACGCTTGGCAGGTCGCTGGGGTTTGCGAATTGTTAGGGTTGAAATCGCTGGTACGGAAAACCATTGGCAGGGAGCTTACGCAAGTGCCGCGCCACTTCTGTTTCCTTTGGGGAAATAGAACGCCAGCAAACCTGGCTGGGGAAGGTTTGCGTCAGATAACTCCCCGCAATCGATCGATTAAGCGGTTCCGCTTTCCCGATTTGTTGCAGCAATCCGATAGATTAAACTTTCGGTCGCAGCGGAGATGCCGAAGATGTAAGACTACTTGCCAATCCGTTGCGCAGTCGCTGCACAGTTACCCGACAGCGAATCGAGGCGAGTTGCGATGTGGCGGGCAAGACCGGGGTTCCGTTCGCTACCGGTCTGGGGCAGATGGAGTTCCGTTGCGATCGGCGTGTTGCGTAGATCGGGTGCACCGCGTTCGATATCGATTTCTCAAGCCGCGTTGGCTTGTTCGACTGCCCGTTTTAAGTGCCCCAAGTTATGACGGATCCGCTTGCGGGCAATCCAACGGATCAGTGGCGCCGCCATTCGAGTGGGGATGCGCATTAGCGGCTGGAAGTGCAGCTGAACGTCTTGCCTGACGATCGTCTTATCCCCCGCCGGTTTCAATCGGTAATCGACTCGCACACGCATCCCCCCCTGATTGATCCGCATCCCCAGCAATTGGTCTTGGCGGAAGGCGACGATCTCGCCCGACGTTTCGACGACCCGTTTCTTATACTGAAACCGCTGCTGGAATTGCGTGCCGATCCGCTGGCCAGCGACCGATTGGTGCGCGTTGGCGATCATTTGAGGAACCCACTGCAGGACCCGCTGCGGATTGTCCAGCCACAGGAAGACTTCGGCGGGGGGGCCTGTGATCGTGATATCATCTCCGGTGCAAATCACGGCTTTTCGATGCGGTAGAGCGCTTTGGCGGTCCGCAGCAGGATCGACGAATCCAATGGAGCGAGACTGGCCAACGTTCGCTCGCCGAGGTCGTTCCTCGCCAATTCCTGGAAGTCACGACTGGCTTGGATCACCGTTGTCTCTCCCGCTTCGCTTGTGAAGTAGATCTTACCGTCGGCCAACAGGGGCGAGGCGGAGTATTGTCCGCCGATCCGTTTCTGCCAGATCCGGTCGCCACTGGCAGCGTCCAAGCAATAGGCAACGCCTGCGTCGTTGATCATATAAAGCAGCCCCGACTGCATCAGCGGCGTCGGCGTCTTGGGAGCCCCTTTGTCCAGCTGCCACAACACGTTTGTCTCGGTGATGTTCCCGCGGCCGCGCGGGTCGATCGCCAACAGGCCCCCTTTGTCGTAGCTGGTGCAGACGACCAAGATACCGCCGACGTAAACCGGTTGAGGAATCACCGAATAGCCGTCGTAGTCGACTTGCCAAAGGATCGATCCATCGGCCGGATCGATCCCCAAAACACAATTGCTTCCCGGTGCGACGATCTGTTGTTTCCCGTCGACCTCGATCACTGCGGGGGTGCTAAAGGAAAACTTCTTCTTCGCCTCGACGGGCCGCGGGCACTTCCACGCCAACTCGCCGGTGTCGGTCTTTAGGGCTGCGATGAAGGGTTCGCTGGCACCATCGCAAGTGAAGACCAACCGATTGTCAACCAACACTGGCGAGCCGCCGTTACCGTGAATGGCCTTGAAGCTCAGGTCGCGATTGATCCACAGTGTCTTGCCTTGCAAGTCGGTGCAGACGGTTCCTTGGAATCCGAAATGAGAGTAGAGTCGGTCGCCATCGAGGATCGAGGTCGGGCTGGCGTGCGAATTTTTGGCGTGGATCTTTTGAGTCTCTTCCGCCGTTTGATGGATCAACGTTTGTTGCGTTTGCAGTTCGCCTGTCTCGGCGTCGATGATCAGAAGCGACAGATCGAAGCTGCCGTTGGAAGCCTCTTCCCCCACCGCCGCTTTGTCGCTGGGAATCGCAGCGGTCAGATAGATCCTCTTTCCATCGGTCACCGGCGACGACCAACCTTCGCCCGGCAGTTCGGTCCGCCAGCGAATGTTCTTCGTGGGATCCCACTGCACCGGCAGCGCTACGTCCGAGACGATCCCCGCTCGATCGGCACCGCGGAACTGAGTCCAAGTCGGTTCGACAGCGGTCGCTTTGGAAACTCCAAAGCCTGCCAACAGGAGGACGATTGGCAGGAATCGATTAGTGCGTGTATCCATCAAGGGGCTCGCTGGCATGGTGAATGGGAGAAACTCAACCAGTTTAAACACCGCCAGCGAAGATGGCTATTGTCGTTCCCCACGCTAGACCGTGAGAGGAGTCAGGCTGCGTACGAGCTGAACTAGCGTTAACGGGGAATGGAGATTGGTAGGAATGATTGGCGGGCAGGATGATGGAGGCAGAATGATTTTTATTGAGGTAATCATTCTGCCCCCATCATTCTGCCAAACCTCGCTCTGCCAGTTCCTATCATCCTGCTGCTTAGGTAGCAGAATTAGTTTTAGATCGTTTTGACGATCCCTTCGGGGGTGCGGAGCTTGAAGAGGCCGAAGATGTCGTCGCGGCTGAGCCCGACGGTGCCGGGGCTGGCGCTGTCGGAGAAGACCGATTCGAACAGCTCTCGCTTTTGGTCCAGGACTTCGGCGATCCGTTGTTCGATCGTGTTCATCGCCAGCATCCGCGTGATCGTCACCGATCCGGCCGCTCCAATCCGGTGGGCGCGGTTGATCGCTTGATCCTCGATCGCCGGATTCCACCAACGATCGAACAGGAAGACGTACCGGCAGAACTGAAGGTTCAGCCCCACGCTTCCCGCTCCGTAGCTCATCAAGATCACATGCTTGCTGGGATCGTTCTTAAATTGATCGATTACGCCGTCCCGCTTTTTGTGCGGGATCCTGCCGTGATATTCCAGCGGCCCAAAGCGTTCGAGCGCCGGCCGCATCTTGTCGATACTCTTGACCCATTGGCTGAAGACGATCGCCTTGTGTCCGCTCGCCGCCACCTCTTCCATGTCGGCGACCAAGCGTTCCATCTTGGTGCTGGTCCCGGTGGCGGGGTCGAAGTTGCAGATCTGTTTCAGCCGCAGGACGAGCTCAAAGACGTGCTGGACGGTCAGCGATTTGCCCATCTCTTCCAACTGGATCACGCCGCTATCTTCGGCCTGTTGATAGGTCGCCCATTGTTCGGGAGTCAGATCCAATTCGGCGTCGCGGAACAACCGCGGCGGCATGTCGGTGAGCACTTTATCTTTGGTGCGTCGCAAGACAAAGTCGCGAGTCGCTTTGCCCAACGCCAACGGCGTCATGTCGTTGTTCAGATATCCAGGCGACAAAAACTCGAAGATCCCGACCAGATCGTTGGGGCTGTTTTCGATCGGCGTTCCGGTCAGCGCCCACGACCGTTTGCGAGAGATCGCATGGACGATCTTGCTGGTCGTGCTGTTGCGGTTCTTGATCCGTTGAGCTTCGTCCAACGCGACCAGATCAAATTTCAATTCGGGGTCGGTGACGACGTCGCGATCGCGCATCAGCAATTCGTAATTGGCGATCTTCACCGGCGTCGCCCGATGCCGCCACTGCCAAGCCCGCTTCTCCGCATCTCCCTCGACGATTCCCACAGGAATCTCGGGAGCCCAGAGTTTGAACTCGCGCTGCCAGTTGGTAACTAGTGGCTTGGGGCAGACCAGCAGAATGCTGCTCGCTTCGCCCGAACACAACAGGAACCGGATCGTGCTGATCGCCTGCATCGTTTTGCCCAGCCCCATCTCATCGGCCAACACGGCGGCGTAGCGGGGGAACAGAAACGCGATCCCATCGAACTGATACGGGAAAGGCTTAAACGGAAAGTTCAACTCGCCCGAACCGACCAGCGATTCCATCGGCGGCTGCAACAGATAGTACAACCGGTCCTGTAGCTTGATCACATCCGACGGCGGCTCGATCCGCGTGGCCGACTTCTTTTTCTTCGCCTTCGGCTCTGGATCCTCTTCCGGAACAACGATCTCGTCGGCCGGTTGGACCTTCTTGCGGACGATCTTCTCTTCCGACTTCTTTCCCCACATCGGCGATTCTGGGAAATCGAAGCCGGTCGTCTTGATCTTGATATTGTTCAACTTGACCGACAGCAGCTTCGGCGTCTCGAAGGCCAGCGGTTCGCTGATCAATTCGACGCTCGGCGCCTCGGGATCCTCGTCGGCATACCAGCTCGGTTCGGCGAGAACGATCCGCAGATCGGGGCGCGCAGGGGCAGCCGGTTCGTCGTCTTCGGGAGCTCGATCGGAGAAAGCAAGTAGGTTCACGCGTACCTTGCAGTGGTTCGTGGTGGGAACGTTAGGCGGCGGCGCGGGACGTGCCACGGGCTTCACTGAACGCTTCGCGAATGCGATCGAACGGTTCGTTCAGATCGAACGTCGCGGGTAACTTCTGCAGGATCTCCATCACCTCGTCACGCTGCCCCGGCGACGCGATCGCTTGCCATCCGTCGACCTCGATCACATCGTCGATGTTCGCTCGCTTGCTGACCTCGGTGCAGGCGAACGGGATCCCGCTGCGACGGGCCAGCGGCAGCGCGTCGACGTTGTCGGCAAGGACCAACTGAGTCTTCATCTTGGCACGATCCAACAGCGCCTTGCCTATCAGGTCGCCGACCAGATAGGCGCCCAGGGAGGGACCGTAGAGGATTTGTTGGGTGCGAGTCGGTCGCAGAGGCAACGAACAATGAAACTCCAGCGGGCGGCCGCTGGAATTGAGGACCAGATAGCCCCCCATCCAGCCTGCGGTTTCGTCGTTTTGCACCAGGTAAAAACCAAGGTTGATGTCGTTCTTGGTCGCCAAGATCGTGTGCCTCCAGCGGCATTCATGTTGCATCGTCAATTGCCGCGGCAAAGTCGCCGCAATCATTCCAATCGGTACGACACCTGCGACCGCTTGAGCTTTGCTGACCGATGCGAGCGGAGAATTTTTCGACGCTATCAAACCTACAAACGGCCCGATTGTGGCCGCTTTCCCTGCTTGCCCGACCCAACTTGGATGGGTCTATATCGCGCTATCGTTCGATCCGGCATGCAACGCAAATCTTTCAATTTGATAAACATTTCTAGATGCTCGACATTTTCAACAGGCCGTGGTTATACTCGAAAAGTCCTCATTTTTTGCAATCATTGGAGCCTCGACGATGTCCAATCCTCACCGACCGGTATCGCCTATTTTTAGCATCGATGTCTCGGCGGAGCCCCCCACAGCGGCAAGCCCTCAGTTCGATGGTGACGAACTGGTTGTCGAGCTGCTGCGAGAACTTGTGGTCGGCCAACAGAAGCAGAATCAGTTACTCGAACAGATGGCGCAACAGACCGCTGCGATGCAAAAGCAACGGACCAATGAACTGCAACAGTGGAAAGATGCCAATCCGTTGCTATCAAAGCACTGTCACCGCGCCGCCGAAACACTCAGCCGCGTGCAGACCCAGTTCCTGGAAAATCTGACCGTCGAAGTGCTCGACAATGCCGAGCATCTGGTCGATGGCGAATTCATGCTCAACGAGTTTGTCGATCGCTTTGGGCCGCGGATGGCACACCTCAACGGAGTGCTGCAAGTCTTGGCCCAATTGGGAACCGGTCAGCCGGCATCGGAAACCTGATCCCGTCTATTAATAGGTAGCCGCATCGCGAGGTCGTTCCCACGCGGGGGCGACCGATCAGTAATCGATCGGCAGCTTGAACGCCCCTTGCTGCCAAGCTCCTAAAAAATCGGGCATGCTGCCCAACAGATCCCGCCGCGGAGTGATCTCGCTTCGCTTGAGCCAGAAAATCTCTTCGACCTCGGCTGGGTTGGGAACCGGATCCAAATCGTGGGCCGCTTCGATCAACCACCATCCCAGTTCGGTCCCCCATCGCGTAACGCTCTCCCAGATCCGTTGGGTGGGGACGATGTCGATCGCCAGTTCTTCTTGCATCTCGCGAACCAAGGCGTCCTGTTCCGACTCTCCCGCTTCGACGCCGCCGCCAGCGAAACAGACGAATCCCGGCGCGGTGACCGTTTTGCTGCGACGGATCAACAGAAACCGATCTTCGCGTAAAATGACACCGACGACTCCCATCCCGGTCCGTTGGCGTCGATCGGCACGATCCTTGTTTGTGTCCATTGCGTCTTGCTCTTGTTCTCGTGGAATTTTGGAAACCCGTAGTGACCGACTCCGACCAGCCGCTCGACCCTCGCGAACGCTTCGCCCGCAGCGTCGTGCAAAAACTAACCGATGCCGGCCACATCGCCTACTTCGCCGGCGGCTGTGTCCGCGACCGGATCCTCGGTCTGCGGCCCAAGGATTTTGACGTCGCCACCGACGCCACGCCCGATCGAATTCGCGAACTCTTCGGTCGACGGCGAACGCTGGCGATCGGGGCGGCCTTTGGAGTGGTCAGTGTATTGGGTCGCAAAGGTGCCGGGGAAGACCCGATCGAAGTCGCGACCTTCCGCAGCGATGGCGATTACAGCGACGGCCGTCGCCCCGATTCGGTGGTTTTCAGTTCTCCCGAACACGATGCCCAACGACGCGACTTTACGATCAACGGCCTGTTCTACGATCCGATCGCCGGCCGAGTGATCGATTTCGTCGACGGACGCAGCGATCTCCAGGCGGGTGTGTTGCGGGCGATCGGCGATCCCGACGCGCGGATCTGCGAAGACAAGTTGCGGATGCTGCGAGCCGTCCGGATGGCGACGGTATTCGGATTTGAGATCGAATCGGCAACCCGCGACGCGCTCCATCGTCATGCCGCCGAAATCGATGTCGTCAGCAACGAACGGGTCGGCGCCGAGATGCGGCGTCTGTTAGCCGCGACCGCCGCTTTCGATGGGCTCGCGACGCTCCGCGAGACTCGGATCAGCGACGTCGTCTTTCCCCAGTTGGCTGAAATCTGGGAGGCGGCGATTCCTCAAGCCGATCTGCCAGCGCAGTTCTCCTTCCCCGCAGCAACCGGCGCCGTGCTGCTGTCGAAACTATTGGGGGCGCGGCGCGAGTGTGACTTCGTCTCGGGATTGATCGTTTGCCTGTTGGCGATCCAGTGGAGCGGTGGTGATTCGGGCAATGCGCTCCGTCGAATCGCCGACTTGTGGCGATTGTCGAACGAAGAGACGGCGCGGGCTGCGTTTGCTTTAGAGAGTTTGTCGACGGTGCTGCAAGCCGATCGCCAGCCCTGGTCGATCGTGCAGCCAGTCCTCGCGGCTCGCTACGCTGGCGATGCGGTCACGCTTGCCGAAACCGTGACCCGCGCGATGGACCTGCCGGGCGAAGCGGTCGCCGTCGCGCGACAGCGACTCGGCTGGGATCGCGCCCGACTCGATCCGCCTGCGCTCCTCAGTGGCAACACACTGCAGAAACTGGGGCTCACCCCGGGCCCAGGATTTCGCGAGATCCTACAAGACGTGCGGGCTCGCCAACTGGACGGTGAATTAAACGATGCGGAAGTGGCAACCGGATATGTTCGCCAAACTTACTTTTAGGTCGGCGATAGCGCGCGTTTCCGGTGAGGCCCGTGCTGGGAAAGCGTTTTTCGCGACTATGTAAATCAGCAGGCGTGCGGTCGCCTGTCGGTGGGGGGGCAAGTCGGAACACGGATTTTCCCAGCGCGTCGATGCGTTTCGGAAAATTTGAAAGCTGACAATACCGTCGTGATTTGCTGGCTATAATCGACAACCCGCAAGTAAAATCTTCCCGCCACCCTCTCTTAACCCACCTGGAAATACGCCATGCGTCGATTCTCTCTCCTCCGCAGCCATGCGCTGCTGCTCGCGTTCGCTCTTCCTCTCCTCGTCTCCAACGCTCCACTGCACGCCGCCGAAGCTTATGCCTTGAGCGTCGCTGCCGATCGCGACGACGCGATCTACGATTCGGGCGAAGCCGCTGCATTTGTGATCTCGGTGAAGCAGGGGGATCAACCGGCGACCGATGGGAAGCTGACCTATGTGGTCGACGATTTTTTGCGGAGCGGCAAAAGCGGAGGTTATCCCGAAGGAGAGGTTTCGCTCGATGGGAAGCCAATTCGCGTCGCGGTGACATCGGACCAACCGAATGTCTTGCGATGCCAAGTCACCTTCACACCGGCCGAGGGCAAGCCGATTCGCAGGATGGCGGGACTCGCGTTTTCGCCGACCGAGATCCAACCGAGCATGCCGGTCCCCGATGACTTCGACGCCTTCTGGGCCGAGCAGAAACGCCAACTAGCCGAAGTCGAGATCACGCCGACGCTGACCCCCGTCGCCTACAGGGACGAACAAATCGCATGCTTTGACGTTCAAGTTCCCTGCTTGGGCGGCGCTCCCGTATCGGGATATTTTGCCAAGCCAGAAGCGGCGGAAGCGAAGAGCTTGCCAGCGATTTTGTGGGTTCATGGCGCGGGCGTGCGAAGCTCGTCGCTCGCCAACGCAATCAAAGGTGCCAACGCGGGGATGCTGTCGATGGACATCAACGCGCACGGAATTCCCAACGGCAAGCCCGCTGAATTCTACGCTCAACAGAGTGGCGGCCCGCTGAATAACTATCGTTATGCCGGCCGCGACAGCCGCGAGACAAGCTATTTCCGTGGGATGTTTTTGCGACTGGTTCGCGCGATCGACTTCCTGACGATGCAACCGGAATGGAACGGACGTGAAGTGATCGTGATCGGTCACAGCCAAGGGGGCGGCCAAGCATTGGTCGCTGGCGGATTGGATCCGCGTGTCACCTTGATCGCGACCGGCGTCCCGGCGATCTGCGATCACACCGGAAACGTCGCCGGCCGCGTCAACGGCTGGCCGAAACTGGTTCCCAACGGGCCCGATGGAAAGCCCGAACCGGCGGCACTGGAAGCGTCGCGCTACGTCGACTCGGTCAACTTCGCCTCGCGATGCAAGGCCGACGCGATCATGAGCGTCGGTTTTGTCGATGTCACCTGTCCGCCGACTAGCTGTTACGCCGCGTACAACGCGTTGTTGGGCGAGAAGACGATGATCAATGAACCTTTGATGGGACACAACGCGCCGGCTCATATCCAGAAAGCGTTCTTCGATCGCGTGCTTGAGCACGTCGAACAAAGTCAACCCGCAGCGGCCAAGTAGACCGCCGCAGGAATTGGAGCGATCGTCTGTCGTTTACCACCAATCCCGTTCAACGAAGCGTAGTGGACGAGGTTACGAGTCCTTTTGCATCAGGCCAAATCGCTGGGACTCGTAACCTCGTCCACTACATCCCGCCGCTAATTCTTTCGACGGTCCGAGGCTCCTTCGTTGAACGGTATTGCGTTTACCACAGCGGCAGACGATTGGGACGGGACCAACGGATACGAGCCAGCAGCACATCGCCGCGGTATCCATCCCTTGGCATCCATTCCCCGACCGTGATCCACGATTCGTCGGGGCTGGCGTGGGTGACGTGGAAGTTGCCCATCAAGGCAACTTGATTGGGTTCGTTCACTCCATCGCCGACCAGCGGCAATGCGACTTGTTCGGTCTCTCGGATCAAGCATTGTCGCTCCACATCGACCTGTGCGACCCACAGAGGTGAACGCCAACGCATGACGTTTGTGTTGGAAGCGTCCTCACGCGTGTAGACCAGAAACAGCCCGTCGCTGTGTGTCAGCCAGTGTTGTTGCGTTGTCGACATTCCGATCGGTGTGCCGTCTTCCCATGCCCACGCCTTTTTAGGCGACCAGTTCAGCCCGTCGTCGCTGCTGCTGACATATCCGCGATTGTCTTCGGCGCGGATCGTCATCCAGAACTTGCCATCAAACTCGGTCACGCTTGGTTCCAGCAATCCGCGGCCGTGGCGGTTCTCCAGCGGCGGGCCGACTTCACGCATCGTCAGTTGGTCGCCGTCGTAAGCTGCGTGGACACCCGCGACCATCCGGTTCTTCTCTCCGGGCCCAAAGGTGAACGACATCTGCACGTCGCCATTGGGCAACACGACGCGTTGACCACATCCATTGGAGTAGATGGAGGTGTTGCGTGGATCTTCCCACTGGAGGATCTTCCGCGGCGACCAAGTGCCATCGGCGGCGCGGGTGGCATAAACGGGATAGCGCGACAACTGTTCGTTCCGAGCAAAATATTTGCCTTTATAAAAGACGACGTGCCCCAGGGCGAGGACCGAATTCGATTGGGGGTGGTACTGCGGAACGACGTCGCAGACCGCAGCTTTCAAGTCGTCGCTACGGCCCGGGATCGGATCGCGTCCCAACGCCGGAATCGGTTCGGGATCGCTCCACGTCTTCCCCAGATCAGTCGACGTCGACCAACAGACAGGGCCGAAATAGTCTGACCCGCCGATCTCTTGAATCGTCATCAGCGCGATCGGTTTGCCATCGGGGCCCGGCATCATGCAGGCTCGCGGATGAAACCAAGTCGCTCCCTTGCCATCGCGATTTTCCCACAGCGTTTGCTTGGAGATCGAAGCGATCAGCGGTTCGTCGGCGCGGGCAAGCGTCGCCAAGTTCGCTCCCACGCAAATTGCGATTATGATGGCGATCCGCAGGTGGTGCTTCGGGTTAACGGATAAACTTGCGGTAGACATCGTGAATTCCTCATAGTTGTTTTGGTCGTCGGCAATCCATCGTTGGACGTTTTTAGTTATGGCAACATTGTATCGAATGATTTGGGACCGAAGGTTTTCTCGCGGCTCGTTGGCTTGGGGCCTCGTGGTGGTAATCGCGATTGCTGCCACACCGATTGCGCGGGTCGATGGCGACGAACCGCCGACGCGCGAACAGGCGGTGGCGGCGATGCATCGCGCCGTGAAGTTCTTTCGCGATCGCGCATCGGCAGGGGGCGGGTATGTGTTTCGTTTGAGCGAGGATCTTTCGCTGCGAGAAGGCGAAGGCAAGGTTGGCGATTCGACAGCATGGATCGAACCTCCAGCAACGCCCGCGGTGGGGTTGGCCTATCTGAACGCGTACCGTTTGACCAACGATCCAATCTTGTTGGACGCGGCGCAGCAAACCGCAACGGCTTTGATCAACGGGCAATTGGTTTCCGGCGGTTGGGGCGAACAGATCGAATTTGCACCGCGCGATCGGGCTCGGTACGCGTATCGCGTCGATTCGATGGAGGTTGGCAAGCGACGCAATACGAGCACGCTGGACGATAATAAAACGCAGTCCTCGTTGCGATTTTTGATGCAGTTGGATAGCGAGCTGGAATTTCGCGATGCCAAGCTGCATGAAGCGGCTCGATACGGATTGGACCGCGTCTTGGCAGCTCAATACCGCAACGGAGCTTGGCCGCAGCGATTCGATGGTCCCAACGATCAGGCCGAGGTTCCTGTCGTTAAGGCGAGCTTTCCAGAGCAGTCGCCGAAGACGTTTCCCAAACAGAAATACGATTCGTTTTATACGCTCAACGACAACACCCATTGCGACGTGATCGCCACGATGCTGGAAGCTTGGGACACTTACCAAGATTCACGCTACCAAGAGGCAGCGGTGCGCGGCGGCGACTTTTTGCTGTTGGCTCAGCTGCCGCAACCTCAGCCGGGTTGGGCGCAACAGTATGACTACCAGATGCATCCGGTATGGGCTCGGAAGTTCGAGCCGCCATCGATCTCCGGGGGCGAGTCGCAGGGAGCGATGCAGATGTTGTTGCACATGTACCGCCGGACCGGGGACCCGCGTTATCTGGAGGCCGTGCGGACCGCCCTCCCCTACTTCAAACAATCGCTGCGAGACGATGGGCAATTGCCGCGATTTTTGGAACTGCAAACCAATCGTCCGTTGTATCTGACCCGCAAATACGCGTTGACGTACGACGATAACGATCTGCCAACGCACTATGGATTTGTCGTGAAGTCAAAACTGGATTCGATCGAACGGGAACTTCGCAAGGTCGAATCGCTCCCCGCGGATCAGCTTTGGCGTCCCGGTAAAAGGAAAACGCCGAAGATGAGTGATGCGTTGGCGAAGGCGGCATCCCAACGGATCGAATCGCTGGACCAACGTGGAGCTTGGGTGGAGAAGGGGGAATTAAAAACGCACGCCAAGACACCTGGAGGGCGGGTCATTTCGAGTGCAACGTTTATCAAGAACTTAAATGTGTTAGCGGAATATGTCGCCGCGACCAATCGCTAGGTTCCCACGCGGTATCGATGGTTTGTTATAACGTCGGCCGACCTGGTCTGTTCCTCTGCTCTCTTGCAACGTGAAGAAACAATGCCCGACGCTTCCGAACCGATCGATCCTTATCACAAGTGGCTGGGAATTCCCAAGTCGCAACAGCCGCCGACGCACTACCGATTGCTGGGGATCGAGCCGTTTGAAGGCAATCCCGAAGTGATCGACGCTGCCGCCAGTCGCCAGGTCGCTTATCTTCATCAACTGACCTCCGGGCCTCATCGCCGCTTGACGCAGAAGTTGATGAACGAGATCGCTCAGGCGCGTCGCGTGCTGATGGACGATGCGTCGCGGGAGAAGTACGACGCGCAGCTGCGCGAGCGATCGGGGGAGAAGCCTGCGTCCCCCAAGCCAAAAAACAAGATCGACTTTGGTACTTTCCCCGCGATCGACTTTGGTGAAAAGACGCCCAGGAAGTCAGCGAATGCGGGATCCGTCGCGGTTGTCCGTGGGCCCACCGGGGAAGAACCCGCGGCCATTGCGGCTCAGTCGGAATCCCCGCCACCACGGCGCGGAAGATCAAAAAAAGCTTGGTGGCAGAAGAATGACTGGCGAATCCATCTGGGGATCTCCGCCATTACCGTCGTGATCTTCGTCGTCTATCTACTGTTCTGGGGCCCTGGATCGAACGAGCGGTTTGTTCCCGAGGGGAACTTTGAACAACCCAAGATCCAGAACTTCGACGACAAGTTTACCGATTAACGCGACGACAATATTGCCGCCGCGTCGTTAAGTGTCGCTTGTTCTATTTGAGCTTCAATTGATCGATCGAGCGGGCAGCGACGGAGGTCTTCGTTTCGATCAGCGTCTCGTTCAAGCGAGCGCGATATTCCATCATGCTCTCGGCTCCTTCGAATCCGACGACGGTCTCGTCCCAGTCCAATTGTTTGCTGAGCACGCGGCCAGCATCAATGTCGAACTTGATCGTGCCGTTGCTCAATTGCTGAACGACTTGCGACTTGACTTTGGCATCGTGGATCGGGGTGATCGGTTGCGATTGGACTGTGATCGTCGCCACGCCGGTTTGCACTTTGGTGAGTGTATAGAGCTCGCGCACGTCGATCCGCTTGACTTCACCACCGGCGAGCCGCGCGTGCGTTTGCCGCGGCACGGCCCATGTGGCGCCAACTTTGATTGGCTTCGGTGGCAGCGGCAGGGTTAATCCACCCATGCCCAAATTAGCTTTGGTTCCGGCGTGACTCTCGCGTTCTTTTTCCTGTCCCTGCCCGTTGATGCTGACCGTGGTCAACGGTTTGCCCAGCGTCGCTTTGACCGATTCGAATTGGTAGGGTGGTTCCTCGCCCGACTTGCTGTCCCAGCGGATTTCATCAGCGTCGCCGATCTTTTGACTCAGTTCGGTATCTTGAACCATGTGAACAAAGGTCATTTGCCCCGTCGCTGAATCGACCGATTCGACATTCCAGACCTTGGTGCTGAGGCTGCGAACGTTGGTCAATTCGTCTTTCCCGCGAATCCGTGTCTTTGTTTTGGCGACATGCGTCACTTGATACTGCAGCGTTTCGCCAGCTTTTAATTGGTAGTGCAACAGATAAGCTGGCTCGGCTTGGACCGCGGGGCTCGCGTTGTCGGTCGGCTGGGCACCAGCAGATCCAACAAGCACGGCCAACAACAACGTCATTGGGAGGCTGGCGAAAACGGTGATTCGAGTCATGAGTGCGGTCCTTGCAAAACAATCGAGGCGGGGAGAAACATCCAATGTTTTCGAAGCCCAGCATGTCAAAAACGCCCCATTCGGGCAACCCGAATCTTGACCGCGCGTCGAAGACGGTCGTCCCTCTCGATGCCTGATCGCTGCGGCGCGCAGTTTTCCATCGCGCACGAACGCAGTTGCCCACGTGCAATATTCCCGAACGAGCCATCGGTCGATTGGCGACCGAATGTCGTTTGTACGTTTCAGGCGGCGGGGGACGCTTGGGGCAAAGTGGCTTGCGGAATCATCGAAAACTTGGCTGCCGCATGTTCGGGCCGCCTATTGCACCGGACGTGCGGGGCGCGGTTCAATACGGTCGGCTAGCGATCGCAGCCACCGGTATCTGCCTGGCCGTAGTGCCGGTGAACGATCTTCCATTCCCATCCAAAGCGATCCCTAGGGAGTCCGATGACGGCAACTGCAAGTTACCGAGTCGAAGTCTGCAAAGAGGCGTTTGTCTTTTCGGCGGCTCATTTCATTACGTTTGCTGGCGACATCTGCGAACGACTGCACGGCCATAACTATGGTGTGAAAGTTGCCGTCGAAGGGCCTTTGGATGCCAATCAGTATGTCGTCGACTTCATCGCGCTCCGCGACGCGGTGTTGCACGAGACGATGCAGCTGGACCATCATGTGCTGCTGCCGCGCGATCATGCGGAGATCAGCGTCCGCGAGGAACAAGGGGAAATCGTGGCCCGATTCCGGGAGCGGCGGTGGGTCTTCCCGAAAGAGGATTGCATCGTGCTGCCGGTGGTCAATACAACCGCGGAAGAATTGGCGCGGGTGATCGCCCAGCGCGTTTGCGAGCAGACACGGTCGAAGTTTGGGAATGCGATTAGCATGATCGAAGTCGGCGTCGACGAGAATCACGGCCAGTGGGGAGTTTGTCGATTGCCATGGTAAAAGGCTGGTTAAAGGAACGTCGCCGCGAACCCGAGTGGATGGATCAGCCCGATCTGGATCCACAGCTGCATCACGATGCGCTGGCGGGACTCACGCGGGTCAATGCAATCAGTGGAACGACAGCGTCGCTGTGGGGGCCAATCTCGAAACTTGCAAATTCAAGCGGCGAACCGCTCCGCGTCTTGGACGTTGCCAGCGGAGGGGGCGATGTGGCAATCGGTTTGGCGCAGCAGGCGGCGAAGTCGGGGCTGCCGGTGCAGGTCGACGGCTGCGACATGAGTGACGTGGCGCTCGCCTACGCTCAACAACGCGCCGACACGTTGGGCTTAAACGTCAATTTTCTTCGAGCGGATGTTTTGAGTGATCCGTTGCCGACCGGGTACGATGTGATCTGTTGTTCGCTGTTTTTACATCACTTTGATCCGCCAGAGGTGATTCAATTGTTGACGGCAATGCGCGACAGTGGGGCGCGGATGATCGTGATTAGCGATCTACTGAGGACTCGGCTCGGCTACGTGATGTGCTGGGCGGGAATCCGTTTGTTGACACGAAGCCGCATGTGCCACGTCGATGGACCGCTGTCGGTTCAGGGGGCGTTTACGCGTTCTGAGTTAAGAGAACTGGCCGATCGAGCGGGACTGCGGGAAATGGTCCTGAAAAACGTCTGGCCACAACGTTTACTGATGACTTGGGAACGATAGTAATGGATCCCACGATCGACCTCGCGACGGCCACCGAAAAAATCTGGGATGTCGTGGTCGTCGGAGCGGGAGTCGCCGGGGCGACCGCGGCCATTGGAATTGCACGCGGTGGGGCAAGAGTTCTACTGGTCGATCGGAAAACGTTTCCGCGAGACAAGGTTTGTGGTGCCTGTTTAAATCAAGATGCGGTGGCCGGGCTGAAGGCGCTCGGGGTGCTGGAACCGATCATGCGGGCTGGCGCCCTACCGCTGAGCGCTTACGAATTGCGTTCGGGTTCGCAAGCGGTCACGTTGGCTCTGCCCGGCGGACTGTCGATCAGCCGACGCACCATGGATCGGGTGTTGGTCGAGCAAGCGATCGGGGCTGGCTGCGAATTTTTGTCGGGATTGACTCTACGGATTGATGCGGATCCCACGACAGCGGCTGATGGCGGCGGGTATCGTCAACTGCTGGTGCAAGGAAAAACGGAGGCGATCCGCGCGCGGATCGTCATCATGGCGACGGGATTGGCGAGCGAGAACCACATCTCCCAGCCTCAGATGCAGGTGGCCACAAGCCCCGATTCTCGCGTGGGCTTCGGGATTTCGACCCGCGAATTCCCGCAGACTTATCGCGAGGGTACCATCTACATGGCGGTGTCGGCATGTGGGTATGTTGGTGTTTCGCGGACCGAACAAGGTCAATTAAATATCGCCGCGGCGATCGATCGCCAGGCTTTGCGAGGCAAGTCTGCGGCAGAGGTTTGCGGTGAGATCTTACGCACGGCGGACTTCCCTGTATGCGACGCGATGCTATCGGGGGCGTGGAAAGGGACGACGACCTTGACCCGTCGCCGGCAAAATGTCGCCTGTACGCGTTTGTTCGTGGTGGGAGATGCCGCAGGGTATATTGAACCTTTCACTGGCGAAGGAATGGCGTGGGCGATCCGAGCCGGCCGAGCGGTTGCGCCGTTGGCTACGGATGCCGTTACGAATTGGACCGATGCGTACGTCGATCGCTGGAAACACACTACAGAAGATTTAATTATCACCCAACAATACTGGTGCCACGCCTTCGCGCGGACGCTTCGATACCCGAAGCTGGTACGTGGTTTGCTGAGAGTTGTTACCGTTGTCCCGTCGTTGGGGCACTACGTGGTACGACAAATCAATCGGGAGCGGCAGCATGACATGTTCGATCATAGGCCTGGGGACGGCGCAAGCTCCCGAAGTTGTTAGCCAAGACGAGGCGCTGGCGCTAAGCTCCGAAGTGATCTGCGAGACTGAGAAGCAGAAACGTCTGCTGAGAACGCTGTTCAAAAAGTCGGGCGTTTCGTCGCGCCGAACCGTGATCCCGTATGAACTTGGGTATCAGTGGCACAAGTCCGACGGCGAGGCGAATCTGGAAGGGGGCGGAGGCGACGGACCGACGACCGCTCAGCGAATGGCATTGTACAAGCAGCACGCGACGCCGCTTGCACTGGGATCCGCGACGGCTGCGATTCACGACGCCGCGGTGCTGCCCGGAGACATCACGCATCTGGTCACGGTTTCGTGCACGGGGTTCGCCGCACCGGGCGTCGACATCGATTTGATTCGGTTGCTTGGCCTGCCTCGCACCGTCCAACGCGTGCACGTTGGATACATGGGGTGTCATGGTGCAATCAATGGGATGCGGACGGTTCAGGGACTGACCGCGGCGGATCCTAATGCGTGTGTGCTGATGTGCTGTGTGGAACTGTGTAGCTTGCATTTCCGGATGCGTTGGGATCTCGACGGAATCGTCGGCAATGCGTTGTTCGCTGATGGGGCGGGTAGTCTCGTTGTCGCGGGCGAAAATTGGGAGGCCAAGCATCCTCACTCCGATTCGATTTGCAAGATCGAAGCGACAGGGGCCTGCTTGATTGAAGACACCACCGAAGAAATGTCTTGGCATATCGGTGACAATGGTTTTCAGATGCGGTTGACCAGCGGAGTGCCCGATTGCATTCAAACCTACCTCCGCGCGTGGATCACAACTTGGTTGGGAAGTCATGGATTGAAACTCGACGACATTCAACGCTGGATCGTTCATCCGGGCGGGCCGCGAATTTTGGATGCGGTTCAGGAAGCGCTTCAGCTCCAACCGAATCAGACTCAGATTTCTCGCGCCGTCTTGAACGATCTGGGCAATATGTCGTCGGCGACGGTGCTGTTTGTGATGGAACGCAATCAGGCGCAAACGCAGCGATTCGAAGGCCCCGCCGTTGTCCTCGCCTTCGGTCCTGGCGTGATGGCCGAAGCGGCACTACTGCGCTATTAGCGATTGACAGCGTCGCCCATGATTTCGGACGCGTCTCGCGCGGCGCCCCCATTTCGGTGGGGCTGTCGGTGATCTGGACGCTCTAGAAAGGTAGCGGTAGAGTACGGAGGAGCCCGATTCGACCTACAGCGGTCCGGCAATCAACGAACGGCGGGCAGGGGACGGAGCGAGCGACCGGAGCGCGACACTTTCGAGATGGATATTGCCCAACAAAATCGCAAACTAGTGCACTACGGAAAGTATGTGTTTGCGTTGTCGACGCTCCTGCCGTTTCGCCGCGGGAAGAAGAAGCCAACTGGAAGGCTGTCGACAGCCGAACTGCTGGACTGCTATCCGCAACGCGTCAAAATGCTTTGGCGCGAGGAAGCCGGCAGTTTGCCAACGAAGTCGCCCCACGATGCTGTCGAATCGGATCGAACCGGCGATTTCGACGACGGGCTTGTTATGGAAATCGAAGGGGGATGGTGCCACGGTCGGCAGTGCGACTGGATCGGAATCGACAACGTCGTGCTATCGGAACTGCATCGTTGCGATGGCCCGCTTGCTCCCAAAGCCGTGCCCGGCGGTTGGCTCAATCCACGTCGCATCCGCCGCGCGGTGACAACTCCCCGCCGCCTGCCCCAACCAGTCCATGTCGCCGGTGATGTCGTCGTCCTCAACACGTCCGGATCGCACAACTATTTTCACTGGTTATGCGAGGTGCTGCCCCGCCTGGAATTGGTCCGCGAGGCGGGCGTGCTGCAAGCCGACGCCTACGTGGTCGACAACTACAAACCATTTCATCGCCAGACGCTCGAACTGTTGGGTATTCCCGCAGCCAAGGTGATCGAACCACATGAAGGCTTGCTGATCCAAGCCGATCGTTTGATCGTTCCCTCCCTGGCGACAGCGGTATCGCGACGGCGACTTGGGGCTCGCTTGCAATCCCGTTTGGGAACTACGACAGGGGCTCCGCAACCGCCATCGCAGCGGCGGCTGTATGTCAGTCGCCGACTGGCCCGAAACCGATCGTTGGGGAACGACGCGGAAGTCGCGGCGCTGCTGGCCAGCCATGGTTTCGAATCGCACTGCTTGGAGCAATATACGCTGGCAGAACAGGTTCGCCTGTTTCGCGACGCGGCGGTCGTTGTCGGTCTCCACGGCGCCGGACTGACTAACATTCTGCTCTCGCCCAACCCCATCGATTTGATCGAGATCAGACCCTCCAATTGCGACCGCGACTATTTTGAACTGCTAGCAAATGAAGTCGGGGCATCGTATCAGCAGGTTTCCGCTAGCAGAAACCGTTGGCGAGGGCCGTGGCACTGCCCGCTGGAACCTCTCGACAATGCAGTCCGCGACGCGATCGCAGCGAGCGAAAGCGAGTTGCAAGCACCCCACACCGCCCGTGAGAGTTGCAATACCTGACGAGCCGCCTTCCATACTGCTTCGCAATGACTTCATTCATGGGTGTCGGGCGAGATTCCACGACGCGAGCATTCGGCAATTCACCGACGCGTGTAACTTTGCCCGCCAAGCTCTCACCGTCTGTAAAACGCGAACCGGTTCATCGAGCATATAAGCCATCCGATCGCATTGACGTTGCGAATCCCCGAGAGATGTTCACGTTACTGAGGCTGTCGCCCTTGGCGAATCGTTCAATATCGGCAAAGCGGCAGATTGGGCTATTCTGTTATTGCCCGATTCGCTATCACAGGCCGATCCCGCTCACACAGTTGGGTGGGTTCCTCGCTTCCCCTCGTCGTTCGGTGAATGAATGTTTCGAGGCAAGGGTATGAAGTCAGAAGCTGTAGCATAGAGATTGAGCTATGAAAGTATCGGGATTCACCATCGCTCGCAACGCAATCCATTACGACTACCCCGTTATCGAGAGCATTACATCGATACTTCCGATCGTTGATGAAATGATCGTTGCGGTAGGGAAAAGCTGCGATAAAACGCGGGAGCTAATCCAATCGATCGATTCCCCAAAGATACGGATCATCGATACGGTTTGGGATGAAACGAGCCGACAAAACGGAACCGTGCTCGCCGACCAAACCAACCTCGCACTGCGCGAGTGTTCTGGCGATTGGTGTTTCTACATCCAAGCCGACGAAGTGATCCACGAAGCCGATTTAGACCGGATCCAGGCAAGCATGCGGCGGCATGTTAACAACAAGCGAGTGGAAGGACTGTCGTTCCGTTACCATCATTTTCGCGCCGACTACAACATTCGCGATCCGCTCCCTTATCGGCGGCAGGTCAGGATCGTACGCGCGAACGCGGGTGTGCAATCGGTTGGCGATGCATGTGGATTCAACGTTCAGGATCGTAAACTGGTCGCCGCCCCCACAGGTGCTTGGGTATATCACTATGGATATGTTAAGCCGCCAAAGACGATGGCGGCTAAGTCTGACTACTTCTTAAGCCTCTACGATGGCAGACAAGTGACGCCCGGGGAGCAAACAGAAGAGGAGTCCTATGCCTGGGACCTGAAGACTTGCGAGCCATTTCGGGGATCACACCCACGGATCATGGAAGAGAGAATCGCCGCGAAAGACTGGGAGACTCCAGACGTCCGACTGGGATCGCGATGGTGCAATCCAACATTCTGGGCTGGCCTGCTACACAAGAACTCTCGGACGCTGCGGCGATGGGTCGCTTAAGTGCACAAGCGGATCGTCGCCGAAAGCCTCGGCGAAGAGTCTCGATCGTGCGTCAAACAACGCAAAAGCAACCCAAATTGTTTCGCGATTGACGCAACTTACCCCGTTCGCTATCCTCCCCGCCACGTTGGCACTCGGTTCGCGTCTTAATAGCGTGGAATTTGCGATTTACCCTTAAGGTTGCGTTATGAAAGCAGTAATTCTCGCTGGTGGTTTTGGTACTCGACTGAGCGAAGAAACGCAATTAAAACCCAAGCCGATGGTAGAAATTGGGGGGCGACCCATCCTGTGGCACCTTCTAAAGTTGTATAGCCATCACGGCATCAATGACTTTGTGATTTGCGCTGGGTATAAGGCCTACCTTATCAAAGAGTATTTCGCAAACTATCCGCTGCACATGTCGGATATGACCTGGGACTATCGAACCAATACGGTGGAAGTTCACCAGAATCACGTCGAGCCTTGGCGAGTGACCGTGATTGATACAGGGCTGGAAACGATGACCGGAGGTCGCTTGAAACGGATCCGCCAGCATGTTGGCAATGAAACGTTCCTGATGACCTACGGAGATGGCTTGGCGGATATCGATATCCAGGCAAGCATCCGTTTTCACCGCGCCCATGGCAAACTGGCGACAGTCACTGCGACCCAGCCAAGTGGCAGGTTTGGACGCCTGGCGATCGGTAACGACACCCGGGTCTCCGCATTCCAAGAGAAGCCGACTGGAGACGGTGGCTGGATCAACGGTGGTTTCTTTGTGTTGGAGCCCGAGACACTCGATTTCATCGAAGGGGATTCCACGATCTGGGAACGCGAACCGCTTGAACAATTGGCGATGCGAGGAGAATTGTCGGCATACAAACACTCTGGTTTCTGGATGCCAATGGACACGCTCCGCGACAAGCAGTCACTGGAGCAGAAGTGGGAAGAGCTCGATTGCCCGTGGCGCGTCTGGAACAAGATGCATTGCAGCGAAGATCAGGTCATCCGGACGCTGCCCGATCGAGTGCACTCACAAATAACAAAACAAGCTGCGTGACGTCGAAGCGCGTACAGCAAAGACTCGGCTTCACCAAGGAGGGTGAGATGTTCGACAATACGTTCTCGGGACGCAGGGTACTAGTCACCGGAGATACCGGTTTTAAAGGCTCTTGGCTGTGCCAGTGGTTATTGCAACTGGGGGCTGAAGTGTTTGGTTGCGGTTTGACGCCGACAACAACCCCCAGCCTGTTTGAGTTGCTGGAACTGGAAGGCCAATACGACCACCGCACAATCGACATCCGCGACCAAGAAAAGGTCGCAGCATTTGTTGCTGAATCACGGCCCGATATCGTGCTGCACTTGGCGGCGCAGCCGCTGGTTCGATTGTCCTACCAACAGCCCAAAGAGACGTTCGACACCAACGTGATGGGAACCCTGCACGTGCTCGAAGCAGTACGGCAGCAACCAGACATCCAAGCCTGCGTCGTGATCTCATCGGACAAATGTTACGAGAACCGCGAATGGGTTTGGGGATATCGAGAGCAGGATCCGTTGGGTGGCAAAGACCCGTACAGCGCAAGCAAGGCGGCCACTGAGATTGTGACGGCCTCGTATCGCGATTCCTTTTTTCGCGACGCAGGCGCAACCTGTGTGGCAAGCGCCCGAGCGGGCAACGTGATCGGCGGCGGCGACTGGGCTCAAGACCGTATCGTCCCCGACTTTGTCTCTAGCATCCTGGCCGAGCAGCCTTTGGTGCTTCGAAAACCCAACGCAATCCGCCCGTGGCAACACGTCCTCGAACCGCTTTCGGGATACCTTGCCTTGGCATCGCGTCTGTGCGGCGCAGACGGAACGCAGTTCGCTAGCGGGTGGAATTTCGGGCCATCTCCCGCAGCGCATGTGACGGTTGGCCAACTTGCTAAGCGACTCGTGGCGACCTGGGGCGCCGGCGAGGTCCGTATCGATCCGGCAGCTGCTGAAGCGCTGCCCGAAAGCGGCATCCTCAAACTCGATTGCTCCAAGGCGATTTCGCAATTGGCCTGGCAGCCGAATTGGGACTTCGCAACGACAATCCAAGCCACCGTCGAGTGGTATCGCAGTTGGAGCGAAGGGGCAGACATGCGGGACCTCACGCGACAACAGATCAAAAACTTTGAACATGCGGCGTCGACAGCTGGAGCAGAGTGGGCTGACCAGTCCCGCCAGCCTCATCACTCCCAAAGGCTTGCGGGCTAATCGCGCGGTCGCGGTGGAAAGCTGTACGAGCAATCGGCGGCTGTGTACAGAATTTATTAGGATCCTTGAATCATGATTTCGAATTGTCGCGCCTGTGGCTCGAGCCACTTGGAGCCCGTGCTTTCGCTCGGGAAGACGCCGTTGGCCAACCGGCTTTTGACCGCGGACCAGTTGACCGAGCCTGAGCCGACGTACCCGCTCGAGCTGGTTTTCTGCGCCGATTGCACGCTAGTGCAAATCACTGAAACAGTTCCTCCGGAAGAGCTATTCAGCGAATACGCCTACTTCTCGTCGTACTCCGACACCATGCTCGAACACGCCCAAAATTTGGTCGAGCACTTGGTCCCAACGCTGCAGTTGACGGAAGATAGTTTGGCGGTGGAAATCGCCAGCAACGACGGCTACCTGCTGCAATACTACCAGCAACTCGGAATCCCTGTGTTAGGCATCGAGCCGGCACAGAACATCGCGGCTGTCGCCCAGGAACGTGGGATCCAGACGGTTGCCGATTTCTTCAGCCTGGAACTTGCGACGCAACTGGCCGAACAGGGACAGAGTGCGGATGTCATTCATGGGCACAACGTCATGGCCCACGTCCCCGAATTGAACGGGTTCGTCGCCGGCGTTCACCGCATCCTGAAGCCAACCGGGCACGCAGTATTTGAAGTGCCCTACGTAAAAGACCTCGTCGATCACGTGGAATTCGACACGATCTACCACGAACACTTGTGCTATTTCTCGTTGACCACGCTCGATCGCTTGTTCCGCAGCCACGGATTGACGATCGTCGAAGCTTCCCGAGTTCCGATCCACGGCGGTTCGCTGCGGATCGTCGCTTGCCGCAGCGAACACTGCGACCAGCCGGGCGAATCGGTTCGAACGCTACTGGCCGAAGAGAGTGCCTGGGGCGTCGACAAACTGTCGTTCTATCTCGGCTTGCGGAACACTGTCGAAGGCCTCCGCCAGGACCTGCTGGAATTGCTGCAAGACCTTAAATCCGAAGGCATGCGGATCGCTGCATACGGCGCCTCGGCCAAAGGCAGCACTCTGCTGAATTACTTTGGACTTGGCAAAGAAGTGTTGGAATACGTGGTCGATCGCAGCCCGGTGAAACAGGGACGCTACACGCCTGGCACCCACCTGAAAATTTATGAACCCGAGATGCTGGTCGCCGACCAACCCGACTATGTATTGTTGTTGACCTGGAACTTCTGCGACGAGATCCTGCAACAGCAGGTCGATTACCAGGACCGTGGCGGGAAGTTTATCGTGCCGATTCCCCAGGTTCGCATTGCGTAAGGCGCTCGACATGATTTTCCAAACGACTCCGCTCGAAGGTGTCTTCGTGATTGAAGTCGAGCCAGCCGAGGACGAACGTGGATTCTTCGCGCGGATTTACTGCCAACAAGAGTTTGCCCAGCGGGGGCTGATCTCCCAATTCAGTCAGTCCAGCCTGTCGTTTAACAAGCGTCGTGGTACGGTTCGCGGGATGCACTTTCAAGAAGCCCCCAGCGCCGAAACAAAGACAGTTCGTGTTATCCGCGGCGCGATCTTCGATGTTGCAATCGATGTTCGACCGCAATCGCCCACACGAGGAGAGTGGACGAGCGTGGAACTAACGCAGGACAACCGAAAGTCACTGTATATCCCCGAAGGATTCGCACACGGCTTCCAGACGCTATCGGATGATACCGAAGTGCTTTATCAAATATCTTCCGACTACGATGCGACCCTAGCACGAGGTTTTCGCTGGAACGATCCTGCGTTTGGAATCAGTTGGCCGCTTGAAGCCAACGTGATCTCACCGCGCGACCTTAGCTATGCGGATTACGAACGTTGAAACGGGTGCTAGTTACCGGAGCTCGTGGTTTTCTGGGCTCCCATTGCCTACCGTTGCTAGTCGCAGGTGGATATGAAGTCCACGCGGTCTCCCAGAAACCGATGCCTGCGTCGGATGGGATCCAGTGGCATTACGGCGATCTGTTGCAAGCTGGCTCCGCCGATCGCTTGTGTTCAGAAATTCGCCCGACGCATCTCCTGCATCTTGCCTGGGAAACCGCGCCGTCGCAATACTGGACCTCTCCGCAGAACCTGAATTGGCTGTCGGCAAGTATCGATCTTATGCAACGGTTTCAAGATAGCGGCGGCCAGCGTTTGGTCAGCGCGGGAACCTGCGCGGAGTACGACTGGCAGTACGGATTGTGTCGCGAAAGCATCACCCCGCTAACGCCGCGATCTTTGTACGGTAAGTCCAAGCTTGCGTTGTCACAGTTGCTCGAAACGTGGTCCGAACAGATTGGTTTAAGCGCCGCGACAGCACGAATCTTCTTCATGTATGGACCCGGCAGCCCAGCAGCCCGGTTCCCTGGCCCGGTGATCTCCGCCCTGCTCGCGGGGCAGATTCCCGAATGTTCTCACGGTCGCCAAGTGCGTGACTATCTGTACGTTTCCGATGCTGCCAGCGCGCTGGTAGCTGTATTGGACAGCAAGGTTTGCGGGCCAATCAACATCGGATCGGGCAAGCCGATAACCCTGCGCGAATTGGTCAGCGAGATCAGCTCCCAATTCGGAGGCGAGAATCGTGTACGCTGGGGCGCTGTACCGACCGCAACAGACGATCCGCCTTGGGTCGTTGCCGACACGACGCGGCTGAACCGCGAAGTCGCTTGGCAACCACAAACCAGTTTACGGTCGGGGATCCAAAGCACCATCAAACACGCTCGACGCGTTCAGTCTCATTCAACGTAATCGATCAAACTATAACGCCACCCTTCGACGAGTAGTATTTCAAATGCAAATCTCAATAGACACAGAACAAGCTCAAATTTCGATCCAGGAAAATGGCGATACTCGGCAATTGCCGCTGTACTCGAAAGCGGGTTACGAGTTGCTGTCGGACCTCTGGACCAAAGTGGGTTGGAACGAAAAACAGATCTACACCTACACTTGGTTTGGCCGCCCGATCATCCAGTTGTCCCAAGATATGATTCGCACGCAAGAGGCGATCTACCAAGTGCGACCGGATGTGATCGTCGAGACTGGCGTGGCTCATGGTGGATCGTTGGTCTATTACGCCAGTTTGATGAAAGCGATGGGGCGCGGTCGTGTGATCGGTGTCGACGTCGAAATCCGCAAACACAATCGCGAGGCGATCGAATCGCATGAACTCGCTTCGATGATTACGCTGGTCGAAGGCGATTCGATCAGCGATGAGATCGTCAACCAAGTCAAATCGCTAATTCAGCCGGGTGAAACCGTGATGGTACTACTCGATTCCTGCCACACGAAAGATCATGTATTAGGTGAATTGAATGCGTATCATGATCTGGTTTCCCCAGGATCTTATATCGTCGCTACCGATGGGATCATGAAAGATGTCTACGATACACCGCGTGGTGAAGCGAGCTGGGAACACGATCATCCAACCGCTTCGGCCGCGGAATTTGCCGCGACACATCCTGAATTTGAACTCGTCGCTCCACCGTGGACCTTTAACGAAAGCGAACTGACCGAAGATGTCACGCACTGGCCCGGTGCTTGGCTGCGACGACGCTAATCAAGCTGAGCATGTCATTTTGCGTGCGATCGATATTCGATTGCATTTCGTTTTTATACGAAAGTCTCGCTTAGGTAGCGTCTGTTAAGGATTATGGACGCTCATTCTCCAGCATGTTTTGCAGGGCTGAATGAAAATTATCCCCTTCGGTCAAACAGGTTCGGACCGCGTCCGGCAGAGCGTTCCATCGCTTGGTTCTACGCTTAATCCGACGACGTTCCGAAGCGTCAAGCGACGCCTTGAGTATTGATTTCGTCATCCATTTGGGCAAAGTGCCTCGCTTCGAGAGAAGCCACAATAATCGAGCCGGTTTCCAATTAACATTCGGGATCATTGACTCTTCTTCCCCAATTCCATCCGGCCTCCGCCCCAGCAGCGCATCGACCTTACGCTGTCGGAATGAATCCCCATAGAAGTTGGCAACCGTCTGAAGAAGGTAACCTTTTGAAGTATCGGGGATGTTGAGAGCCATAATTCGTTGAGTTATCGAAACCAGGTGGCGAAAGACGTCATCTTGGTCGCCCCCTCGCAGCCCTCCCGTTGAGGAAATCGTCGATTTGTGGAGCGTGTATGCAGCGCCAATAACGTCGACGACAACAAACGGAAACGCGACGGCTGCAATGATTCCCTGGATTCGGTCGTCGCCAGAAGGCTCAAAGGGACCGATGATATCCCTGGCTTCGCGTCGCATCAGAATGGAAGTTTGCACAAAATGCGACTGAGTCATCTTTTCTGCATTCTGAACCGATGGTTCATAGAACCCTGGCTTCCACGGTTGATTCAGTAATGTCCACTGCATCGTTTCAACATCGACGATGACGGTTCGTGCGCAAGCAATGTTGGCGGACGGATATCGATTTAGCGCATGGGCAGCGGACTGGTAAAAGCCAGGCAGCAAAATGTCGTCATCATTGAGAATCGAATACAGGGGTGTGCTGACGCACATACTTGCCTCAACCATATTATTGATCGCGCCGATATTCGTGTCGCGTTTGACGTACGAAATACGGTGATCTTGATTCATCAATTGCGTCGCTATCGATTCGGTTTCATCGCCAGACGCATTGTCGTAGATGCAGATCTTTATTTTTTGATAGCTTTGGGATTGAACGCTTGAAACGGCCCGCTTGAGAAGATCGGGGCGTCTGAAGGTTGGAATGATCGTTGTAATTTCTGCGTTGGTCATCGAAAGTCTAATACCTCGGTTGTTGGTCTCGTTTTCCGATATGGTGTCGCAGCTCGACGCGTTGGGAAACGTTCCCAACCAAAACCTGGTCCCGCGAGTAGTTTTCGTATCTTGTTCGTTTTAGGCGATCATCGTCCAGGTCAGCTTGGAATGCCTGCGCCGCCAGTACGGACGAGCCAGCAGAAGACGCTGTAGATAGGGCTGTTTTCTAACTCATTCTTTCGCTATACCAGTGCTCTAACGTCGACGAGCGATTGCCGGACGTTGGATTGTGTTTCGTTGATCGGTGTGCGCGATTTCGCATTGAAGCATCAGCCCCTGGGGGGCGCAAAAGCAGCCGAAACCGAATTCCACTGCCAACGATTTGCGGTTCTCCAATCAGGGGTCGAATGGCTTGCCTCAGTTTACCGATCACTCGCCGCAAATGAGCATTCCAGACGCGGAAATAATCAGCGACCAAACTCCAGGTCAGTACCGAAAGCACCGTTAGTCAAACTTGCTAGGATGTTACATGGCTGTTGCTATATCGGAAAATAGAATTGATGTTGTGATGTCGGTCTATAATGCGGAACGATATTTGCCCGAAGCGATTGAAAGCATTTTGCACCAGTCGTTTCGCGCATTCCGGTTGATCTGCGTCGATGATGGTAGCACCGATGGTTCCGCGGAGATTTTGGGCCGGTTCGCAACGGTGGATTCGCGCGTTGAAATTATTCGACAGGCGAATCAGGGCGTTGTCGGTGCTGCAAACGCCGGTGTCGCTGTGTGTACCGCACCTCTGATCGCAAGAATGGATTCAGACGATATTGCGATGCCCGAACGGTTCGCGAAACAGGTTGAATTTCTAGACTCGCACCCCGACGTGGTTGCTGTTGGCGCGGGGATTCTTGAAATCGATTCGAGCGGCGGGGCACTGGCCGTCGTTCAATACCCGACCTCCCACGAACAAATCGACAGCGCCAATCTCGTCTTGAAATCGGCGATTGCAAATCCCGTGTCCATGCTTCGCCGCACGGCGATCGAATCGGTGGGAGGCTATCGCCCCGAGTTTGCTTGGGTCGAGGATCTCGACCTCTGGTTGCGTTTGGCTGAAGTTGGCAAGTTGGCGAATTTGCCCGAGATTTTGCTCTGCTATCGCCAGCATGCTGCCAGTGGAACATGGAATGGAGGGGGGACGCGAGACGAATGCTTAGTGAGATTGCTCGAAGAGACCTATGCGAGGCGCGGACTTGCCCATCCGGAACAATTGATCCGCAAATGTCGGAGGCCAAGATCGCCAGCGGGCCCGCTAAAATGGGCCAAAAAAGCTTCGCGGCAAGGGCAATGGGAGATCGCTTGCAAGCATCTTCGATCTCAATGGGGGACCAACCCGTTGAGTGCCCGTACCTGGAGCGCGACGATTGAGGTGGCGGCGCGGTCCGCGGTTGCGTGTGCATTTGGAAAACGGGCCCAATTCCCTCCGATTCCGAGGTATCGTGACGCAGCCTAATGAAACGAAAGTTTGAAACACAACGCTGAGACTTGTTTCGCTCGCTATTTGCGACGCGTTGCACAGCTGAATGAAGGATGGTCTCGATGTACCGGGTATTGGTGACAACCTGTGGCCCCGAACTGCACTACACACGCCAAACTCCCGGTGGACGTGCGATCTGGGAAGATTTTGAGTTTATATTTAACCAATCCGATGTCAGTTGTGATGCGTGGGTTGTCTTCGAGAGTCTTCCTGAGGCGACGCGTGCATATTGCCATCCAGAGAATGTTCTGTTCATCTCCGGCGAACCTCCCACCTTGCGTACTTATCGCAGCGACTTCCTTCGCCAGTTCCGCTGGGTTTTGACCTGCCACGAGGTCGCTCATCGAGGGCTGATCGCACGCCAGCAATCGCTTCCATGGCACGTCGGTATCCAGTTCGGCGCCGAATGTCGCGTCGCGTTGGACTACGACCAGCTTTCAGCGATGTCGTATCCGGAAAAAAAGCGTGTGATGAGCGTCGTGATCTCGAACAAGGCGACGACACCCGGGCATCGTCAACGATTGGAGTTTGTACGACATCTGAAGGAACATCTAGGAGAAGCACTGGATGTCTTTGGCAACGGGCATCATCCGATAGCCGACAAATGGGAGGCGGTTGCACCCTACCGGTTCCATCTGGCGTTGGAAAATACTGCGCATCCGCACTACATAAGCGAGAAAATTTCCGATGCGTTTCTCGGCTTTTCGTATCCATTTTATTTCGGTGCTCCCAACGCGGATGAATACTTGCCGCGAGACAGCTTTACGCCGATTGACATTTTCCAGCCTCAGCAAGCGATCGATTCAGTCTGTTCCGGGATCGAGCAGCAATTGGATGTTGCCCATCGACAGCAGGTCGTCGATGCTCGGAAGCTTGTCCTAGATAATCTCAATTTGTTCCCAACATTAGTCGGATTGTTACGAGAACGGATGCAGCATGGCGATCGCCAGCAGGTTTGGCTGTATCCCAAGAATCAACATCTTCAGTTGGCACTTCGCAGTGTCGGGCAGCTATTGAGGAAATGCCGCTAGTTGTCCGCTAGCTCAGCGGGGCACCAGAAGCGTTTGGCCGAAGCGGGTGAGAAGCGGAGCGGGTGTTGCCAAAAGCAGACCGTGGTCGTCGGTCCGCAGGCCGGCTTACGAGTGATGCAAATCGATATTGCATGCTGAGGGGATGTCGGAGATGATCCAACCCGTGATTTGGTGAGCTGTTGGCGTTCGTCCGTCGCGGCATGGAACCCCGCAACGACGCGTGGAGTGTTTGCCAGTGGGGACACCTGATCGGATGGGAGCTTGCAATGATCGTAACACGCTTAATCGGTGGCCTAGGCAATCAATTGTTTCAGTACGCTTACGGTGCGTACTTGGCAAAACAGGCCGGCGTGGAGCACTACATCGATGCCAGCGCCTTTGACGAGTACCAGTTGCGCGAGATGACGCTCGATCGATTTGCGATTCGAGCCCTACGATTGCCGGATGAATTTCGCCATCAAGTTCCTGCCAGATATTCTGGAGCATCAAAAGCGTATTCCTGCTGGCAATCGTTTGTCGCACGGGCGTTTCCACGACAGTCGGGCGTCTTTCGATTGCGTCGCGAGAAGCCGTTTGGGTTTCGCGACAAATGGCTCCACTCGCCTCTCAATCTCTACACGGAAGGTTATTGGCAGGGGGAAGCCTTTTTTCCTGGGATGAAGGAAAACCTAAGGGACGAGTTCCAGTTGGTGGATCCCGTTTCGCCTGCGACCGCAGCGCTGGCACGTCGGATGGACAGCACCCAAAGCGTTGCATTGCATGTTCGCCGTGGCGACTACGTTTCTGATCCTGTAAATCAAAAGATCTTCCGAACGTTAGGGCCCGAGTACTACCGGCGTTGCCTGGAAGATCTTCGCCAGCACGTTGCCAATCCGCAGATCTTTTTGTTTTCCAACGATATTCCCTGGTGTTTGGAGAATTTGGATGTCGGTATCCCCTTCACGCCGGTGACGCACAACGACGGTTCCACCTGTCATGAAGATCTTTATCTTATTAGCAAGTGCCGACACGCCGTGATTGCCAACAGTTCGTTCAGTTGGTGGGGAGCCTATTTGGCTGCGGAATCCGAAACGCGACGTGTCTACTATCCATCGCCTTGGTTCCACGCTGGAACGCTCGATGGTGCTGCGATTCCATGTCGCAAATGGATCGGCGAACACCAACTGGGACATCCAATCGCGACGCGTTGTGCGGCGTAATGCCGAACGTGCTGAATGGGGCGATTTGCTTTTAAACCTTGGAATATTCCGTGACAACAACTGCCAGCCCGTGCCTTAGTCCTCCCACATGCGTCGTCCTCGCATCGACTCAGTCGACGTGGGGTGGTGGGGAAGCCTATCTGTTTGCTCTGGCTCAGGGATTGTTAGCTCGCGGTGTTGAGGTTCGATTGTTAGCACCCGTCGCTGGGCAACTTGCTCAACGAATGCAAGATAGGTTGCCGGAGATTGGTCAGTGCGATGCTTCGCGAAAAAGCCCAGCGGCGATTTGGCGGATGCGCCAGTGGATGAAGTCTTTGGGGCCCGCCGTGTTACACTGCAATGATTCGCGTTCCTTATCACGAATGGGGCTGGCGGCTGCCGGATTGAAGTCGCTTCGCGTTGTCTCGATGCGGCATACGATGTTTCCGATCCGCTCTACGGCCAAATATCACCGGCTTTCGCAGAAGGTGATCTGCGTTTCCCATGCGGTTGCGGATGCATGCGGCGCACGCGGTCTTTCGCCCGCGTGGACTCAGGTGATTCATGCAGCGATCGACCCTCCACAGGTGCTGCCTGCGGATGTCGAGCGTCTGCGAAGCGACCTGCTAGGTAGCGAGCATCAGAAAATTATCGTTGCCGTGGGGAACCTGTTCTCCTGCAAAGGACATTCGACATTGATCGACGCCGCTGCATTGCTCCGATACAAAGGCTGCAAAGCACTCACGGTAATCGCAGGTGAAGGCCGTCAACGGGCGGTGTTGGAACAGCAGATCGAAACGCTTGGGCTTGCTAACGAGGTGCGGCTGCTCGGATTTCGCGACGATGCAAACACCCTGCTCGCCGCCGCCGATGTGATCGCCCATCCGGCTCGTGACGAAGGGCTCTGTTTAACGGTCGCAGCTGCGATGATGCTGAAGAGACCAGTTGTTGCGACCGCCGTTGGCGGCTTAAGCGATGTGCTAGGGATCGAACCACGAATGCAGGCCGATGGGCCATTCGCGGCGGTCGTTCCCGTGGATGACGAAGGCCAGTTGGCCGAACAACTCTATCGTCAGCTCGATTCGCCAGCGGATGAGCAGGCCTTAACGCGTGCCCAAGACTTTGCTCTCACTCGATTCACCACACCTCGCATGGTCGACGCAACGTTGGCGTTGTACCAGGATCTGTTTCGGCAGCAGCGAGCCGCCGCCTAATTGCGTGCGGTCGCCGATCCACATGTGATCACGGATTGAGCGGCCTCGGCGCCCGCGTCGATCTAAACGATCGATTCGTTTTCGTTGCCGCTGGGGTCTTCGTTCTCTTCGCGTTCTTTTTCCAGCGACAGCTCGATCCGGTTCAGCTCCTCCAGCCACAGGCGGATGTCGTTGTCGTATTCGGTCGACATGTCGCTGAGCACCAGTTGGCGATGGAACGCGGCGGCTCCTTGTTCGACGTGTTCGGCCGCTTCGGCACTGGGAAAGCGGCGGTTGGGATCGGGGGCGATTAGACCGCGGCAGAAATTCATCAGCAGTGCGTTGCAGGTGACTTCTGCCGGCAAAACTTCGTTCAACCGTTGCGGTAGTTCGCGTTTTGCTTGCAGTAGTTCCCGAAGCGAGATGTCGCCACGGAATGGCGGGCGGCCGCTGAGCATTTCGATCAGTACATACCCTAGGCTCGCCAGATCGCTCTTGGGGGTCGCATTGTCGTGCTCCAAAACTTCCGGCGCTGCATAGACCGGCGTGCAGGAACGGTCGATCGGCGGAGTGCGGTAGTCGTACGCCGAACCGATGTCGATCAACTTACTGTGACCGGACTTCTTCAACATGATGTTCGATGGCTTGATGTCGCCATGGACAATGCTTTCGCGATGAAGCGCCGCCAAGGCTTCGAGGCACTCGCGTAAAATCGCTACCGCCACGCCCGCTTTAAAACGGTTTTGAATCGGGCCCTTGGTCAGAATCACTTCATTGACATATTTCCAGCGCGGCTTGCTGACATTGCCTTCGAGCAGTTTCAGCTTTTGCGGACGCAGCAGCGCCTGCAGATCGTAGCCGTCGACCCATTCCATCACCATGATTCGAATGCGGTTGCGTTCGACGAAGTTCTGAACGTCCAAGACGTTATCGTTTTGGATCATCGCCACCCGGGCGGCGATTCCCGCGATCCGCGACATCGCCGCTTCGTAATCGCGGACGTCGCTATAACGCTCCGGTGAAAACACCTTCATGGCGACGGGCAATGTGAATCCATCGGTTCCACGGCGTGCCGACAGGTAGACCTTACCCTGTCCCCCCATGCCCAACAGTTTCCCCAGACGATGGTAGGTGGTCCAGTTCAGCTTCTTGTTGGAAAGCACCTCTTCGTAACGCGAGACCAGTTCTTGATCGACGGTTCGAGAGTTTTTGCCCCGTAGCGTCAGCGTGACGTTCGGGTCGTGTCGTGTCGTTGTCAACATTGCCTTGTCTCCAAATCTCGCTTCCCTGCCGCGCGGTCCGCTCGCGTGGCAACGGCCCCGCCCCGGTCGCGCGTTTTGGTCCGCCGATCCCCAGCCTTGGATTGCCGGTCCATAGTGTACCTACCCGTGCATGGGTTGGGCGAGGGCAATTCTGATTCAATGCTCCTAAGCCCAGTGAAGACAAAGGTTTAGAATTTATTTCGTTGTTCAGAAAAGGTGCGTAAATCGGAAAATGAAACGCCTACGGTGCTTGCTTCGACCGAGGGGTTCGTGGTTCGATAGTCTTGGCTCACTTGCCGCGGTACGACTTTGAATTATGTAATCGATGGGGATCGTCTCGATGAAAAATGGATTCTGCCACCTCGTTTGGCTTCTGGGGTTGGTCTTACTTGGATGTGACCGTGGTTCGCAACAGACCGACGCGCAGCCGCCGTCGCCTGTCGCCGAAGCGGATCTCGCCGAAGAAGCGGCACCCGGCACCGAGGATACGGTCACCGAAAAGATTACCCCGATCACGCTCGGCGATTTCCGCAACGCCGCGGCGCAGGGGCTGATCGAACCGGTCCGCCAAGGAATCGATCAGGGGCTTCAGGTCGGTGGGGCGGACGAACAAGGGCGAACGGCGCTGATGCTCGCCGCGTTCGACGGCCATACCGCAGTGGTCGATCTGTTACTGCGGAACAACGCAAAGGTTAACGCGAAGGATGCGTCGGCCCGAACCGCGCTGATGTATGCTTCGTCGGGGTCGAACAACGCAACGGTCAAGCGTTTGTTGGAGGCGGGAGCGGAAGTCAACCTGGCCGACAATGTCGAAGGCTTTACCGCTTTGATGTTTGCCGCCGCCGAAGGGCAGATCGAAATTTGCAAAATGCTGCTCGCAAAACAGGCCAATCGAGACGCAAAAGATATCGATGGCGACACCGCACTCAGCTTTGCACAGAAGAACAATCACGCCGCGGTCGTGCAGTTGTTGTCCAAGTAACGGTTCGGTAAGCTCTCCGGCGATCGGCTTGCGGTGGGTCGGAAAAGATTTAAATTACAGGGTTTCGGGGCCTCTTCAAGAGAGATACATGTGACCGCCGCTGACAGCTCTTTCCAACTGCCTGACGAACAACGGATCGTAATCACCGGGATCGGTTTAACCGCCCCCAATGGCAACGATTGGGGCACCTTTCGCGAAGCGTTGCTTTCGGGCCGCAGCGGTGTGACCAACTACGAGATCCGCTACTTTGGCAAAACCTTGGCCGGTGTCTGCGACTTTGACGCCCAACGCCACCAGAGTCGCAAGGACATCCGTCGCGGAACCCGCGCCGGCAGCGTTGGGATCTATGCCGCCAACGAAGCGATTTTGCACAGCGGGATCGATTGGGCGAACACCGACAAATCAAATGTTGGGGTCTATCTTGGCGTCACCGAACACGGAAACGTTGAGACCGAAAACGAAATCTACGAGATAAAAGGCTTCGATTACGACACCAAATATTGGTCGCACCATCACAATCCGCGAACGGTCGCCAACAGCCCGGCGGGCGAAATTGCCCTGAATATGGGGATCACCGGGCCGCATTACACGATCGGTGCCGCATGTGCGGCGGGTAACGCCGGGCTGATTCAAGGCGCTCAGATGTTGCGGTTGAACGAATGCGATCTCGCATTGGCGGGGGGCGTTTCCGAAAGCATCCACACCTTTGGGATCTTCGCCGGTTTCAACAGCCAGGGCGCATTGGCGACGCATGAAAATCCCGAGCTTGCCTCGCGGCCGTTTGACGTCGATCGCAATGGCATCGTCGTCGCCGAAGGGGGCTGTGTTTACGTGCTCGAACGTTTGTCCGATGCACGTCGTCGCGGTGCGGAAATCTATGGCGAATTGGTCGGCTATGCAATGAACACCGATGCCACCGACTTCGTTTTACCCAATCCTGAACGACAGGCCCAATGTGTGGCGAAAGCACTCAAACGGGCGGGCATGGTTCCTGATCAGATCGATATCGTCAGCACGCACGCGACCGGTACCAGCAGCGGCGACGCGCAGGAGTGCTTGGCGTTGCGTGAGGCGTTTGCGGGCTGTGAAAATGTCCACTTCAACAACACCAAAAGCTACATCGGCCACGCGATGGGGGCTGCGGGCGCGTTGGAACTGGCGGGAAACCTTTCAGCGTTCAAGGATTCCATCTGCCATCCCACGATCAACGTTGACCAATTGGATCCTGCCTGCGAATTACCAGGGCTGGTGCTCAACGAACCGAAGCGGTTGGATGACGTGCAATACGTCTTAAATAACTCCTTTGGAATGCTTGGAATCAATTCTGTCGTGATCATTCGCCGGTTTTGATTGATCAAGCCTGTTGAGAATTGAGTGAACCCTTTATGATGCGTCGGTGCCCTGCGCCACGATTTCCACCCACGAGGCGGACCAGCGGTCCGCGTTTGAAAATATCCAGGAGAAAAGGACGTTATGACGCCTGAAGACATTCGCGAAGAGATTATCGACATCCTCGGCGACATCGCTCCCGATGAGGATCTGAGCAATTTAGAGGATGCCAAGCCGTTCCGTGAACAGCTGGAACTCGATAGCATGGACTTCCTGGACATCGTGATGGAGTTGCGTAAGCGGCACCGTGTGCAGATTCCAGAAGAAGAGTACGGTCAACTGGCAAGCATGCAGAGCACCGTGACCTACCTGGAACCGAAGATGAAAGACATCGTTCGCAGCTAGCGAATCCCTTCCTGTAAGCCAATCCGCATTGTCTACGGCCCAATCCCCCACCGATCCGCCGCGTGAAGACGTCTACGACACCATCATCATTGGTGCGGGGATGTCTGGGTTGGCCGCAGGCATTCGCTTGGCCTACTTCGACCAACGTGTTTGCATTCTCGAGAAGCATTACACCATCGGCGGCTTGAATTCGTTCTACCGCCAAGGGGGCCGCGATTACGACGTCGGTCTGCATGCGGTTACGAATTTCACCGAGAAGGGAAGCAAACGTGGTCCGTTGGCGAAACTGCTGCGTCAGCTGCGCTTCCGCTGGGACGATTTTCAATTGGTCCCTGCGGTCGGATCGGCGATCCGCTTTCCCGATGTCGAACTGAATTTTGGTAACGACATCAAAATTTTGGAAGCGGATGTTGCTAAGCAGTTCCCGCATCAGAAGGACAATTTTCAGAAACTGCTCGCCCGGCTGCTCGACTACGACGACCTCGACGAGGCGTCGTTTAATGTCTCAACGCGGCAGGTCCTGGAAGAAACGATCACCGATCCTCTATTGATCGAAATGCTGCTGTGCCCGTTGATGTGGTATGGCAATGCTCGTCAGCAGGACATGGACTTTGGCCAGTTCTGCATCATGTTCCGCGCCTGCTACATGGAAGGCTTCGCCCGTCCATTTAAAGGCGTCCGATTGATCCTGAAGAATCTTGTCCGCAAATTCCGTGGGCTGGGTGGGGAATTGAAGCTTCGCAGCGGAGTCGAGCGGATTCATGTCGAAGGGGATCACGCCGTCGGCGTGGTGCTGGACGACGGGACGGAGATTCGCGGCAAGCGAATCCTTTCATCGGCCGGCCAGATCGAAACGATGCGGTTGTGCGACGACATCACGCAAGTCGACGTTGCCCGTGCCGGGCAGTTATCGTTTATCGAATCGATCTCGATCCTCGACCGTCAGCCGAAGCAGATCGGATTCGATCGGACGATCCTGTTCTATAACGACAGCCCGCGATTCCACTGGGAACGACCGGAAGGCACGCTTTGCGATCCACGCACCGGCGTCGTCTGTTCACCCAACAATTACCTGTACGACGATTCGGATGGCCAATTGCCCGATGGTGTGATTCGAATCACGACGTTGGCCAATCACGACCGATGGTGCGCGTTATCGGAAGAGGATTACCGTCGGCAAAAGACGGTTCAATACGATGAAGCGATCGATGCCGCGGTTCGGTTCATGCCCGACTTTCGGCGTCATGTGATCGATACCGACGTTTTTACGCCCAAGACGATCCGCCGGTTCACCTGGCACGACAACGGCGCGATCTACGGCGCTCCCGATAAGCAACTCGACGGACAGACACACCTGTCGAATCTGTTCCTGTGCGGTACCGATCAGGGCTTCGTCGGGATCGTGGGAGCGATCGTCAGCGGGATCTCGATGGCCAACCGCCACTGCTTGACGTCGTCGCAGTGACGGTCGGTCGAACCGGCCATTGGGCGTTGCTGATTTATTGGTCGCTGAACAGCGGCGTGCTCAGGTAGCGTTCGCCCAAGCTGCACATGATCGTCACGATCCGCTTGCCTTGGTATTCCGGGCGAGCGGCGATTTGCTGAGCGGCCCACATGTTGGCTCCGCTGCTGATCCCGGCCATGATCCCTTCTTGCTTGGCAAGTTGGCGTGCGGTTTCAAACGCGTCTTCGTCATCGACCAGCACCACGTCATCAATGATCGACATGTCCAGGTTGCCAGGGATAAAACCAGCGCCGATGCCTTGAATTCGATGCTTCCCGGGCGCCCCGCCGCTGATCACTGGCGAATGCTTGGGCTCGACAGCGATGGCTTTGAAGTTCGGATTGACGCTTTTCATGTATCGCGACACGCCCGTGATCGTGCCGCCGGTTCCCACGCCTGCGATCAAGACATCGATGTCATGGCCGCTGTCTTCCCAGATCTCTGGGCCGGTAGTCGCCTCATGAATCGCGGGGTTTGCCGGATTTTCAAACTGTTGTGGCATCCAAGCGTTGTCCCCCTTTGCGACAAGTTCTGCTGCTTGGTTGATCGCACCTTTCATGCCTTCGGCGGCGGGGGTCAAAACCAGGTTGGCACCCATCGCACGCAGCAGTGCGCGGCGTTCGACCGACATCGATTCGGGCATCGTCAGCGTCAATTTGTAGCCTTTGGCGGCACACACGAAGGCCAGCGCGATCCCCGTGTTGCCGCTGGTCGGTTCGATGATGTGCGTTTCCGAATTCAGGGTCCCCGACTTCTCCGCAGCTTCGATCATCGCCACGCCGATCCGGTCTTTGACACTGTTGAGCGGTTGGAAGAACTCACACTTGGCAAACACCGTCGCTTGATCGCTGGGGATCAGGCGGTTGATTTGAATCATCGGGGTGTCGCCAATAGCTTGCGATGCATTGGCGTAAGTTTTTCCGCGCGGCATGTGGAGGGTCCTTTACGAGAGTTCGAACAACAGACAATTTGCGATCTCACCAATCCGGCGCAGATGCACCCGACAGCCAACGGCAAGCCCAAATATCAATGGGTATCGTCGGCATCACGGCGGCCGGACTTCGGCGAATTCGTTCCGTTTCTGCCAGTTATACCACTTCTTGCCACCATGAATATCGTTCAAAATCATTTCACCCTTCCCAGTTCCCCTGCTTTCCCCTGAGATCCATGGCCACCCGAACCTTGCCCAATCCGTCGCAGCCGACCGGCTTGCTGGCTCACCTGATCGCGACGCTCCGCGACACCAAACGCACGCGTGTGAAAGAGATCCTGCGCAGCGGTTTGGTCCACGTTAACGGAGCCTCCGTGACGCAGCATGCGACCCCTGTGGGCCCCGGCGATACCGTGGAGATTCGCGACCAGCGGGCGGTCGTCAACCGCGTGTTGCCGTTTGACGTGCTGTTTGAAGACGCCTCGATCCTTGTGATCAACAAACCCAACGGAATGCTAACCGTCGGCAACAAGCACGAGAAGAAACGAACTGTCGAAGCGATTGTCAATCAATCGCTCGCAGCGCAGCGTCAGCGTTGCTATATCGTCCAACGCCTCGACCTCTTTACGTCGGGCGTCCTTCTGCTCGCCAAAACGGAGGTCGCCCAAAAGCAGATCCAGACGAATTGGGGTGCTTCGACAAAGATTTACCACGCGCTCGTTGAAGGCTTCCCCAAACCGCCGCACGCGACCCTCACTCACTTTTTGAAGGAGGACGAGCGATTGGTCGTCCACGCCTCTACAGCGAAAACTCCCGACGCCATCAAAGCAACGCTGTCGTATGAAACCCTGAACGCGGGCGACGCCCATACGTTGCTTCGCGTCCAACTGAAAACCGGCAAGAAAAACCAGATTCGTGCGCAGATGACCGCCATCGGGCACCCCATTGCAGGCGACGCGAAGTACGGCGCCACCACCAACCCACTGGGACGCCTGTGCTTGCATGCGTCCAGCCTTTCCATTCGACATCCGAAAACTCAGCAACGGTTATCGTTTGAAGCCCCGATTCCCGAAGGGATGGATTTCTAAACGTTCAGCAATGATTTCAACCCGAACCGGTCGTACAATGGTCGGGTTGGCGAACCTTTCAATGCGGTTCTTCGTGACGTATCGAAGTGAACGCGAGTCGACTTGGTCGATCGCAGCACGCCCTGCATCGAAGTTGCAGGATTCGTGTGCGTCGACTTGGGGACGATGAATGGTCATTTCAAATACGACAAGCGTTTAATGGGCAACTCGAATCATGAATCGAATCCGAAACCGGGAGTTGCGAGTGTCCATGCATCGATTCGCTATGAAGTCATCGATCGTCGCAGTTTTTGCGTTGATTTCTTTTGCCTGTCGGGGGGCGGCAGCCCAGCAGACGGCGCCGGCAAGCATCGTGCTTGTCAAAGATGGCCATCCAATACACAACATGATCTGCCTGCCAAACGACGAAGCCGATCCTACGGCCGTGATGGCGTTGAAGGAGTATCGAGACTTGGTGGCCAAGGCGACGGGAACCGAGCCAGTCCGCGTTGCCGAGCCGGTGGAGGGAACGCCGACTATCTTCTTCGGACGCAATCCCTGGTCGGATAAGGCGGGCGTGACGGCGGCGGGGCTGGATTCGGAAGGCTTCCGTATTCGCACCGTGGGGCAGGACATCCATATCGTCGGGCGAGATACTCCCGGTGCCGGTGCGCATCGCGTTACCGGCAGCATCGGGATGGAACCGGGAACGCTGTTTGGCACCTACGCGTTTCTCGAACGCGCGTACGGAATGCTGTTCGCCTGGCACGATGATCTGGGGACGATCACACCGCCTCAGAAGGACCTTGCAATCGAGCCGATCGATCTGACTGACGCTCCCGATTGCATGTATCGGCAGTTCACAAAGTCTCCCGCCGGACTGGCGAATCAAATCTATGGTCGCCGGCTGCGGCTGGGGCATCCGATCGATGTTCGCCACGAACACAACTGGCATCGCGTCATGTCGCCCGACGTCTACGGCAAATCGCATCCGGAATGGTTTGCGGAAATCAATGGCAGACGCTACCCAAAACACTACGCGGAGAAACGAGGTGGGCAGGTTTGTACCAGCAATCCGCAAGTCGTCGAACACTTCGCCAACGCCGCGATCGAATACTTCGACAAGACGCCGAACTCCCAGATGTTTTCGATTGCCGCCAATGACGGTCGGAAATTTTGTGAGTGCAGAAAATGCCTAGCTCTGGACAGCGGCGACGTTCGCCCCGATGGTCGCCGGATCACCACCGATCGCATCCTTACGTTCAGCAATCAGGTGGCCGAGCGGGTTTCGAAGGAACATCCGGACAAGCGGCTGGGAGTGATCATCTACCTCGATTGCAAGTATCCGCCGAAGCGAGTGAAACCGCATCCGATGTTATTTCTCGTCCATCCGACCAACAGCGGTTTCAGCCAGGGAGCGTTTTACGAAGGGGACCGCTGGTCTGAAGCGGCGATGGAACGCGGCTGGCATCGGGCGGCCGGGACGTTCTACAAATACGACATCTGGCACTACGATCAGACGCCGCTGTACATGATTGCTCCGGTCACGAAGCACTTGATCGAAAAGTGCCGCGCACAGCAGACGCATGGAGTCGACGGCGGATACCACTACATCGCCCGGTCTTATGAACTGCTCGGCGCCGGTCACTATCTTCTGGCGCGGCTGATGTGGGATCACGACTTTGATGCCGAAGCCGCCGAGCGCGACTACTATTCCGCGCTCTACGGTGTCGCCGGCGAATCGGTGAAGGCGTATTACGATCTACTGGAATCGCAGCTTGCAAAAACCTTTCGCGAGGGACCGGGCGATGCCAACAAGGAACCGATGATCGCTTCGTTCTTCAACCGCTACCCGGGAGCGAACAATCCGGGCATGTATCTTGCCGCCTATTGGCCCATCGCGGCACAGATGAAAGATCGGATGGACCGCATCTACTTTGACAATCGCAAACAGATGTCGAAGGACGAACTCGACAGGCTGCACCGCTTGATCAATCACCACAACTACACGCTGCACACGGTCAACGCGATGGTCATGGCCGGTCGGGGGCTCACGAAAACGGCAACCGTCGCTGACCGCAAGTCGTTTGAAAACTCCAAATCGAAACGCGACGCAGCCATCGAAAAGATCAAAGCCTACCGTCCCTTCTACGCCAAACTAATCTCCGATATGGATGCCACCAGCCATACCGGAGTCATCTACGGCAAGAAGCCGACGATCGAAGTCCGAGCCCCCTCGGACTTCAATCAGTAGTCATAAGAAAGTCGAACCGGAGCGGCAGAATCCTCTACAAGCTCCATCTGGTAGAACGTTTAAGTGCAGGCGTTGACGATCTGTTCGGCTCGGTCGCAGAGAGCTTTCGCTTCGTCGAGCGTGGGGGCTTCGGCGATGAAGCGGACGATCGGTTCGGTGTTGCTGCCGCGGACCAACAGCCAGCGGTCGGACCACGATAATCGTAGCCCATCGATCCGGCTGACCTCTGCATCGGGCAGCTCCGCCGCAATCTGGTCCATCGCTGCCGGAAGCGCTTCGCGGCCGATCTCCGCTTTCGCTTTGTAGATCTCAAACCGCGGCAGTTCCGCCGCCAGTTCAGCTATCGATTTGCCGCTGGTCGCCATCAGCTCCAAGACGTGAGCCATACCGACAAAGCTGTCGCGAACATATCCGACGGCTGGATCGATCGGGCCGCCGTTTCCTTCGCCGCCGTAGACCGCCGCGCGAGCGATCATCATGTCGGCAACGTTCGCTTCGCCGACGGCGCTGCGATACGGAGTCGCTCCGGCGTCGATCGCCACCTGCTGCGACATGCTGCTGGTCGCCAGATTGATCACGATCGGGCCAGGCTGTTTCATCATCGCCCGCTGAACGCACATCGCGACGGTGTATTCTTCACCGATGAACTTGCCAGCGGCATCGATCAACGCCAGTCGGTCGGCGTCGGGATCTTGGCAGAAACCGACGTCGCAGCCTCGGCTCTTGATCGTCTCGCAAACGCCTTGCAAATTTTCGGCCAGCGGTTCGGGAGGATGGGCAAACAGGCCGTTGGGCTCGTCTCCTAATACGATCACTCGGCAGCCGAGCGCTTCGAGCAGCCGCCGTCCCAGCGTGCTTCCCGATCCGTGGTTGCTGTCCAAGACGACGGAGAAGTTCCGTTTGCGGATCGCTTCGACATCGACAGTCGCCAACACGGCGTCCAAGTGCGATGCGTGCGGATCGTCGATAGCGCAGCAGCTGCCCAAAGCGTCGGCCGCCTTCCACGAGATCGAATCGTTCAGGTACAGCTCGCGGACCTTGGCTCCGCTGGCAGCATCCAACACGCGGCCGGCGGCGGAGAAGAGTTTTATGCCGTTGTAGGCGGGAGGATTGTGGGATGCGGAGATCTGGACGGCTCCGGCCGCATTAAACTGTTTCACCAGCACGCCGACGGTCGGCGTGGCGGCGACGCCGGCGTCCAACACATCGCGGCCACAGGCGACGACCGCCGCGGCGGCCAGATCGCGCAACATCGGTCCGCTGGTCCGGCCGTCGTAAGAGAGGACGACGGGGCCCGGTTCGGTCAATTGGTTGCAAAAAGCTGCCAAATAGCGGGCTGCCACCGGCGGAGTCAGCGTCTCCCCGACAATCCCTCGCAATCCGCTGACGCTAATAATCAGTTCCGACATCTTTTCGTTTTACCCTTTTACTAATCTCAGCTTACGAGTCCGCCCGGCTGCTGGTTGCCAGCCCCAATACCCAGGCTTTAGAATCTCAGCAGACTGAAGTTTTCAGCCTTTTTTCAACTTGCAATCCATTGATTTTGCCACGGCCCGGCAATCGAACCGCTACCCCCATCGGGTCACCTAACAAACGAAAGAATACGCGATCCCCATGACACAAACAGCCCCCACGATCACGGTTGAAACGGCGCTTGCACAAATCGCAACAGCTCATACCGCGGGCAAATTGACCGCCGGTGCCGTCGAGAATCTCCGCGCGTGGCTCAGCGAAGACCGATATGCCGCTTATCGCAACGATATCCTGCGGCACATCGAAGACGAAAAGTGGCAAAAGTTGGACGACGTCTTCTGGACGATCATCCCGTTCGGCACCGGTGGCCGTCGCGGGCGGATGTACGATTTTGGATCCAACGCGATCAACGACCGCACGATCGGTGAAAGTGCTCAAGGGCTGGCGACTTATGTCAAGCAACAGCACGAGGGTTCGGCCAGCGGGCTGTCGTGTGCGATCGCTTATGACACGCGGCACAAGTCTCGGCATTTCGCCGAATTGTGCGCCGGGATCATGGTCGCCAACGGCTTTAAAGTCTACTTCTTGGACGACTATCGCGCCACGCCGCAGCTCTCCTTCGCCGTCCGCGAAAAGCACTGCAGCTGTGGCATCATGGTCACCGCCAGCCACAATCCACCAAGCGACAACGCGGTAAAGGTTTATTGGTCGACGGGCGGTCAAGTTCTGCCGCCGCACGACAAAGCGATCATCGATCGCGTGATGTCGACCGACGCGATCGAAGTCGTTGCGTTTGCCGACGCATTGGCCGACGGACGCGTCGAGATCTGCACCGAAGAGATCGACAAGGCGTTCACCGACAGCGTGACAGCGTGCAGTTTCAGCGGCCCGCGCGACGCGAAGATCTTGTTCACGCCACTGCACGGCGTTGGATCGGCTGCGGTCCTGCCGGTTCTGGAACGCATTGGATTCTCCGACGTCGAAGTCTTCCAACCGCACGCCGAACCAAGCGGCGATTTCCCCAACGTCCCCGGGCACGTTTCCAATCCCGAGAACAAACAAGTCTTCGACGCGCCGATCGAACAAGCCAGCAAAGAAGGCTTCGATCTCGTAATGGCAACCGATCCCGATTGCGATCGCTTGGGATGTGCGGCCCCGTTGACGACCGAAGCGGGCAGCCCTTGGGCGACGCTGACCGGCAACCAGATCGGCGCGTTGCTGACCGATTATGTGCTCAGCAGCCGCAAGGCCGAAGGGAGCCTTTGCAGCGACGATTACATCGTCACCACGTTGGTCACCACCGCGATGGCCGGCCGGATCGCCGAACATTACGGCTGCCGCTGCGAGAACAACAACCTCGTCGGATTCAAATACATCGCTGGCGTGATGGATCGCGAAGGAGCCGACAAGTTCGCTTTCGGCTTCGAAGAATCGCACGGCTACCTGATCGGTAAATACGCCCGCGACAAAGACGCTGCGGCGGCCTGCATGTTGATGAGCGAATTGGTGGCGAAGCTGAAGAGCGAAGGAAAAACGATCCACCAGCAGCTCGATTCGCTCTCGCAAACCCATGGCCTGCACGCCGAGCATCTGATCAACGTGATGATGGAAGGTAGCGAGGGAATGGCGCTGATGACCAAGTTGATGGCCAAGTATCGCCAGGATCCGCCCAAGGAGATCGGCGGCATGAAGGTCGCTCAGGTCCGCGATTACACCGCCAAGACGATCACCGCAGCCGACGGTTCGACGTCGCCGTTGGACGGTCCCGACGGCGATCTGGTGATTTTGGATCTCGACCAGTCGGGGAACTACTTCGCCGTTCGCCCGAGCGGAACCGAGCCGAAGGTGAAATTCTACGTCTTTACCTATCTGCCACCTGAAGAGTCGCAAGATCTGCCAGCGGCCAAAGCTAAGCTCACCGATCGCTTGGCGGCGATGGAAGCCGACGTCCGCGCGTTCGCCAAGACCGTGTCGTAGTCGTCGCTCGCGTTGCCGACGTCAAACGATAGAACAACGATGGAGAGGCCGCTGCCCGACGCAGCGGCCTCTCTTTATTGGAGCGGTCCAGTCCGACAGGTCGCTCGCAACGGCCAGCAGTTTCCCCAAAACGCATCAAAATCGAGGTGCGACCACGTCTCGCGTTCTCGACATCCCCCAAGTATTCTGCAACACTTGAAGCCGATCCACAAAGAAATCCCCACCCAATAAGAAGACCGCCCAGCGCGGCTCGGCGGGGAATTTCGGTTGGTCGCCTTTCGCTCGTCGAAAGCGCGCTCAACTAACAGCGATCATCGTTCCCTGACTTCACGATCTGGCCGCGAACTTTACGAGTCGCGTGCATTCGTGGTGGCGCGAACGACATTCCCTCTCCAAAACAGGCAGGCAGAGAACGCCTGCCCCCCACGTATACATAACCCTCGAAAGAATCGAATGAGCGAAACCGAAGTTGCGCCGCCGGCCGAATTTGGAAACCCTGTCGACAAAGTCCATACCGACCGCGAATTTCTGAAACAGGCCGCCGCTGAAGGCCGCCTGCTGTCGGCGTTCGTTCGACTCTCCGGCCCCGGTTGGTTGCAGAGTGCGATCACGTTGGGCGGTGGTTCGCTGGCCGGAGCGCTCTTCTTGGGCGTGCTGGGCGGAACCAGCATGATCTGGTTGCAATTGATGGCGATCACGATGGGGGTGATCATGCTTTCGGCGATCAGCTACGTCACACTGTCGACCGGACGCCGCCCGTTCGAAGCGATCAACACCGAGATCAACCCGGCGCTCGGCTGGGGTTGGTTGATCGCGACGATGATGGCCAACATGATCTGGTGTATGCCTCAGTTCAGCCTCTGCTACGACGCGTTGGACAAGAACCTGATGCCGCTGGCGGGCCAGACTTTAGGTGAAGACATGGGGGCGAAGCGAACCGTTTCGTTGATCCTGTTGTTCGCCGCCGGATTTGTCGTGTTGCTGAATACGCGGCGCGGAGCCGCTGCAAAACTGTTCGACATCACGCTGAAAGCTCTCGTCGGAATGGTCGTGATCTGTTTCTTTGGCGTCGCGATTCTGTTGGGCGTCAAAGGAGAACTCGATTTCGCTGCCATCTTCTCCGGCCTGATGCCCAACTTGAACCAATGGGGCCAACCGACGGGCGATCTAGCGGCGATGGTCGCCAGTCTTTCGGAGCAAGGCCAATCGTTCTGGACCAACCGTTTGGTCACCGAACAACGAGCGGTGATGATCGCCGCAGCAGCGACCGCGGTCGGCATCAACATGACCTTCCTGTTGCCTTATTCGATGCTCTCTCGCGGCTGGGACAAACCGTTCCGCGGCCTGGCTCGCTTCGATTTAGCAACGGGTATGGCGATCCCCTACATCCTCGTCACCAGCTGCGTTGTGATCGCGGCGGCATCGACGTTCCACGGCAAGATCGACGACCAATTGGCCAGTAGCGATCTGTCGGTGATGGAGCAGAGTCCGATGTTCGACGCGGTCAAAGGATCGTTGATCGCTCGCGTCGACCAGCAGCTCGGCGACGCGGCGGCGGAAACATCCGAAGCCGACAAATTGGCGATGATCGCTCAATTGGATGTCACCGAAAAGAAGCTCGCCTCGACGCTCGTCAAACGCGACGCATTCCAATTGGCCGACACGCTGGCACCGCTGTTGGGCGTTTCGCTCTCCAAGCTGGTCTTCGGTTTGGGCGTCTTCGGGATGGGATTCTCGACGATCATCATTCTGATGCTGATCAACGGATACGCCTTCCGCGAAATGTTCAATCAACCCGACGGAACGTTCCCGTTTGTCCTGGGTGTTGTCTCGGCGGGACTGTTCGGTTTCTCGTGGATGTACTTCTGGGCTGGTGGAGCGAAGTTCTGGTTGGCGATTTTCACTTCCAGCTTCGGCATGATGCTGCTGCCGATCGCCTACATCACATTCTTCTTGATGATGAACAGCCGCCGGATTCTGGGGGACGAAAAACCGACTGGCGGACGGATGTTGCTGTGGAATGTGTTGATGATCTTCTCGGTCTTGGGAGCCCTGGCGGCTGCCGCAACCGCGATCTACGACAAAGTGACCGACAAAGCCAATCCAGTTGCGGGACAAGCCATCTTGGGCCTGTTGGTCGTATACTTGATTGCGATTGCGATTGGTTTCTTTGTGCGTAAGAGCAAACCGACTAGCCCAGGAATGGAATGAGCGAGAACTCAGAGTCTGCAAACAATGCTCCCGAATCGGGAGCCGAGCTCGGCTTTGAGTACGCGGCCGCCAAGGTCCGCACGTTTCCACAAACTCCCGGCGTCTATCTGATGAAAGATGCCGCCGGGCGGGTGATCTATATCGGCAAGGCGAAGAATCTCCGCAGCCGCGCCGGCAGCTACTTTCTGAAAGCGGCGGCCGAGGAGCAGCGGACGGCCGACTGGATCGGCGAAATCGCCGACATCGACTTCATGGATTGCGATTCCGAAGTCGACGCGCTGCTGATGGAATCGCGGCTGATCAAAGACATTCAGCCCAAGAACAATAAGGACCTCAAAGACGACAAGACCTTCCCGTATCTAATGATCACGACGCGGGAGGAGTTTCCGCGGATCGAGGTCACGCGGGAACCGCGCGATCGCGGCGTCAAGCTGTACGGTCCCTTCCCCAGCGCCGGAGCGCTGCGCGGTGCGATCCAAGTGCTGCAGCGGATCTTTCGCTTCCGCACCTGTTCGCTGGACATCAACGAAGGGGACGAGCGTTGGAAGTGGTTCCGTCCCTGCCTTTTGGCCAGCATCGATCAATGCACGGCCCCCTGCAATCTGCGGATCAGCAAAGAGGATTACCGCCAGGACATTCGTCGTCTGCAAACCTTCCTCGACGGCGGCAGCAAGAAACTGCTGAACGAACTGCGCGGCGAGATGATGGAAGCGAGCAAGGCGTTGCAGTTTGAAAAGGCGGCGAAGTTGCGCGATGAAATTCGGATGCTCGAAAAACTGGATGAGCGAGGCGATCTGGAAACTCACGCGCAGCCGGAAGTCTTTTACGTCGATCCCAAGAAGGGGCTGACCGGACTGCGGAAAGTCCTCTCGTTGAAAGAGACGCCGCGGGTGATCGAAGGAGTCGACATCGCGCATCTCAGCGGCGGCGAGACGGTCGCCAGCCTGGTCCAGTTCATCGATGGGCTGCCGTTTAAGCCGGGCTATCGCCGCTTTCGGATCAAAGACGTCAAAGGGATCGACGACTTCCGCAGCATCTATGAAGTCGTCTCGCGGCGTTTCCGCAGTCTCAGCGACAACCAGGAGAAGTTCCCCGACATCCTGTTGATCGACGGCGGCAAGGGGCAATTGAACTCCGCGATGGCCGCCTTCCGCGATCAAGAGATCACGCCGCCGACCGTGATCTCGTTGGCCAAGCGAGATGAAGAGATCTTCGTGCCGGGAGAGTCCGAACCGATTCGGCTGAGTCGCAACGCGTTCGCGCTACGGTTGCTGCAATACGTCCGCGACGAATCGCATCGCTTTGCCCAGCACTACCATCACATCCTGCGCAGCAAATCGACGCTGGATCGTTAGGCGTATCCGTCGGATGGGATCGTCGGTTTTGCGAAACCGTTTACCATCGGCCGAGATGAAATTCTTGAGGGATCGAATGAGGACGCGTCGGTCCCACGCTTGAAAGCGGAAGAGGGACGCGAGGCGATTATGAGGCGCAGATCCGTCGCGGGTACGGGGCTGCGCCGTATCGATCCCGGCAGAAGGTTGCGTTAGATGTCAGTGCCGGTCAGCGAGACATCGCTTTGTTCCGCGTAGGGGTTGGTGCGAACCAAGCCGTTCTTTCGCGTCGTCTTGCTGGCGGGGAGGGTGGATGAACCTGCGGTGCAGCTGTTGCAGTAAGGGTTGTGCTGCGGTGGGTTGACGAAGTCGGGGGCGAGGCGGCCTTGGTAGGTGCTCGGGGCGGTAACCTGTGGTAGGGCTGCGAAGGGGCTCATGCCATAGGGGCGGACGTGGCGGTTGCCATAATAGACCGGTGGGTGGAGAGCGAAGTAGGGTGGCGTCGCCACGCTGGATCGGCTCTGGATGCCGTACGGTTGGTAGCTGCCGAAGTAGCCCAGGTTGGGATAGCCGACGGCGGACGCTGGAATCGCGATCGATCCCAACAAGAGGAACAGCGCGGCGGTGAAGGTGGATCGTCGAGTCATGGTGGAGAGTTTCCTGTTGCGATACCAATGGAGAGGTCCAAGGACGCACAGCCCTTGCTTTCCTTCACGTTAGTTACGGGGTGGAGGCAATTGAAGCTTCCACCACCGATTCTGCTCTCCTTTGCCCCGATCGACCGGTGGGATCGTAGCGATTGTGACAAATGCATCGCGCCGCGCGGGCAGGTATACTGCAAATTCTTGCAAGTTCGACTGGCCAGTCGCCATTTGATTCTCGGGCGCCTCGAACATCAACGCTTCGCTTTTTCCCCAACACTTCCGATCCTCCATCGATCACGCACCATGAATTCCACTCGACGAAGTTTGCTCACAACGACCGCTGCCGCAGCGGGTGCTCTTGCGTTTCCGTATGTCGCCGGTGCGGCGGAGCCCGCAAAAATTCGAATCGGACAGATCGGCACGAAGCACGCGCACGCGTCGGGCAAGCTGGCGGCGATGCGGAAATTGAGCGACCTGTACGATGTCGTGGGCGTTGTCGAACCGGACGCGCAGCGACGACAAGCGATCGCAAAAAACGAGGTCTATCGCGGGCTGCGGTTCATGTCCGCCGAAGAGTTGTTGAGCGATCAAGGCGTTGCCGCGGTGGCGGTCGAGACGTCGGTCGACGCTTTGGTTCCGACGGCGATGCAATGCCTGCAGGCGGGAAAACACATCCATCTCGACAAGCCCGCCGGTTCGTCGATGTCGGCTTGCCGCGCGATGCATGCCGAAGCCGATCGCCGCGGGCTGACGATTCAGATGGGCTACATGCTGCGATACAACCCCGCCTTCGAGATGCTATTCCAAGTCGTCCAGGACGGTTGGCTGGGACCGATCACCGAGATCAGCGGAATGATGGGCAAGATGGCAAGCGATCCGCTGCGGAAAGAATTAGCAGCCTATCCCGGCGGCGGGATGTTTGAACTGGCTTGCCATCTGATCGATGCGGTGGTCACGGTTCTTGGAAAGCCCGACCGCGTGACGGCTCACAATCGCCAAACCTTCCCCGAGAAAGACAGCTTCGTCGACAACCAGTTGGCCGTCTTCGATTACCCGGCGGCGATCGCCACGATCCGCTGCAACCACCTGGATCCGCTGGGCGGTCCGCGGCGTGGCTTTGAGGTCGCGGGGCAGCAGGGAGCGTTTCAGATCAATCCGTTGGAACCGCCCGCGGTCCGCTTGGGGCTGGACCGTGCGAGAGGTTCGTTTACCAAGGGCTTCCAAGATGTGAAGCTGGAACGGAGCAGCGGCCGTTACGACGACGAGTTCCGCGACTTGGCCAAGGTGATCCGCGGCGAAAAGGCCCTGCGATGGGATTCATCGCACGACCTGGCGGTTCACGAAGCGGTGCTATTGGCTAGCGGGCTGCCGTTGAACTGACAACTCAAGCGGCTAGCTCGCGTTGGCGGCGACGCGTCGCAGCAGTTCGGCGGTCGCTTGCAGCGATTCCATCGGGATCGTGTGAGGTCCGTCGAACCGAATGAACTCAAAATTTGCTGACGATTCGTCGAGCAATTCGCTGAGCCACTGAGCTCCGATCATCGGCAGCACAAAATCGCTATGCCCGTGGCTCTGCAGCGCGTCGACCGATTTCAGTCGATCGGCCGCGACGGCTTTCCACTGGGCTTCGCAGATCAGAGTCCCCGACCACTGGATCAGGCCGGCTGGCGGATTTTTCAGGCCGCGAAGCGCGACGTCCAGCGAGACCATCGCGCCTTGCGAAAATCCGCCGATCACCAAGGGAGCGTCCGTGTCGAAGTCGCCGGCGACCGCTTCGATCGTTTCGGTCAGCATCTGGCGCGCTTCGTCGATCCCCGGCGGTTCCTGGCGTCGCAGTTCGCTGAAGTCGTTCGTTTGGAACAGCTCCATCAGTCGCTGCATGTTCAGGGGCCACCAGGCCCGGCCGCCCGGCATTCCTTGATCGGCGAGCGAGATCGGAGCGGTCGGGAAGACAAAGCGGAATTTTTCGGCGTCATCGCCCAGCATTTCCAGCAGGTATTGTCCCAGCGGGACCAGGTCATCCCCGGGGGCTCCAAAACCATGGCACAAGACGACGGGAATGGTTGGGGCTTCGCCACCATCGATCACGACGCACTGCAGCGGACCGATTTTCTGTTCAAGAGCGGACATCAATGTTTATCTGGGGATTTGGGCAAGGGATCGGGTTTGACGCGGTCCAGATGGCCCAGGTCACGCCCCTGGGCAACGCGGTCGCGAACCAACTGTTTGAGCACTTTGATCTCGGGAAAACCGTTATCTCGGTGGCGATCCCAGATGATATCGCCATTGAGCTCGATCACGAAGCGGCCTCCATCGGTCGGCGCCAGGGCAACTTCGTCCAATTCGGCTTCAAATGTCGTCAGCAGCTCCTGGGCCATCCAGGCGGCTCTGAGCAGCCACCGACAGCCGGTGCAGTAGCGAATTACGATACGATTATTCATGATAGGTCCGGTCCTTTGAAAAACTCTTTATCCGAAAGAGCTATGATCCGAAGGGATTATGTTATAGTGTAAGCCCCAGTTTTATGATTGATTCCGACGCGTCAACGCGAGCCCACCGATGAAACACCTGCCCAGCATTCCTCTTTTAATTTTGCTGTTATGCGTGCTAGCGGGCCCTGCCAATGGGACCGACACGGATCGCCAGGCGATCAAGTTCTTTGAGACTTCGATCCGGCCATTATTGGCCAAACATTGCTACGATTGCCACGGCGACGCCGAACAAGAGGGCGGTTTGCGCTTGGACCACATCTCGTTTATCGAATCCGGTGGTGATTCGGGACCTGCGGTGGTTGCTAGCGAGCCGGACGAATCGTTGTTGATCGAAGCGGTCCGATACGATTCGGGACTGGAAATGCCGCCCGATGAGAAGCTGGCCGACGAAGAGATCGAGCTGCTGGAACGCTGGGTCGCAATGGGGGCTCCTTGGCCCGAAGAGGCTGCGGCGACGAGCGCTCGCGACGAGTTCGGATTCACCGAAGAGGATCACAAGTGGTGGGCGGTGCAACCGGTCGCCGATCCTGCGGTTCCGCAGACCGGAGAGGCTTGGGCGACGACGCCGATCGATCAGTTCATCGCGGAGAAATTGAAGCAAGCCGATCTGACACCCGCTGCCAAAGCGGATCGCTATGAATTGATTCGCCGGGCGACCTTTGATCTGCACGGCTTGCCGCCGACCCGCCAACAGATCGACGATTTTGTCAACGACGATTCTCCCAAGGCTTGGGAGCGTGTGATCGATCGTTTGTTGGAAAGTCCGCGGTACGGCGAACGTTGGGCCCAGCATTGGCTGGATGTCGTCCGATACGCCGAAAGCGATGGTTATCGTCAGGATGCGTTCCGCCCGAAAGCGAGCCAGTACCGTGATTATGTCATCCGTTCTTTCAACGACAACAAACCGTACGACCAATTTGTTCGCGAACAGTTGGCCGGCGATGAGATCGACCCAGAGAATCCTGATGTCTTGATCGGCACCGCATTCCTGCGGCACGGGATTTACGAATACAACCAACGCAACGCGCGGATGCATTGGGAATTGATCGTCAACGAGATGACCAACGTCACGGGAGAGGTCTTCCTGGGCTTGGGAATCGGTTGTGCCCAGTGTCACGATCACAAATTTGATCCGATCCTGCAAAAGGATTATTTCGCCTTGCAAGCGTTCCTCGCGTCGACCTGTTGGCCAACCGATATGCCGTTGGTCGATGGCGAGACGAAAGAGAACCACGATCGGATGCAGGCGGAGTGGGAGCAGGCGACAGCTTCGATTCGCGAGCAGATCGATGCGATGTTGGAGCCAACCTACAAGAGCCGCACCAATGCCGCAGTGAAAATGTTCCCCGAGGACATTCAGCAGATGTTCGCCAAGCCGCGCGAGGAGCGGACGACGTACGAGCAGCAGATGGTGATGCTGGTCGAACGTCAGGTCGCACGGAAAAACGCGGAAGCCGACGGGAAAAAGGCTTTCGCCAAAAAGCCGGAAGAGCTAGCGAAATTCAACGATTTGCAAGCTCAACTGAAGGCCTTTGACCATCTGAAACCTAAGCCATTGCCGACCGGTTTTGTTGCGACCGACGTCGGGCCCGAGCCAGCAGAGACGTTTTTGGTTTCGCGGACCGGTAAGAAGCCGGTCGACCCTGCGTTTCTGACGTTGCTGGGGCAACCCGCACCGGTGATCAAACCGACCGAAACGACCACCGGGCGACGCCGTGTGTTGGCTGATTGGATCGCACGGGCCGACAACCCGCTGTCGACGCGTGTGATCGTCAACCGAATCTGGCAGCATCACTTTGGACGCGGTATCGTCTCCACGCCCAACGATGTGGGGATGTTGGGAGAACCGCCGAGCCACCCCGAGTTGTTGGACTGGTTGGTCCAGCGGTTCCTGGAGAATGGTTGGCAGTTCAAACCGATGCACCGAATGATCATGACCAGCGCCGCCTATCAACAGACGGCGCGGCGCGAGGCGACCGAGCATGAAGAAGCTGTCGACATCGAGAACCGATTGCTTTGGCGATTCCCGCCGACGCGATTGGATGCTGAACAGGTCCGCGACGCAATGCTGGCTGCTTCGGGCGAACTGACTCACCGCGACGGTGGCGGATCGGTTAGCGGAAACACTCCCGTGCGAAGCATCTACGTGAAGAAGATTCGCAACACCCCCGATCCTCAATTGGGGGCTTTGGATGCTCCGATGGGATTCGAATCGGCTCCGACCCGTCCGCAAACGACGACGCCAACTCAGGCGTTGACTTTGGTGAACGGCGATTGGACGTTGAAGCGAGCTGAAGCGATGGGCAAGCGTTTGCTGGCCGGAACGGATTCGATCAGCGCGACGGAGATCGACCAAGCGTATTGGACTGTGTTTGGCCGCCCCGCGTCCGACGCGGAACTAAACATGGCGTTGGAGTTCACGCAGAGTTTGGTTGAGCAGGAATCGCCCACGCCAGAGCCAACCAAAAACGAAAACGATCCGTATCCGGGGGAAACGGGTTTGCGAAGCATTCAAAATGCGTTCGCCAGCGTGAATGGTGTTTCGCTCGGAAGTGGTGCGTTGTGGATCCAACCGGGCAGCCGATTCGAGCGACTGCAACTGAAGGACCTTCCGCTGGGCAGCCGGTTCACGATCGAAGCGATTGCGACCCTCGACCGGATCTATCCCGATGCAAGTGTCAGCACGCTGATCTCCGCATGGAATAGCAACAACAAAACGCCCGGCTGGTCGCTGGGAGTCACCAGTGCAAAGTCGGGCTACCAACCGCGGAATCTGATCGTTCAATTGATCGGACACGACGCCGCCGGGGCGGTGAAGTATGAAGTGGTCGCGTCGGATCTTCGCTTCCCGCTGAACAAGCCGGTCTACGTTGCCGCGGCCGTCAACGCACGCCCCAGTGGCGATGGCAAGTCGGCTGGAACGGTCACGTTCTACATGAAAGATCTGTCCGATCCCAAAGCGAAGATGCAAACCGCAACGATCCCACATTCGATCGTTGGGAACATCAACAGCAAATCGCTGCCGGTTTTGGTTGGCGGACGTCAGGGGAACGGGCATCGCTGGGACGGGCAGGTCGCACGTTTGACGATCGCCGACAACGAGGTTCCCAAGGATCGTTTGATCGTCAACGCCGCCGCGGAAGGAGGTCCGGTCGAACATCTGCTGGACTTCGATTTCAGTGGCGAAGACGGCCAGATGCCCGCTCCGGGAACTGCGTGGGTGACCAGCGAAGCTGCCTTGAAGTCGTCGGAACCGCCGTCGAAGGTCGTCGCTGCGATGCGTGATTTCTGCCACGCGTTGTTCACGTCGAACGAGTTCCTCTATCTGCACTGAGTTTGCGAAGAGAAAGCCCGTCGCACCTCGCGTGCGACGCGCTAGTCACGGTTTTGGCGTAGCTTCGTTCGGGGGCGACATCAGCGACGGATCTGTCGCGCGCTTCGGGGCTTTGGGATGGTTGCGGTTTGCGATCCTGCGGCTTGCGCCGCAGGCTATATGCGATCGCCGCGTCTGCGGTTTGGGAGCGATCGTGCGGCAGGCGCCGGTGCGTCGGTCAACAGCCTGCAATCTTTACGCGCAAAGACCTCTCCGTAGCCGCGGTGGCGGCGGCCGCGTATAGCCTAAAGGGGACAGGCACATTCCTGGCACGCCTGGCGCGGGCCGAAGGTCCAGCAATTTGCATAGCCCAGCCTGCAGGGCTGGGTATCAGCCGACGGCGCCCGGTTTTATTTTACAACGGGCGAAGGGGCAACGCCCCGGGGTAGGTGGTGACAATCGATCGGGCCTACAGCCCAACCATGTCAATCAACGCCGCTAGAACCCAGGCCGATGGCCTGGGCTATGCAAATGGTCGAGCCTGCGGCCCTGACTCGGATGGATGCGATGTGGAATGGTCTGCGAACAACGAAGCACTGGCCTGGCAAGCGTCGGTCGCGACAACTCATCATGACTCACGTGTATATAATTGCGAGGGCTTGCGCGGCAGGCTTTATGCGGTTGCGGCTCGGAGCGTTTCAGGGACTTGCGTCCTGAGCCTCAATCCGATTCACTCGTTTCTGATTCGGTCTCTGCGCTCGACTCGGGCAGCTTATCGATCGTAGCGGTTGCTTCATTGGAGATTGCGTGGTAACCGGCTTGCGGTGAAAAGGCTTCGGTCATCTTAACGGTCACTTCGCGGATCGGCATGGAATGCACAACGATGCCATCGCGTATCGTTCCCGAAGCTTTCAATTCCCAGCTGGCCATCTCCTTGGCGCCGGCGTTTTCACTGCCGGGAAAGGAGACTTCGACACGATAGCTGTGAGACGGTTTGCCAGCAACAAACTGATACTGCACTTCGAAGTAACAGATGTTGGGCTCTTCAAACCAAGCTTTCGGGCCTTGCAATTCGACTCGGCTATCCTCGGCCGGTTCCGAAGACTCTGAGACAACGGGAGAGGGAACGGGGGGCTTGGATTCCGTTCCGCAGCCCAGAAGCAGCGCAGAAAATCCAAGGCTCAATAGCAGACGATAGGCTGAACGGCGCAGTGCCATGTATTTCTCAAGGCGTTAAAGGAGCGACGGAGAGGAGGAAGGCGGTCTGGAAAAGTTTGCATCACTGCAGTTCCCTTGTGGCGAGAGATCTCACGACTTTCTCGTCTCGGATCACCTCCCTTGGAGCAACTTATTTTTTCGCCGGATCGGAAGGCAACGCAATCAGCACATCCCCGCCATCTTCAGAAATAGTCACCTCCAACGGCGAGTCGAGGGTTGAATAGGGAGCTGGAATTCCCTCGCGTGAATCGGGGTACTCTGCTTGCGTTGCATCGGCCGGTAGCACCGTGCCGTTCCCATCAACCATTTGGCTGATGCGGACCCGGTAGTTCCCGGGAGGCAAGCCACCGTCGCCGTCGCGCGAGCTAATGACGGAGAACTTCCCTTCGGAATCGGACATTCCCAAGGCGCCGTCTCCAATCGTTCCCGCTTCCGGAATGAACTGCACCGAAGCGTTGGCGATCGGGCCATCGTCCGACTGCAGTTGGCCGTTGATTCCGACGCGATTTACGCCGTCGCCGCCGCATCCGATACAAAAATAACAGCTAAACGCCAACAAATACATTTGAAGTTTTTGCACTTCTGGTCCGCCCTTCAGTAAATTTCTCTAGGAGCCATGGAATGTCGACATCACGATCCGAATAGAAGCAGCAAACTGGTTCGATTCCCATGATGTGGGGAGTTGGCTTTCGGTAGAATCGCGACGTTTCAAGTCACAACAAATCAAAGTTTGCAATCGACAGAGACTAGAACTCTGCGTCGATCACCTGACCATCCGCAGCACGGCATAGGTTCGTTAGATTGGTCGTGTCGATGGTTTCAGAGATCAAACGAACGGAGCCATCGGCCAGGACAAACATGCAACCCCCCGGGTGCAAGCTCGCGACGCTGTACCAAGACGCGCGTCGGCCTCGCATGTTGTTTAATGGGCTCGCATTGTTGCCGTAATTCCAAACGTTGAGTCCGCGCGACGGAAAGGTGCTGTTATACGCGCCTACCGGATCGATACCGACAGAAAGCCATCCAGCATAAGACCAGGCCGAAGTATCACCATTGAAGGTTTCCAGCGTCAGTTCACCCATCGCGAGGGTGTTGCTTGTGCCATCTTGGATTCCGCTGATCGGTGTGTAGCTGTTTTCACCAAACACGTAACGTGTGCTGATCGAAACTCCGCGGTGGTAGTTGTAATTGGTCAAAGTGCTCGCGGGCATCAAGAAGTCATAGTTAGTTTTTTGCGCCGCAATGCCCGCTCCGCGATCAGGACTGTAATACCCACTGAGCGCGATAGTTTCGGTCCCACCATCGGATGGGCAACGGAAACTGGTGACGAGAACTTCCGAAATCGCAGCATTTCCAGAGTCGACTGCGTTGGGGGTCGTCAGTGGCGGACCGCCTGGTCGGCTGTAGTCGCCATACGCGCACGAGTGATCGAATTGATCATAAAGAGGCTGTTGTTCCATGAAGGGTAAGAGCGAGGTTAAGCCCTGCCCATTTTTTGCCAAAGGATCGGGCAGGTAGGGAGATGTGGGACTGGAGGTATTCAGAGCTCCTAAGCTGAATCTCCCCGCAGGGAACTTCTTGTAGGTGCTTTCATAATTGTGGAGGGCCAACCCCAGTTGCTTCAAATTGTTACTGCACTGCATACGGCGAGCTGCCTCGCGCGCCGCTTGAACTGCCGGTAGCAGCAGCCCAACAAGGATTCCGATGATGGCGATCACGACAAGCAGTTCGACGAGTGTGAATCCATTTTTGGTTCTGTGTGTTTTCATCAAAGCTGTTTCTGCGGGGGATCGTAGGTGGGAGATGAAACGGTGGGAGGAAGCCGTGGATAGCCCAAGTTTCCGTCCTTCTCTCGAAAGCAAAACGCATGCCAATGCGGCGGAGTTACGGGAGCAGGCTGGTGCGTCGTTCCGCTGCGATCCGTCCCGTCGCATGCTGCAGAGCGAGAGGAAATGGGGCAATGGTGCATCCGCCTCCACAACTCTTGCTCCAGAGGGAGGCAGGACATCCGGAGCAAGAAGAACCTTGCTCTCCGGCTGCAGTCCCTTTCGTTGAGAATTCTCGGGCAATATCGCGGCCCGCAAGTCCACTCGGAAAGATGTCAAACAAGTAGGCATTGGGTGCCCAGTCTTTGGGCAGCAGTTATGCGAATCCTAGGCAGCCCCCGAACGCGACTGCTGCAACAAAAAAGCTCGCCGAGAGCGGAATGCCTCGGCGAGCTTTTTGCTTTTTGATTCGTCGCTTTCAGCTTTGGATCAGCTGTCGACTTCGACCGATTCGCCATGTTTGTCGCGGCAGTCCATCTCCATGTGCTCGGGGAACAAGCCCTCGCTGCCCAGGATCTGGACCGTCATTTCACCGGTCTCTTCCATCTGCATGATCTCGCGGCGTTTCTTGTTATTCAGATACGCGGCCACTTCATCGTTCACGCGGATCGTGATGCGTTGAATGTGTTCGTTGCGCGATGCCAATGCCAACATGCGGATGACCTCGATCGACATGCTCTCGCCGGTCTTGACCACGCCGCGGCCGCTGCAACAAGGGCAGTCCTTGTAGACGCTGCGCTTCAGGCTTGGGCGAATGCGTTGACGGGTCATTTCAACCAGACCGAAGGGGCTGGTTCGCAAGATCTTGGTGCGGGCGCGGTCGCGAGCCATCGCATCGTGCAGGGCGCGTTCGACCTTGCGTCGGTGGCTCTCCTTCCGCATGTCGATGAAGTCGTTGACGATCACGCCACCGAGATCGCGGAGTCGCAATTGGCGAGCGATCTCGCGGGCGGCAGCCAGGTTGACTTGCAACGCGTTCTCTTCGGCATTGCTGTCGCTGCGATGGCTACCGCTGTTGACGTCGATCGCAACCAAAGCTTCGGTCGGATCGATCACGATCGAACCTCCCTTGGGCAGCGGCACGGTGCGGGCTTGGATCTTGCGAATCTCCGATTCCAATTTGTAGTGATGGAACAGGGGTTCGGTGCCTTCGTAGAACTTCAGCTGTTCGGCGGCGCGTGGCATCACCAAGCGGATGAAGTCCTTGGCCCGTTCATAAGCTTCACGCTCATCGATCTGGATCGCGTCGATATCGCTGGTCAGCATATCGCGGATCGTGCGAATGATCATGTCGCTTTCTTCGTAGATCACGCCCGGCTGTTCGCTTTCGGTCAAGCGACGGTGGATCGCTTTCCAAAGGCGCAGCAGGTAGGCGAGATCGCGCGACAGATCCTGCTTGGTTCGTCCAGCACCGGCGGTTCGAACGATGAAGCCGAGGCCCTTGGGAGGGCTGAGTTCCAGCAAGGCCTTCTTGAGGCGTTTGCGATCGTCGTCGTCTTCGATCTTGCGGCTGACGCCAACGCGAGCCAAGGCAGGCATCAAGACCAGGAAGCGGCCAGGAATGCTGATGTAGGTCGAAAGGGTTGGGCCCTTGGTGCCGATGCCTTCTTTAATGCACTGGACGAGGATGCTGTCGCCCCGCTTAAGGACATCTTGGATCGGAGGCTTGACGCGAGGCCGGCCCCCTTTGAAGACGCGTTGGTTGCGTCCCTGTTCGCGAGCCCGCTTAGCCGCTTGTTCGGCCAATTCGTCCGATTCCCGCATGATCTCTTCAGGATCAAAACCACCTTGGCGGAAGTATTGCGGTTCGACATCGCTAATGTGCAAGAAACCATTGCGGCCGACACCGAAGTCGACAAACGCGGCTTGGATGCTGGGCTCTAGGTTGACGATTTTGCCACGGTAAATATTGCCGACGTAGTTATCGGCACTGGCACGTTCGGTGTAGAGCTCTTCAAGCTGTCCATCCTCGAGAATCGCAATGCGACTCTCTTCGGGTTGGGCAACATTGATAAGCATTTCCTTCTTCATATCGTTTGCCTTTCATAGGTACTGCGTCCTTTGTCGGGTGGGCCCGTTAGGGTTGTGGCCGTTGGCACAATGTGTGCCGTTGGAATCTTGAAACGCATACGATGCGAACATTCCGTGTTGCCATCGGCCGGCAGCGACGATTGCTTCGTCCGTTGCCGGCGCTAACGATCTAACTGGTCAATTGCCCCGTGACGCTTGTGGTTGACTCAAATTCGTTTTCCAGTTCGACTCGCGTTCGAGTCAAAAACTGGCCATTGTCGGTTAGGTGTATAATCTTCAGTTCTTCAATCAGGTCGGTGGGGCGTAGCGACGCGCCTTGATCGGGCGTGCAACGGAAGACGAGCACGCCATCTTCGATTCCCAAGTGCTCGATCTCTGCGGACAGAGAGAACACCAGTGTCTTGCCTTTCCGCTCCAATTGGATCGTGTCGCGTTGCCGCAGCGCCTCGATCTCCTTGAGCAGGGTTTCCCGATCGGCTTCGGGAATGGGCAGATTGTACGTTGTTGACTTCAGCTTTGCCTTAGGCCAGCCCTCGGGAACCGCGGTTACTCGCAAAATTTCCAAACCGGGCTGCTGATCATCGCACAGACGCTGCGTCAATTCCTCGGTGCTCAACGGTTCGGCCAGTTCCAATTCGACGATTTCGTCGAGACTTGCCGTTCCCAGGGCGAGTGCGGAAGGGAAGTTCATCCGGGGCTTGGGGTGGAAGCCTTCGGTCATCGCCAGCTTCAGATCAATGCGGTGGAACAAGCGTTCCCACAATCGCAGCAGGTCGCGATGGCTGATCCAACGCAATGGGCCGGTTTTCGAAAAGCGGATGTGGTATCGCGCTCGTGTCATGAGAATTATTGCACAACCAATTCAGGGACCAGATCGCCCAGGCGATCAAGCAAATACAAATCGACTTCGCGGGCGCTCTCCAGTTGCATCACGCGGCAGGCGATCTCCTCGCAATCGGCGATCGTCACGCTGCGGATTACCTTCTTGATCCGCGGGATCGCCAGAGGCGGAACGCTGACGCTGCGGACGCCCAGTCCCAGCAGCAACAGCACGCGCGCCGGATTGGAACTCATTTCGCCGCAGATGCCGACGGGCGTGTTGGTCTTGTTGGAAACGTCGACCGTTTGTTTGATCAACCGCAGCACCGCCGGATCGCTCGATTGGTACAGTTCGGCAACGCTTTCATTGCTGCGGTCGACCGCCAGGGTGTACTGCACCAGATCGTTGGTTCCGATACTGAAGAAATCAACCTCTTCGGCAAAGCGATCGATCATGATGACCGCGGCGGGCACTTCGACCATCATTCCGATCGGGATATCGCTGCGGAAATCGGCTCCTTCTTCGCGGAGATCGTCGATCACGATGTTTACCAACATCCGCGCCGTGCGCAATTCTTGCAGCGTCGAGATCAGGGGGAACATCATCCGCACGTCACCGTGGACTGCCGCCCGCAAGACGGCACGGATTTGAGTGCGGAACAGGTCCTGGTTTTTCAACGACAAGCGGATGCTGCGGAGTCCCAAGAAGGGATTGTTTTCGGGTTCGTGTAACGAGGTATGCCCCATCTTGTCCGCCCCCAGGTCGAGCGTTCGGATAACGACCGGTCGCCCTTGCATCGCTCCGACAACTTCCGTGTAGGCCTGGTAGTGGTCTTCTTCGCTGGGTTCTTCGTCGCTGCTGAGATACAGGAACTCGGTGCGATACAGGCCGATGCCGTCGGCACCGCGCTGCAGGCAGGCGTCCACTTCGTGGGGAAATTCGATGTTCGCCGAAAGCGTGACCCGTTGCCCGTCGACCGTTTCGGCCGGCAGGTCGCGAAGTTCGGCCAGTCGCAGCGTCAGCTTTTGGCGAATCTGGGCCCGTTCCTCGTATCGATCGATCGTGGCTTGGTCGGGATCGACGATCATGCAGCCGCGATCGCCATCGACGATGACTTGCGAACCTTGTCCGATCCGATCCAGGAATTGGCCGATCCCCACCACGGCTGGCAACTCGAGCCCTTTGGCCACAATTGCTGTATGTCCGCCGGGACCGCCGATCTCAGTGCAGAACCCACGCACGTAGTGGCGATCCAGATTGGCCGTTTCGCTGGGGGTGAGATTCCTCGCCAGCAGGATCACCGGCTCGTCGAGATTACTCAACGGGTCGCTGGTGACGGCCCCAAGCCGATGCAGCAACTGCTTTTCGATATCCAGTACATCCTCGGCCCGTTCGGCCAAAAATGGACTGTTCAGCTTGCCCAACGCTTCGGCATAGCGGTGGAGCACACGACTGACCGCGTACGCGGCACTTTGCTGTTGCTGGTGAACGCGACCTTCCAGTTCGGCCAGCAGGCCTGGGTCGCTAAGCATCTGCTGTTGGGCAGAGAAGATCCGTCCGGCTTCCTCGCCTAAACGTTCGGCGGTCTGCTTGCGGTTCACTTCCAGTTGTTTCGCGACCTTGCCAAATGCAGACAATAGCCGGCCCCATTCGACCGAAATGTCGGCCGCGGGAATAAGACACCTTGGGATGCGATACCCTTCATCGTCCAGGACTAAGGCCGGACCAATCGCAACACCGGGTGAAACCGGGATTCCTTGGAGTTCGAGCATTCAATGGCGGCATGCGCAACATCCTTGTCATCGACACGATGCTACAGGCGACCGAATCGCCAAGCTATCGAGAAGATGAATCGAAGTGGCCCTGCCATTTCTTCTTTTTTGTACGATTTGATAATTGAATAGTCGTCGGTCCCAACCCGCGAAGGGTTGGGATCTTTACCGCGGCAGCCCGTCGATAGGTCGCTGCGGCGGATCATTCGGAATCGAGTTCATGGAAACCTTGGTCGAACAATTCAGCAACCGCTGCCAACGCCTCGACGGCGTCGCTTCCTTCGGCCGACAGCCCCAACGGGGTTCCCTGGACTGCACCCAGTGTCAGCACGGACAACATGTTCTTGCAGTCGGCGGATTGATCGTCCTTGGTCACCATGACCGTCGATTCAAACTGCATCGCCAACCGTGCCAGCAGTTCCGCCGGGCGCAAATGCAGCCCTTTTTCGTTTTTGACGACGACGATTTGCTGGCATGTGGGATTGGACATAGCTTGCATTGTTAACTGCGGGATTTGCGTCTAAGAGGCAAACTGGTTGTTGTCAGCCTCTTCGAGCAGTTGATTGATGTCATCGACTGTCTTGCTTTGCTTCAAGAACCGGCAGAAGGTGTCGTCACGCAATTGACGCGAGATGTTTTCCAGGGCCCGCAGGTGATCGCCAGGACGTTCGGGAGGGCTGATCAACAGGAAGAACAGTTGAACTTTTTCGCCATCGAGGCTGTTGAAGTCGACGCCGTCGACGCTGACACCCACGGTGCCGACCAGCTTTTCAACGCTGGGGTGCTTGGTGTGCGGAACGGCGACACCGCGGCCAATGCCGGTGCTGCCAAGTTCTTCGCGCTTCATCACCGCTGCGATGATATCCGCTTTGTCAGCGGCCTTGATCTCGCCCGCGGTGACCAAGCTTTCGACCAATTCGGTGACGACCGCTTCCTTGTCGTAAGATGCCAAATCCGGCTTGATCGCTTTGACGCAAATAAAGTCTGCGAATTTCATTACCTATCCTTTGATTTTAAATAAATTCAGCCAGAGCTTGGCCGTCTCACGACGCCCAATGATCGGGCTGGTGGGTGATTTCATGGAGCCACCGGTGCCCGTCGAGGACAAACGGCTTCCGGAGGGCTGTGCGGTCTTGCATCGTTGTACTGCATGTTCTATCGGCCGCGAGTTGTCCAGTGGATCGAAAATTACGGCGCCCGTCCGAGTGCGATGTTGCACGCACCGGACGGGGGGACTGTCGGGCTGGCAAATTCTTATTGAACTTCGTCGGTGACGTCGGTCGGTTCCAGGTGCTTCAATCCTGTTCCGCGGTGTTCGGTACGCTTCTCCTTCGCACGTCGCAATTGCTTTTCCAGCTTAGGGATCACAACGTCGAGAGCTCCAATGACGGTCGCTGCGGTCGCCGATGCGATGAAGTCTTCCTCGTGTTCAACCGAGACTTTGGCTTCGAGTACCGGGGATTCGAGCTTCTCCAAATCGACAATCACTTCAATCGCGTTCACTCGATCATACAAACGACGCAGCTTCTCAACTTTGTCTTCGATCAGCGATTGATCACCAGTTCCAAGATTGCCATGTCGGGCAGAGACGCTCACTAGCATTGATTGCTCCTTAGAATGATTGCAGCATCGAAACGGATCTCGTTTCTAGCGAGTAGCATACGCCGAAATGCCTGTTTAGGTAAGCGTTGCTGTAATTGCGTGCACATGATTCGGCGGTATTTCCGTTTCAAATGCTTCGCTTGCTCGGTCATAAGTTCTTCCAAAACAATACCTTACGATACCCGCTCAGGACTGTTCCCGTCACCCTCAATTGACGCTTTTTCAGATCCAGTTCGCTTCGCTTTCGCTCTTTTTGGGGATTGCGGAACAAAGTTCGTTTGGGCATCTTCGCCCACCCGTTGCGACCAATGGGGCCTGTCGTCTCCCCCGGAGCGAAATTTCCCGCTAGCGACCTCCCTCGGCCTCAGTTGCGGTCCATCAAGCAGACTACAAATTCTTCCCGTTTCCCATCGACCGTCAACGAGACCCGGGTAAATATCTGCCCTCCGCAAATCGCCGGAGAGGCAAATACCTCGGTGCCCAGCGAATTGGTCGCCACGCTTTGATATTCGTCCACGCGAGCCTTGAAAATATGGGTGGTTCCAGATTCGCTGGTCACATAAATGTTGTCGCCGACCAAGACCGGAGAACTGCTGAACGTCTCTCCTAACCGCTGTTTCCAGACCTGTTCCCCCGTGGAAACGTTCAAACAGGTCGCGATGCCGGCGTCCAGAATGGCAAATACATGCCCCTTGGTGATCAGCATCGACGGAACGTATTCACGGTCGGTGTTTTCCCAGACCACCTTGCCCGAACCGTCGGCCGCGACGGCGGCGATGTGGTTGTCGGGGTATCCACCGCTAGTCAGAACGACGTTTCCATCGGTTACCGTCGTCGTGACGCATTCGGTCGTCGCCCCTGGGGTTTCCCAGATCGTCTCCCCCGTCAGCGGGTCGAGGCTGGTGACCAGTTCACAACCGGTCATGATCAACTGTTCGCGGCCCGCCGCTTTCACGATGACCGGCGACGGATAATTGGGCATTTCGGGGCGTTTGTGTCGCCAAACCACCTCGCCGCTGGACCGGTCCATTGCCACGATCGCGCCCCCCGATTTGTTGTCAGCCGATGAAATCACCAGGTGTTTGTAGAGCGTTGGCGATGAGCCGTACCCCTGATGCACGACGTAATCGGTCAACCGAGTCTGCCATAGTTTTTTGCCTTCGAAATCGAGCGCCGAGGTCCAGACCGCGTCACCGTTTAGGAAATTGATGAACAACCGCTCCCCATCCGAAGCGATCGTCGACGACGCCAGAGTCGCCTTTTTGTTCATCTTGTTCCCTTGAGTCTCGAAACCGCCCTGGTGGACGATCGTTTCCCAGATCTGTTTTCCCGTTGCGCGATCCAGCGACAACACCACTTGGGCCTCGCGCTGAGGATCGGCCGACGCGATGAAGACACGGTTGCCAACCACAACCGGTGAACTGTGACCACGACCCGGTACCTTGGCACGCCAAAGCACATTCTCCGTTTCGCTCCACGAGGTCGGGGGCTGTTGCTCCGCCGATGCGATGCCATCTTGATTTGGGCCGCGCCAGAAAGGCCAATCGCTGGCAGGGAACTGCAATCCGCTGCGTCCGGCGGGTTCAAGGGCTTCGGCTTGCGAAGAGACCGTGAAAAGAGTCATCAAGCAAAGGAGGGCGAAGGGCTTCAAATGGCTCATGTTGGCGTGTCTCGGAAGGAGCGGAGGTGGTGGGAAGCGAGTGGAACGGTTTCCAGTCCCCCCCATTATCGATCATGCCTTCGCGAAACGCAATCTTCTCGCCCTGCCACCGGTTGATTCACGATTGCAATCCGATATTTGGTTCCGCAGATGGAATGGGCCTGCTGGCCCGTGCCTGGCTTGCAACGCGCCATTAAGGAAAGGAAGTAACCTGTGGGGCCGGCTTGGGCGGTGGAGTGGGGGCACTGTCGTGGTGGTTTTGTCGGCCGCCGCGTGACACGAGCGTTGGTCCTTGATGAGGATTGCGTGAAGATGCCTTGAGCAACGGGCGGTGCGTGGTATTTATAGCTGCTGTGGCAAAGGTTTATTAGTATGTTAACGTGAGAGACAATGGACACGCACGGCCCCGCAAAACCATCGCAGTCGCCGCCCCTGGTCTCGTGGTCGCTCATGCTTTGGGGAAGCGTGGCTGCCTTCGGCACCTACTTCTGCATGTATGCCTTTCGCAAACCGTTCACGGTGATCGACTACCACGATCTCACCGCATGGGGCTGGGGATACAAGACGGTCGCCGTGGCGGCGCAAGTCTTTGGTTATACGTTATCAAAATTCGTGGGTATCAAGATCCTTTCAGAACTGCCGGCAAACCGTCGCGCGGCCAGTATCATCGGGCTGGTTGTTCTGGCCGAGATCGCACTGATCGGTTTCGGTTGGGTGCCCGCTCCTTACAATTTGTTCTGCCTGTTCCTGAATGGTTTGCCGTTGGGTATGGTCTTCGGATTGGTGCTTGGATTCCTCGAAGGACGCCGACAAACTGAAGCGATGGCGGCCATCCTTTGCACCAGCTTTATCCTCTCTGATGGCGTGACCAAATCGGTCGGTAAGAGCCTGCTGAGCATGGGCGTTCCAGGGTTCTGGATGCCTGCCCTCGCCGGCGGGTTGTTCCTGCTTCCATTGCTGATGTTTGTCTGGATGCTTCGAAAAATTCCCCCCGTTTGCCAGGCCGATATCGCCGCCCGCAGCGAACGGACGCCGCTGACCACGCAACAACGGCGCGCTTTTTTTAAACGTTACGCCTGGGGTTTGACACCTCTGTTGGTGATGTACCTGTTGGTCACGATCCTGCGGAGCGTGCGATCTGATTTTGCGCCTCAGATCTGGGAGAGTCTTGGCGTCAATACGACGCCGGAGTTGTTCAGTTATTCGGAGCTGTGGGTCGGTCTGGGCGTCACGCTTGCCAACGGTGCCGCGATGCTTATCTCCGACAATTACCGCAGCTTTAAGCTGGCATTAGCCACCTGCTCGGTCGGCTTTGGCATCTTGCTATTATCGACCTATGGCCAGCAGGTCGGGCTACTCTCGCCGTTCGTCTTCATGGTTCTGCTTGGCATCGGCCTTTACCTACCGTACGTCGCCACGCATACCACGATTTTCGAGCGACTGATCGCGATGACGCGCGACCGAGGCAATTTGGTTCACCTGATGTACTTGGCTGATTCGATCGGCTATCTCGGCTACGTCGGAGTGATGTTAGCGAAAAACGCATTCTCACCGCGCGGCGATTTTTTGACCTTCTTCCGGCCCACATGTTATGCCGCGGGGCTGATCTCGCTGCTCTGCATGCTCGGCTGCCAAGTGTACTTTTCGATGCGGGCGAGCCGCCAGAGGCTCACCGCACCGCCGCTTGCTCTGGAACTGCCGACGTCCTAGCCGAGCGGTTTGGCTCTTTCTTTCGGTCGCTGGATCCTACGGCCATGGCGAACGTCTGATCGTCGCGAATGAATTGGCAGCGAGGCAGAACGGCGGTTCGGTCGTCATCGGGGTAAGGGGCGTCGCGGTCGATGCTCCACGTAAAAACGAGTCATCAATGCATCGCGTACCCAGCCGAATTGCCTTCGATGGATCTGCAAGCTGGGCAGATGGCTGCGAACGCGATCGTTCCAGCCGATTGTCAATCAGTCGGTAGTTGTTAGCCGTTGGCCGCCCACCGAAGTGCCTGTGCAATTCGAGAGAGCATCATGCGCTATCCTAACGTCACTGTTCAGAGCTTCGGATGCAATTAAAATCCTCGGACCGGTCCAATCAGAGGGGGCTTCACCGGCTTGGCCACGCCAAAGAAGACCACGATCGTGTGGGCGCCGAACTGGGTGGAACGGGCTTCAGGAGGAATTTTGCTGAAGCCTGCCTTCGTATCGTGGAAGCCATTGCCAACCCAGACATTACCGGCCGGATCGACAGCGATCGGCGCTATGACTTGCAGTCCGCCAAGATAGCCCTCGTGTGGAGTGAGCGGGTCGCCAGTCTTCACCCCCGGCGGGCGAGTCTCGGGGCGAACACCGGCGAGCTGAGTTACGGAGCTGCTGGTGGAGCTTGCCACCCAGACATTGTCATTGCCATCGATCGCGATCCCCCACGGGCCGGTGATGGCACCATCCGCATTGAAAGGGCCGTGTACTTTGCCGTCGGGAGTGATCATCGAGATATCGCCACCAGGATATTCGTTGATGATTTCCCACAAGTCCGCCCACATGTTTGCAGCCACATCGTCGGGCGTCATGGAGCCTTTCCGGGCCTCGATCTCGCCTTCGAACTTTTGCTTGATCAAGGCCAACTTCTCCCTGACCTTGGGGTGCCCGATCAGGTTGCCGATCCATGCATTGCCCTTGCTGTCGATCGCGATCGCGTGCGGGCTGAATCCAACCTCGAACTCTTCGGCCTGTCCGGGGTTGCTCGCTGGAAAACGGGTCACCGTGTTGGAGGCGCTGTTCGTAATCCAAATCCGGTCCTGCTGGTCGATGGCGATACCGAATGGACCCTTGACCTGGAGCGTTCCATCGACCGGTTTGCCCTCCACCGTCCGGCCGAGAATGCGACCTTTCGAGATATCGCCTCCTGGAATGTGTACGATTTGATTGTTCTCGTTGTCGACGGTCCAGACATCGCCGTTCGGGGCAACGAGGACTCCTTGCATTTGCCCGAGTTTGCCGTCGAAATTGTAGCCGCCTTCGGGCGAGAGCGCCTTGCCTGTCCTGCGATCAAGGACAGAAATCGTCCGGCCGATCAGGTTGGTGACCCAGACTTTGTCGTCGGACGAAAAGGCGATGCCCCAGCCAGGGCTGTCGATACCGCCACCATTGAAGCCCGTGATCATCGGAGACAGTGGCTTGCCGTTGGGCGCGAATTTGCCCTCGCCGCCACCGAATTGTTGGTAGATTGTTGTCTGTGAACCGGGCATCCAATTGTTGTTCGTCCAGAAATTCCCCTCGCCATCGATGGCGGCACCACCCACTGCGTAAAAGCCGCCTCCGGCATAGACTAGCGATAGGGTCCACGCGCTGGGCGCATGAAAAAGGTAAGGGATGAATGCCACGTCACGGTAGCGTTTCCCGTCGGGCACCGGAGCGAGTGCTTCGAAAAGATCGAAAATTCTAGTCGCGTTGTGGGCAGGGAAACGCGCGATGTTGTGCATGGCACTGAGCGTATTGGAGGGCGCACTCCCGTCCGGCGTCGTCGTCGCTTCGAATAATTTCTCGCAGACCCGTGGTTTACCCGAGATGCAGGCCGAGAGCAGCGCTCCCAACGTGTTGAACTTGGCTAAGGTCGTGGTTCGAGGACCGTTCAAAGCGTTCACGATCACGGGGCCGTGGGCGCCCGTTTCGAGATCCACCAGATTCGGCACATTGCCAGCAGCGATCCGTAGGCCAGTTGCGTTACCGCGTAACGCTCCATCGTGAAGGAACTGCGCTGTGGTGTATGCGGAGGCGATGGTGGTGAGCTCGTTGATCGTCACACGATCTGGCGGTGTGGGGCCCAAGGTCGTCATCAGGGTGATTGACGGGTTCGGCTCCGCCTCCTCGTTCGTCACTCCCCCCATAGCAATCAGATAGTAAACGCCCGCTTCGGCGTTCCCATCAGTGATCGACAATTCGAAGCTGCCATCCTGGCTCGTCCGCGTTGCGCTGATCTTCCGGGGAGCCTCCGAGGTCGTCTCCCAGAGAGTGACCTCGGCATTTCCAATCGAGCCGCCTGCTACCGCAACCCTTCCTTCAATGCGCTGAACGGCGGAGGCTGGGCCGACCACTAAGCCAACTGAGAAAACTAGGGTGGCACAGAGTAGAGTCTTGAGAGTCATGTATTTCATCGCTTTAGGGTTTTAAGCCAGCATGTTGATTGAAATTGTAGCACCCCCGATGGAGTTTCGCTTTGTTGCAGAACGCGAGAAATCACGCAGTCGCCTTGCTGGATTTACGAATGGCAAATTCGTACGTTTTCAGCGACTTGCGTGCGTTTCAAGGTTCTTTTTTGCGTTGGACAATTTGACGCGTATGGTCATCAGGATTTCTTGTCATTCGCCAGTTTTTTGCGGGTCTCCGTAGAGCCTCGCATCGCATCGACGGCATAACCAAGTTGGGAATGATCCGTTCGGAACAATATGCGTCAATCCCGTTCTCTTCATGCGGCACTTACAAATCGGACAGCGTTTTCCTCGCAAGCACGACGATACTTCGGGAGCGACCAACAAAATCAGTAAAGTGAAGTATAGGATTTCGGCCCAAGGCATTGGTGTATTCCTGCTCGGCGCACTACAAGTCGTCGGACGTCATTTGAGATTCTCCTGGGCCATCAAGGATTGATCACACAAATGACGCCGCCATTCTCCCAACTGGCGGCCAAGCCGCTCCGGATAGATGTCTTGTCGCGAGCGAAAATGATTTGAGATCCGTCCGGAGAAAATCGGGGCGTAGTGTCGCTAGCGTCCATGTCCGTAAGTTGAATATGTGATTTTCCGTCAACGCCGATTTTGAGTATGTGATCCGCCCGGTCACCCGGCACCCCCGCAGCGTAAACGATGCGGTATCCGTCGGGAGAAAGTGCCCGAGTAACCTCATATTCAGCAGAATCTGTGATTTGAACAACCGTAAGCTTCTCAAGGCTTCGAAGGTAGAGGTCACGGCCACCTGTGCCGGGCGTGTTGAACAAGGCTGCGTCAACCAAGGAAGCGATGTCAATTGTCGTGTTTTGGTGTCCATGTGGTCTGTCGTGATCGCTCGGCGTCCCCCTGGGACAGCCGGCAAAACACTGCGTCGCGCTACACTGTAGACGCACGAAGAATCGAGGCATGCTCGTCGCCGTGACGATTAGGTTAACTCGGTGACGACGGTTGGCGTTGTGTGAAAAAAACAGCATGTTCGCCACGCCGGTGCAACGATTTGATGTGTCGCAGGGTGGGGCAAAGGGTGATGTTAGCGTCGCAATTCTGAGAAGTGAGTACAAATCATTGAGGTGAAAACGGATGATTTGCGTTGGGACTTTGGGACCGCGTATCAAGGAATGCGCGTATTGATGGAGAGAAGAGCAACGTGAGGCCAATTGCGATGAAGATGCACGCGTGAATTGCGGGTAGCGTGAATAGAGTCGCGGAAATTTGAAAAAAGAAGTCTGAACGTTCGCGTGGCGTGATTTCGGCCAAACGGTACATGAGGTATCCCAAGGCCGATAGCGATGTAAGGCCTTTTGTGAATGTCCATGTCGCCAAACCCCATCGCATCCACTTTTCTCCCGTTTGCCACAGATTCCACACGGCCCAAATCATCAGTGCCGGTAGAAGAACGGATTTTAGCCATCGGAAAGTTTCCGACGAACCTGAAAAGGCGAACACGACATTGGTCGCTTCGTTAAAAACGATCAGCGCGGCAAGGATCAGATATAGGATGCGCCCCCGATTAATCATGCTGTTTTCGTCGGTGCTAAATGCGACGGTTCGGCGACATCGCGTTTACGCTCACCGGTTGGCCCGCGAGAACCGTTTTGAGTGTACGGCGCATTCTCGCTGGTCGCGCACCCTCGTGCAACTTCCGAATCCCATGCGTACCGCCAGATCTCTCCGGCGAACGATTTTATATAGGCGTCAAGAAACTTCTTGCAATGCGGCGACGGGCGCCACGAGACCGTTGGAAGATCTCCGTAGAGGCCAGAGGTGAACCAATACGACGTTTAAGGAGGATCGCCCAACGTGCTGACGGGAAAGGCTGGCTTTAAGCCTGATGCAAAGTTCGCCTGCAACGTGTGAGGCGGAGAATTGGACGCGTTGTACCCGATATAGGACGTCACAAATTCGCTCGGGAATTCGGCACCGATGGCAAGGAATCACGTTGCAGTGACCATGAAACAGGCGTTCGACCAAGCGGGGCATGGGGTTGCCAGTCGGGCAACGAAAGCTGGACCGCACAAAGTGCTGCAAGCAGGCAATCATGAGCAATCGCAGAACCGGAACGGGCACGAAAAAAGCCCGCAACACGTCAGTGTTCGCGGGCCTTTGATTGCTGGTGATCTTGTCACCAAGTACCGAAGGTGGGACTCGAACCCACACGACCTTGCGGCCACTGGATTTTGAATCCAAAGCACATCGCTACACGTCCGCGACACGCCGCTACACGTCGAACGTGCAGCGGCGTTTTTAATGCGCACACCGGATTCCCAAATCCGGGAACCGATTTGGTGGCGCGACGGTGGCGCACGACAAGGGTCGTATTCGAACCGATTTGAAGTCGCAAAATGCGATCACTGTTTGCACTGGATAAGCGACAATCCAAGACGAATTTGGAAAAAATTTCCCCTCAACTCTTCCGCTACACGTCGCTACATATCCGCTACACGTCGCTACACGTCGGTGCGAAAAACGCCCCCCCCGTATCTAGCGCCACCTCTGTTGAGATTCCCGAAATCTCGTCGATACTTCGATTGTGCGAGCGGGAAACCATCAAACCATTCGATCCATCGACCCCAGTTATTCGACATCCCAGCTCGCACAAGTTGGTCGGATAGCTGGGGTCGTTTCGTTTGTCCGTAGGGAAGGAACCGCGATGAAAGAATCACTTTCAAACCGCGTCGCATTCTTGCGACTTCGTATCACACGCATCGTCATGCCGTGGCGACGAGTCGACCGTTTGGCGTCTCGCGTTGCCGTGCTTGAATCGAACGTTGTGTATCTCGCACACGAGAACCAACGGTTGATAGGGCACTTGAAGTTCTACGCGGTCCAGCTCAAAGAGTTGGGCGAACGGCTGAACGATCAGACAGTCAAGCAGAGTCCCAGCTTCGAACCAAGCAACAACTGAGGTGGGTTATGTCACGCGGATTGAACGTCGTAATTCTGGCGATGCAATCAGGGTTCTTGGTTTTCGGATTGAACGAAAGCCACCTTTCCATGACTGCGGTCGCTGCGTTCGGGGTCGGCTTCTCGCTGTCGGTATTGGTCCGCAACTAACGCGATGGCTCGAATTGGAATAGCTGGAATTCTGGCGTCACTGAATTGGAGTCAACCAACACGATGTGCCCGTACTCTTTTTGCCCGATCGGAAACACGCAGCGGAGCGTGAGCGACTCACCCGGTTTAACGATGATTGCAGGATCCATGAAGAACGAACAGTCCGACGTCAAATCGCATCGCGAGAAATCAATTGTTTGCGATCGACTTCGTTCGGCAGCGATCACCGTTCGTTGTGGCGGTATCGATCCGCCGTTGTTCGATGTGACTCGCGGAACAGTCCGCTGCAGCTCAAATCCGAACAACACGAGGTCGCGACCACCGTTGTTCTGGATGATGCAGTTGGCCGTGTCTTCCGCGATGCGAATTGTACGCAGCACCACAAGCAGTGGCGATTCCCGCCACTGCTTGACGTTGTCCAGTTCGATCGTCAATGCATCCTGCTTGCTGGCGATGAACTGTGCATTTTGCGAAGCCTTGTCGGCCGCAGCGTTGCCAGCATTGATCTGCAAAGCAGCTATTCCAATGCTCACCACGGCACCGATCGCGGCGATGGCACATTGCAGAACGCATCCGGAATCGTCGTTGTCATTCATTGAATCAGGATCCATTTGCACTGCATCGGTCGGCGAAAGTGCCCCACGTCTATTGTTTTCCAGCGAACCACTAATGATCGCAATCCCTGAGCGGTTGAACCAACTGCAAATGGTCAAAAAGGATGGTGCCCGTAGCAAACGCACGGGCCCGAATTGAACGAGATGGAACTTCGGCAGCGCTGAATCCGAACCAACCAAACCAAGAGAACAACACAATGCAAGTGACGATGGAATCGACCGACGTAAAACTCGACATCGACGGCGTCCCGTGCCGGCTGTGGAACGGCGTCACCCCCGGTGGCGTGACATGTTTGGTGATGGTGCATCGCATCGGCGTTCACGCATTGGACGACGATAGTGAGTTTTCTGAGTTGGAGCCAAGGCCCGGCAAACTCACCTGTGTTGACTATGAGCTATTGCGTGCGGTCCTTGAAACTGCCGAGAGCGACGACGCTGTCATGCGAGGCTTCGACCAGCAGGTGATCACCGATCTACGGGAGATTCTGCAGCGATGAGTCATACCGCCGAATTGAGTCTGAAGAACTTGCATCTGTTGTCGCCCGATCTGGCAACCGACTTCAGCGAACAGTTGCACGCGGCCGTGGTGGATTGTCGGCAACGACCAAGCTTGGCAGAGAAACGCGAAGTGACGATCAAGCTGATCGTGCAACCACACCCGGAAGATCCCGACGACGTCACGATCCAACCGGTCACGTCGCGAAAAACGCCAGCACGAAAGATCGACGTGGTTCGCGCACGGCGAACCACGCGCAATCAACTGCAATTCGACTTCGATGAAGAGTTGTTGTGAACGCCCGTAAACAAAGCGACGTTCGTTTGGGATGCGGTGGCTGTCTATGCCCCAGCCACCGTGCAGGTTCGAAACCTGCCGTCGCTTTTGGTGAATTGTATTTGTTTGTTCAATCGTAAGGAGTTAGCAGGATGTTAGTCCTAGCCAGAAACCCAGGCCAATCGATATACATTTGTGGCAAAGTGATCCGCGTTACCGTGGTTCGTGTTCTCGGAAACCGCATCTACCTTGGATTCGACGCGCCTCGCGAAGTTGACATCGTGCGAAGTGAGCTGGTTGACGATTTGGGTGACGATGGAGACTCCGCGAATATCAAAGTGGAGGCCTGAAGCGATGGTCGCCTACAACTTCCAAAGCCAGTTCGTCGATGCGAGCGAATCAGGTACCAAATCGCATACAGTACGCCGGATAATCAAACGGCGACATGCACGCGAAGGCGATCGATTGCAGCTCTACACCGGCATGCGAACGAAAGCATGCCGCAAGATCCTCGATCCGGATCCTGTCTGCTTGAAGGTGCAAAACATCGTGTTGGAGGTTGGCGACGAATCAATCGTTGCCGCTGAGATCGACGGCACGCCAGTCAACGATCTTGCCCCTTTCGCGAGCTCAGACGGGTTCGAATCGCTCGAAACATTCCATCGGTTCTGGCGGATGTTTCATGGCGTTGGCACCTTCCACGGCAAGCTGATTGCATGGGGGGCGGAATGCCACGAATAGCAACGTTGTCGCGCCCGATCGTCCGTCGCATCGAGCCGAAGCTAATCGTTCGGATCACGCCTGACGGCGTCTCAATCCGCGGATATCGCCGTCGTCGATGGCGTGACGTTTCATGGGCGCAGCTGGCATCGCTTGCCGACGACCAGCTGCCATTGGTCAAGCATTGCCAATTGGCCGATGGTCAAGAACAACTTCGCAAACTCGGTGCGATTGAGGATTGATCGGTGCGAGGCGCAAAGCAACAAACGATCGATTTCACGCGCGGCGACCAGCTGGGATTGCTGAAGTCTCTGCCGATCAAGTCCGCCGACGTCGGCGATGGCAAAGCGGCGGCGCGTGTCAGCTCACGCATGGCGCTAAGCGTGCTGCGCGCGATTGATGACTACTGCGGCAAGAGTGGTCGCTGTTGGGCTTCGGCCGCGACGATCGGTGCCGACATCAATTGCAGCGAACGGAGTGTACGCCGTGCCATTCGGCTGCTTGAGTCAGAACAGTTGATCGTGATTGAGCACAGGCACGGTCGAAGCCCCATCATGGTGATCAATTGGGGCGAAATCTCTCTGCGTGTATCGAAAGCAAACGCCACCGCAACCCCGGACATTTTCCCCTCCGGCAACCCCGGACATTTTTTTGCTAACCCCGGACAGTCTGACACGAACCCCGGACAGTCTGACCGGAACCCCGGACAATATGTCCGACGAACCGTAAGTAACCGAAAAAGAACCGCTCTCCCCCCTCCCCCCCAAAACACGAGCGGGAGTGAGGGGAGCGATTTTGATTTGCCTCCCCCGATCGAAGAGACCGCGACCTGGCACCACGTAGCCCAGCGCCTCGCGTTATCCGGCATCCGGGAATGGCGTCGAGCTTTAGCTGACCTGCAGGCAGCCGTCGACGTCAAGCACGCCACGCGATTGCTCGATGTGTACACCGACCGCGTCGGTGCCTATGGACCGTTTGCCCTGTACCGCCGCTGTCGCAACGCCTCCGCTGTGTTGCCGCCGGAGGATGGTTGGCCTGACCCGAAGCCGGAATCGGCTTACGCACGCGACCACGTCGCTGCAGAGCGGATCCTCGCAGCGGTACACCGCGACGCGGCAAATCGTGAATCGCTCGGATACGACAAGCCGAGCCCAAAGGCCATCGCGGCAGTGGCTGCGGATCGAATGGCCGCTGCTGGACTCGGTTGCGACCTGCTACCGGAGCGCTACCGGCAGTTGCTAGAACGCAATTCCCGAACCGACAAGGAACGCCAAATGTGCAGTTAAGTTACGGGATCGAGCCAACCATTTTCGAGGTTAAGCAAATGCCAGATCGAGAAAGATCTTTGATTGGCAATCCGGGATCGCACGATCCGTTGGAGGATCGCAATAAAGCGTCGGATGAGGTGGAACGTTGGGTTGTCGATAGGTATGGGCCAATCGAAACGGAATACGTCGACATGCCCCAGTTTGTGGACGGCAATGTCGTCGCAGTCGCGGTCCCGTTACTTCGCGGTGTGCAGATCGGCATGGGGTCATCGCGGCAGTTGGCGATCCACGATCTCTATCTTCGACTGACGACAAACCCGGTACTTGAAACATCGTTGCCGCCATGGTGGCAGAAACGTGTCGAGGGATCCCGATAACGTCCCGCGTCACCGGACGGCAAACCATTTGTATAAACTGTCCACCGCCGCTCCGTTTGCACGCGATGGTTTATCCGTCATTATGCCCCGGCCAGTCGCGAAGGTCGTAGTGTTGAGCAGCGAAGGCTTGGGCCGCCCGGATCGCGGCGTCGCTTGCAGCCAATCTTTGCCGTGAATCCGGGGAACGGCTAGACAATGCGAGTTCGGTCAATCGGATGCAGAAAATCCGCTCGACGTCCTTGGATGTATCGAGGTGCAGTTGTGCCGAAAAGACAATCCGAGCGACGTCGTCAGGATTCGCGGACTGTTGATTGTCCGGATCAACAATTGAAAGCAGTTCGGCTGTGTTTGCCATCACAGAGTCAAATCGCTTTTCGAGTCGCAAACGGGCAGCGTCTGCAATCGCAGATTGGAGTTCGTGTGCATGGGTTGCCGCACTCGTAGAGGCAGATGTCTTCCATTGCACAAAAGCCGCAATAAGCGAGGTTGAGAGCATTCCGAAAACAGTAAGACATGTTGCTACAACGACGTCAGACAAATGATGACCCTTCTTATCTATGTGGGGATACTAAGGCGTGGTGTCGCAAGAGGGCTTGAAAGCACTTCAGTCAAATTAACGACAGCCGTAACCGGGCGGCCGCAAAAAGACCATGAATTCAAAACCCGCGTGGTCGGCCACTCCGGGTGACGGCCTGGTTATGCCGTGTATGGGCATGCGATCACCGGCGATCCTCGACAGCAACCACGCTATCGATGGGCACAAGATCAGACAAATCGACTTTGCCGACGCGGTTGTTGTCGTGGAAGCGAACAGATGCAAACCCCGGCATGAAATCATCATCGAATTCCAGAATCGCACAGACGCGACCGCGATGTTTTTTCTTTTGCGGGTTCAACGGTTCGACGCGGTATGTTTCGCCGATCGTCAGCGTTACAGTCTCGCGCCTTTTGCGACCAGACCCAGATTGAATCGTGTGCGACTCCTTCATGCCATTGACCTCCGTGCGGCTTTTGTTTGTTGGATCAGAAGAAAAGAGGTTCGATCACTTCGGATCGTCGCGATCCTCCATCGGGAATCGCAGCTTTATGAGAGGCTACGGATTCCTTCGCGGACGGAGTCTTCCTTGAACTCAGGGTCATCCAGAAGCGAAAAATCAAAGTGGTCGAACAATTTAGATCTCTCTAGCGGAATAACGTTACGCATCAGCCGGGACGGGCGAACTACTTGCAAGCAGACGAAAAAACTGACCACCCGTCCTCGGTTGCATGCGATGGTTATCCGATTATTTGAGTGAGGAAGACGAGAAGGCTGCCATCACCATTCCAGTATGCGAACCGACCGTCAGTCAATTGGGCGCAACGGTAAGTCTCGATATTGTCCATCGGTTCGTGGATGTCATATTCCGGCGCAGGCGGGCACCAAGAATGATCGATGAAGTGATCGCCGTCAATGCGCCAGGTATTTGGGGTCGGTCCTGAAAACGAGGTCGGCATCGAGTACGTCCCGTCCGCCCGAAAGTCATAGTCGAATAATTCGGTATGTCGGTAGTCGAGCGAACTACGCCAGCGACCAACAAGCGCAGCCGAATCGACGGTATCAAGCAGGTCGCATCCCGCCTTCTTTGCAACGTCGCCTCGAACCAACGCAGCGTATTCTGCGTCGGAGTCTTTGTGGTCGATCGGGCGAAAGTCATACATGTTCGTTGAGGCTCAGAATTCGAGCATTTCAGTCGGATAACAATGTTTCTCACCCACTTTCCCGAGAGAGAATATGGGTATTTGACTTGTTCTCTCTGGGGAACCGGTGAGAACAAGTGTCGCGTGAGCGACATATTCACCCCGATAATGCCGTAGCGAATGGGATAGGCAACCTGTTCTCACCGTTTCGCGTTGCACAAGCGAACGCTGGGAACACGACGTTAGCTCTTTTGGGGGAGGTTGTCAATCTTTATCGAACCGGGCGGATCACGGCCGCGGCCTTAAAGTGCAGTCGCGATCATTCTCGCGTGGAAGACGTGGCTCGGTTGCTGACGGGGGAGGGGCATATTGTGGCGCGGCCCGGTTTGCGTAGACCGACCGCCAGCGCAGATATTTTTCCGGACTTTTTTGAGGGGGGGGCCCCTCGCTAATCTCGTCCGGACATCCTGCGGGCGTCGAGCTTCCGGCTACGATTCGTAACGTTAAAAAACACCTAATGGCGTGCCGGGCGAATCGATTTCATTCAGATAACGCTCGCAATCACCGGGCTGGCGCGAGTGTTTGTCAATGTGAAAACCGGCCGGTCGCCAGCTCCGGTGCATTGCATTGGTTAGCCATCATTTCAAGTTGACGACTCGTGGTTTTCCGACCATACGATCAAAGTCGGATGGCGGATTGGCACCATGCCAATCTTTCGGAATCTCCAGTTCGGCGAGTGCTGCAGGCAAGTGGTCCTGCTGCCGTGTCATGTAGAAGCTCAAAGGAAATTTCACAAACGTGTCATTCGTCATTTCAGGCGGTATCTCTTGCATTCGGACCTTGCACCGGTCAGGTTGATTTGTTTGCCAGAGTCGTAGCATTGGGAATCCGCGTACGATGATTCCGTTCTTTGCCGGAATCCAAGGAACCTCCCCGAAACTGTAGCCCTGATCCAGGAGTGCAAAGACGGCCTTCTGATTGGGTTGGATGATCAGATAAATAAAAGTCTGCTGGTAGTGTGATGACCAAATTCCAGTAAATGCATCTGACGCAATTTTCGTTTCGTCATCCGCTTCACAGCAGGGTTTCAGCGAGAGGCAAGCCATTGCGCTCCCAATCGATATCGCCGCTCTTCGTCGAGATGGATTCATTATTGTTCCCAGATGGCTAACGACCAAAATCAGCCGGTTGCGGCGGTTGATCTGGAACTTTGAAACACGCAGCGACCGCAACTCGGCTGCATTTTATTGTTATCCGCCCGCGGAGAGCGTGCGGGAAGGTGAGCATCACTGAGTTTAGAACTTTGGGAAGACACGGTGGCGATTAGACGATTGGCCAAACAATGGAGTGAAGTAGCCGACGTAACGGTCGATTGCAGCCAAGCAAAGCAATACCCCCGCGGTGAGAGACGCAAATATGTACCAGTTTTGGCCGGCGTAGACAGCATAGCAGAGACCCGCAAGGAGAACCCACTTTGGATGAATGCTGTTGCCACCAAGCAATTGAATACAGAGTAACGTACTGGCAATGCCCGCAGCTGCGCACGGCACAACGACGAGGAAATGGTTGAAGTCAAGCCAAGTCCCGACGGCCGTAAGAGCGAATGGCGCAAGGAACGCAGCGATCGCAAGCACCGGGCGAGTCGTCGGGACACCGAGTAACTGATCAACTCTACGTTGAGCTTTGCGTGTGATTGCCATTGTTTCGGGCCAATGGAAACTGGATGAGTAGGTAATTTTGATCGGATAACGACCGCGTTAACGCGGCGGGCGCGTTGGACTATGATATCAAAATCCGCGTGATCGCCCGCTCGCGTTCAACGCATGGTTATTTGCTTTGTGATTCCGTGGCAGCGATGAGTCGACCTCGCCAAACACCGCTTGGCACAGGATCGTGGAGGTCCCACGTCTCTGGGTATTGCATTGCCTGAACACGAAATAAATACTCTTGACCGGTGGGTGACGTCGCAATCACATCCACGACTTTTGATTCGAATGCGCCGTAAGTTAACATCAACTCTGCGCGTCCTGGGTTTGAAAAGCCCGGTGCTGTATCCCACTTCAAGGACGTATCTGCTGAAGGTGCGGCGCTCGAATTGATGCTGGCACTCTTGATTTTCAGTTCGACGGTTGAACTTGGCGAATTGGGGTTCAATTGCACTGGCTCGTAATGCGTCAGGGATTCATACGCCACTGTGGCGTCAAACGAATTCTCGCATGAAACTTTGCAGCGGCGATCGTGAAACAGGTCAGCGTCCTTCGAAATGTATGAGCGAACCAGATCACACGCTACGCCTTCCGGGCTCTCCGAACCGGTCGGAAGCGCCTGTGTTGAAATTGCGTCGGACTGCGGCCGAATTCTGCCAGTCAAGCAGGCACACGAAATGAGGGCTACTACGGCGGCTGTTACTGCGAATCGTTTAGAGTAGGCAATCATGTTCTCGTCCTGACCGTTGGCAAATAACGAGCAAAATCACCGGGTTGCCGACAGCGACGTTGATTTCAAATTCGGCCCGGTCGGCAACTCCGGTGCATTTTTTTGTTATGCCGTTCGATCTGCCTTGATGACACGGACGAACCGTAGCAAACGGTGAGTGTACTTAGGTTACAAACAATTTGGCGATCTGGTGTTTGGCATCTCTTCTCACCGCGACGTACTCGCAGTGAACTGGCATAGGACTCTGGCATGTAAATCACTCGGAAGAGGCGGCGTTGTTATTGGGCGAATCGGGATCTTCCTCCGAGGTATCAGCCGCAGTTGAATCGGGTGCCGACTGATTTTCTGGGTTGTTGTGCATTTCTTCCCCCAGTTCGCGGAGTTCATTTACCGTCTGTTGTCGTCGAGCTTCCTCGGCTTGCTGTTGGCGTGCTGCCGTGTCGCAGCCCAGGCAAACGACAAATGTCAATGAAGTGAGGATCAACGATTGACGCATAGGGTTTGGGTCTCCAGTGAGCAGGGGACGCGTGAGTTTGTCACCGAGGATGGACACGCGGGTTGTGGCATAACGACAGGGTTCAGCGGGCGGGCGCGATTGAGCAACCATTGCCGAATCGCTCTGTCGCCCGCTCCGTTGCAACCCATTGTTCGCCATTTGCCTTAGTTGCATTTGTCCTAGTTGAACGACGCAGAAGGTAAATACGGTACGACGGAAGCAAGAGGAATAGAATCAAAATCGCCCAATGGGAAACACCGAATGTTATTGATCGGAACTGCTCGCCATTACTTGATCTTCGGAAGTCTTGCCAACGGAGCGGTCCCCATCCAGACATTGCACTGTCATTCGTAGGCACTCGACCATCACCTACAAAGACGTTTGTCGCATAGGGACTTCGGTCGTATCGAAAACGAGGCTTTCCCTTGCTCATGTCAGCACTTACGTGATAGCCCCAAACAAGTTGGCCGTCATAGGGTGCAACAGAGCCTGCAATAATGTTGATCCACAATCGACTATCGGAAGTTAAGTAAACTTCATTAGATGCAGCGCGTCCGTTAGCGAGATAGCGATTATAGGTCAAGCTTGCGGAGTCAACGCCGGAGGTACTGCGCATCCACAGCAAACATATTGCTGCGCAACCAATGAGCGATGAGACCCAAAGGAGGTTAAGAAATCGTCGTTTCATTTGCTGCTCCTCGCATTCCGTTGGCGAACGGTACGGTTCAGCGGGGCCGCGCGAACGACTCACCACTTCAAAAAACGTCAACTCGCGGCCTCCGTTGCAACCGATGGTTACCCGCTCATTGGAGCCACACCTATCCACAATGAGTACGCAAGGATCACTGGGGCGAAGATCCGTCAACGAGCAGCAATTCCCATAGTATGCGCCCAAACAAGATCACAATCAAACCGATCAACCCAATCGCGATCGAACCAATCGAAGGAGCAAGTATTACGCATACGGAAATCATCGCAAAACCAACTCCTTTGATTGCAATTCCAATTCGATCCACGAAATCGTGTCCACGCCCCCACGACGGAATCCAAAAAGCGTCGGCGAAGTGAAAGTACGCAATCAGCCAGAACAAAGCGGCAAACATCATCACGAAAACGTTGGCATCGGGAAACACCGCAAGACCGAGCCCGAGTGAAAATCCTGCCAGCCCGATGTGCGTCAACAGTTGAAGTGTGCCACTCATGTTTCAGTCGGGTAACGCTACGCGTAACCGGGAACGCGCGGGAAGGTCTCTAACGGCCAAATCGCTTAGCTCGCGTTCTCCGGTTCACGCGATGGTTACCCGTCGTTTTGCTGTGTGTGTTGGTAGCCCGGATCATCCGCAGTCAATCGATCGGAACCTATGTCAATGGTAAGCGGCCTTCGAAGTTTGCACCAGCTACCGACCCAAGCAATGCCAGCAATAAACATGATAGGTATCAAGATGCGTGTAAGTGTCATCGACGATTGGATTGATTCGGCGAGGTCCTCTTCAATCGGTGCCGATCCTCCCAGTGCAATTGCATTGAAGCTTCGCACCATTCCATGAACCGTTCCGAAAACGGAAATGACAATGCATCCGAACAGAATGAGCGCGGCAACAGATTTGATTCGGCGCAATCGTCGTTCGGCCGGAGATTGTTGTTTACGCATTGGTCAGTGTCGGAAACCGCTTTGAGTTAGTCGGGGAACGGCACGCGTCACCGGGTACGCGCGAAAGATTCTCAATTTCAAAACCGCCTGACTCGCGTACTCCGGTGCACGCGATGGTTATCAGCCGCGCTGGATTCGTGCGCGTAGTTCGACAAGCATTTGACCCAGCATATTGCGTCCGGTACCGTCGCCGCCGTCTCCCCAGTATCCGTCGTTCTTTGTGTGTTCCACAATCATAGCGTCGCCAGTGCCAAGCAGTAGTTCCCTCAGATCAGGATGTTGTGTGAATTTGGCGTAGAGTGCGACACGCATGATATCGTCCTTCACGTCCTCCCAGTCAGAACGAAGAGGGCGCTGCCGATCACGTCCCATTCGTGCAGCCTTCATCGGAGACTCGACGAGCCGAATCTCCTCAGCATGTTGAGTCCCAGCAAACTTTTGTGCCTGGAAGTAGTGTTCAGTCGTAGGCCATGTTGCGCCATCGAGTTCAATCGGATACGCGGCGAAATTCGAGAACGCACCGTACTCGTCGTCGACCAAGTAGAAGTTGATGGTTTCAGGCATGTGCGATTTCAGTCTGATAACGGTACGCGTAACCGGGCACGCGCGAAAGGTTTTCAACTTCAAAACGCTCGGCTCGCGTGCTCCGGTTCACGCGATGGTTACCCCATGTGTGGGATTCGCGGATAGCGGTTCACCCACAAGTTTACGCAAACGGCAATCGGGGTCGGGAGCGCAAGTATAGCAAACATCGCAACGATCGGAGCCTCCGTCCAGTCAACCTCAGCGAAGAACTGCTTGTCGATCGCCCAGATGAGCCAGAGCCCAAGCAGATGGACGGGAATATAGCCGAGCCAAGTAACGTATGGAACAATGCCAAGGCAAACGCCGAAAAGTGCCGCGTAGAACCCAACACCAATGACGATGATGCCAAACTGTCCGTAGTTCGGAGGCGACTTAAAGGGTGGCGTCATCAAGAGTTCAATTGCCGCAATCAAGACGAGGAAGCCAACCGTGCCGACCAACGCACCACCGAGACATCCGAACGCACTGAGTTGGCCAGCAATTTCAGGTCGGGGTTTAGGGATACGTTGCCGTATTGGTGGCGTATCCCGGTTGGCGTCATCCGATGGAGGCTGGAACGGGTTGTCCGTCATGTCTATGTCAGTCGGGTAACGGCACCCGTCACCGAGTACGGAAGGTTGAGTGTCCATTTGGAAAACCGCGCAAGCCGTACTTCGGTGCACGGGATGGTTCTGTCAGCATTTGAATTCCGATCTACGACTGAACAAGCCGGAAAACAATCATCAAAACGACAATTGCCCCTATCACGGCAAGCATGCAGGTGGCGAAGACAAGCCCCCACATAAAGTATGACAAATACCATCGCTGCAATGTTTGCGCGTCTGTAGCTATTTCGGAATCATCAACCCTGACTACGTATCGCATTCTGGGCAAAAGCCACATCGGTCCAAGCGAACGCACAACTCCGCTAAGCTCCTTATCGCCGGATCGAAGCTGAAAATTGGTCTGAGTATTGAATCCTGCTGTGTCGAACTTCGGGATATAGGTTCGTCCGCCAACTCGAACTTCAAAACCTGCCAGCAACCACAAGAAGACACCAAACGGTCGGAAGTGGACTTCGATTTCGCTATTTTCAAAACTGTATGTGCGCATTGAGTTGTCCTAGCGAAATCAACGTGTACACGATGGACAGAACGTCACGATTCAGCGGGCGGCGGCGAGAGACTCAGCCATTGCCAAAACGGCGACCACCGCCGCTCCGTTGCAATCGATGGTTCTGCTCTTGCGCTCGGGTTAAGGAATGGCAAAGTGAGTAGCCGAGAGCAAGGTTAGCAGCGTCGAGGTGTCAATGCAAATCCGATGAGAGAAAGGCGTACCAGCGAAAATGTTGGTCAGGAACGACGTGATGAGCAGCAGAGCAAATGCGGCAGCTACGGTGTGTTCGAGTTGAGCCAAGGTACAGAATCCGTGAATTTGAGAATCCCAGAGCTGCGGGAAGCCTGGTGGCAGTAGAACCAGCAACCAGAACAAATGCCAAACAGCGAAGAAGATCAGGAACGTAGTGGTGCAGGTCCGAATCGTGTCGCCGCTATCGGCTGTGACCAATCGCCAACGATGATACGGAGGTTTGGGTTGTCCATTGGTTCGTGCCAAAAGCCATGCGAACGCGGAGAGCACTAGATAGTGAATTGCGGTAATTCCGATTGCCACAAGCAATGCAAAAACGCCACGCCACATCCCAATTGCAGAAACGGTAACGATCGCAAAGAGCGTGCGAGTATTGAACGAGAATGGCGTCTCGACGCGACGTTTGATTCTCATTCTGAGATGGGTGTTTCCTTCGTAGCAGAACGGTAGGGTTCACTAGGCACGGCGAATTAGTTTTCCACTGCAATACGCCAGATGCCGTGCTCTAGTGCAACCCATGGTTCGGCGACTTAGCGTGAAGAACAGTAGGGATCAAAAAGCCACTTGGCACCAGTCAGGAGCGACAGGAAATACGAGTCAACGACTTTGGTCAGATTCCCGGCTTCGACGAGTCCACAGTTTTCGTGGAGAAACCAAAACACCTTTTCACCATCGGCAAGCAACCGGTCGCCAGTGCTGTTCGTATAGAACCATAAAGCACGGTCGAGGTCGGAAACGCCATGAGAATCAGGGATTGGGAGCGATGAAGCGTCGAACCTAAGGCTGGACAGATTATCAAACCCGCCCGCTTCAAACACATCGCCCTCAATCGTTCCATCAATGAGTTCGTAGATGTCTTGCAACGCGACCGGCAAATCAAAAAGCGGTTTGTTGGAGGCAAGCCGAAAGTCACAGAAACGTCTTGGGTGAGGCAAAAAGCCCCGGACGAATACTTCAGTTTGCACAGATGGACCAAATTCGGCACGATGGAGATGGAGCCCGCATTGATTCGTTGCAGCCATCGCCAAAAGCCAGTTCTTCATCCCTGCAATCCGTGCTCGTCGAGCGAGCCAATTGAAGTACGCGCGTGGGTTTCTATAAATTGCGACATGGTGGTCAGTCAGACGGTCGGTGAACAACTCAAGGAACGAAGTCGGAACCGTCTCAAGACTGACGCCTGGCGGAAGATAGAGCGACTCACCACCAAACACATTGGACCGCATCTCGTACTGTTGATTTCCCACAGTCTTGCTCATTTGCCGAACGGTTGGCATGACCGGGCGACCGCAGCGGAGTTTCCAACTACCAAAACGCGTTAACGGTCGCTCCGTGTCCATGCCTTGGTTCCTCCTCGTTGGGGCACGGCAACCCTGCGAAGTCGGGAAACGTTGATTGATCCTACCACCCGTTCCACCAATTTAGGCAACCGTTAATCGGTCGTGGGGATGGTTCACCGGCATCCGCAAATTGGTGTCCGTATGCTCTTAGCCACTGTTGGACTTCAGCGGTGTTCCGACCGTCGAACTTCTCTCCGTTCGCATACCAATAGGTTTGTTCTTCAGCCGTGAGTCTGAAAGCAATTTTACCATTCGGAAACCAACACGTCGTTTTGATTTCTTGGACTTCACCATTTATCGTCCGTCGCTGCAGTTGTTCAAACGCACGTTTCCCATTTGGATATTTTCCGGTGATAGCGTACGGTTTCGTCAACCAGTTGGAAATCAAGCCCAGGATAATCGCAATTACGCAAATTGCCACGAATAGGCTCCGGAGTGTGAATCGCAAACTCGAACGGTTCATTGCTAGTGGAGGAACGTCCGGATTCACCGGGTCGGGAGAGTAAAGTCAACCATTTGAAAACGCCCGCAAGCCCGACTCCGGTGCAATCCATGGTTATCCGCGATCTTGCGTTACGGGATGACGCGCCCAGTCAGCAAGCCACGATTCGACAGATGGCGAAACCAAGTGAAGCCAATCATAGATATTATTGGACGCATCGGCGTCCACTTTGTAAACGGGGGCTTCGTCTGTGCGGATGTCAAGCACGTATGTGGTAACGCACCCACCCTCGCAGAAGTGAAGCAAGTGGTCGGGCCATTGTGGCCCATCCGGTTCTGATCGGTTCGCGGAACGGTATCTGGAGTTCCAGTCGAGGATAGTGTCGTCGCCAGATGCGATGAGCGGAACAATTCCGTATGCGGGGCCAAATCCTCCGTTTGCAACTTCGGAATACAGCCTTCGGATAAACGAAGGCAAACGCAAGTTGGTTGCCGTCTCGAACTCGGAGACCAAAGCTGGGGCAAGAGGTGGCGGAGGAGCAACTGTAAGATTGGTAACGCAATCAATCGGAGGGAAAACGCTGATACGACGTTGGAGATCAGCAATTGTATCAGCGTTGTTCATCGTTCTGTCGGATAACGATGGCGATATGCGGGCGGCGGGAAACGACTCAGCCACTTCAAAACGGTGGCCACCGCCGCTCCGTATCATCGCTTGGTTATGCGCTTGCTTCCGCGTACGTCTTGTGCAGCATGGTAGCAAAGTCTGAGAACGAATCAGCGACATGAACTAAGTGCCCGAAATCATATTGCTCGTCATCATATTCCCACCGACAAAACGCGTCCTGCGCATTATCGAAGTTGCAATATACCACCGAGCATGGCGACGTAGACGTGTCAAAGCACAACGAATCATTTCCGTCCCCGTGGTGCCAGCAGAGTGAAAATGGTGCGGAGTGGTCGTTTTTTGGGTCTCGATATAGCGCAGCAAAAGGGTAAAATGCTCTTTTGTCGTCAAAAGGTCCGTAGATGGACATGTCTCCCCAGCGGACGAGGTATTGAAGCGATCGATCGATTACACGTGTGTCATTATCACCATACATGCAATCCACTTGCCGTGGCGCAGGTAAATCTGAGTCAAAGTCGTAGAAAGATACGAACCATCCAATCCTTCTAACTGCACCTGCCTTATCTGTAAAATATTGATTTACCGGACTTGCGCCGTGTATGCGTGGGATCGCTGACAGGAAGTCATCGTCAAACCGTAGTCCTGAACCGGTGTCTGTTAAGAGTCGGTTCAATGCCGCAACGTCGAGTGGCTGTACCGTTTCATCTAAGCAATCGATCATTGTGTTACCGCATAACGGTACGCGTAACCGGGCACGCGCGAAAGGTTTTCAACTTCAAAACGCTCGGCTCGCGTGCTCCGGTTCACGCGATGGTTACCCCATGTGTGGGATTCGCGGATAGCGGTTCACCCACAAGTTTACGCAAACGGCAATCGGGGTCGGGAGCGCAAGTATAGCAAACATCGCAACGATCGGAGCCTCCGTCCAGTCAACCTCAGCGAAGAACTGCTTGTCGATCGCCCAGATGAGCCAGAGCCCAAGCAGATGGACGGGAATATAGCCGAGCCAAGTAACGTATGGAACAATGCCAAGGCAAACGCCGAAAAGTGCCGCGTAGAACCCAACACCAATGACGATGATGCCAAACTGTCCGTAGTTCGGAGGCGACTTAAAGGGTGGCGTCATCAAGAGTTCAATTGCCGCAATCAAGACGAGGAAGCCAACCGTGCCGACCAACGCACCACCGAGACATCCGAACGCACTGAGTTGGCCAGCAATTTCAGGTCGGGGTTTAGGGATACGTTGCCGTATTGGTGGCGTATCCCGGTTGGCGTCATCCGATGGAGGCTGGAACGGGTTGTCCGTCATGTCTATGTCAGTCGGGTAACGTATTTCTCACCGGTTGGTCCGGCTGAGAATAGGTTTTATTGTCCTGTTCTCACGGGTTGCCCTGCGAGAACAGTTTTGATTGTACTGCCCATTCTCGCTGGTTGCGCACCCTCATGCAACTGCCGGCACTCCTATGAGTGCCGCCGCGTCGCTCCAGCGAACCTTTTCGGGCGTCTAGGAGCTTCTCGCGATGCGGGCCACGAGCGCCACGAAACCGTTGGGGAGGTACCCGTTCGACGCCTGAGGTGGAAATCAACGCGACGTTCAAGAGGATCGTCCAACGTGCTGGCGTGGAAGGATGGCTCAAGCCGGATTCAAAATTTGCCTGCAGCGCGTGAGGCGGAGTTGCTCGCGATGTGCCCGACAAAGGACGGCTCGAGTGGACTTGTGAATTCGGCACCGATGGCGAGGAAGCAAGAGGCAATGACCAAGCAAGAGTCGTTCGGCCGAGCGGTCCAAGAGGGCGCCTGTGGGGCAACGAAAGATACACCCGCGAAGTGCCGCAAGGAAGCGATCGAGAGCAACAACAGAAGCGAAGCGGATACGAAAAAAGCCCGCAACACGTGAGTGTTTGCGGGCCTTTGATTGCGGGTGATCGTGTCACCAAGTACCGAAGGTGGGACTCGAACCCACACTGGATTGCTCCAACTGGATTTTGAATCCAGCGCGTCTGCCAATTCCGCCACTTCGGCTCAACCTAAATTCTTTCGACCCGCGCCGATGCAAAAGGGGCTCGGCACAGGATCGAATCACGCGCGAGCGATTGTCACAGGCAGGCGACAATCTCTCGGCGTGCAGGAAGTATCTCGCAGGAGACGATTTTTTGCAAGCCACCCTACAAGCCGGCCACAAAAATTATCAGGACGAGGCATCATTTTGTAGCGATTTAACGCTTCCTGACGACCTTGGCAGCGATTCGGATGCGGTAACCGCACTTTGCGTTTTGCATCATGGACAGTAGACTTTCCACATCCGCACTGGCTCCAAAACATGCTAAGGTTCCAGGGCGAGCTGCCTTGCCCGAAGACCTGTGCTGCGGGACGGACGGCTCAATGATCGATAAGACGGATGGGTGGCCGAGTGGTCGAAGGCTCTAGTCTTGAAAACTAGCGTACGGGTAACCGTACCGTGGGTTCGAATCCCACCCCATCCGCTGAAAAGCCACTTGGAAGTTTTCCAAGTGGCTTTTTTCGTGGCGGTCCGCGTCGTTGCGGCGATCACTCGTACTTCTGCGTTTCTTTTCCCGCTTTGTCGACGATCTTGGCATTCCCGTCGGCTCCCCCCAGGACAAACAGCGTCCCGTCGCGGTTGGAGGCCAACGCGTACAGATACCCTTCGGCCACTTTGGCGTTGGTTTCGCGACCGCCATTGTCGGTGCGATAGACGCGGAAGTAGTGGTCTCCGCTGACGAAGCCGACGCGGTCATCGCGGCCGACGTAGACAAGTCGGGTCAGTTCGCCCGTCAGTCCACCGATCGTTCGCTTCGCCTGTCCCGTCGACACATCCCAGATCTTGACGCTGGAATCGGCCGATGCGCTGGAGAGTTGCCGGTTGTCGACGTTCCAGGCGATCGAGTTGACGTGATGGGTGTGCCCTTCGAGGGTCTTCAGCAACTTTCCTGTCTCGAGATCCCACAGCTTGATCATCCGGTCCGAGCTGCTGGTCGCCAAGGTCTTGCCGTCGGGAGAGAAACGAGCGCACAGAACGGTGTCGGTGTGCGGATTATCAAAATTGCGAACCAGCGATCCGTCGGAAAGATTCCAGATCTGCACCTCGCCGCTACGCGATGGTTCGCCGCCGCCCGTCACCAACCACTTGCCAGTCGGGTCGATATCGACAGTCAACACGCGGTCCGAAAACGGACTCTCGCCGGTAGGCGAACCGATCATCCGATCTTGGCCCCACAGCTTCTCCGGCAAGCGATACGCTTTCACTTTACCGTTGTCACCTCGAATCAAGACGCTCTGCGAGCCCGCGGCGACCAATTCGCCTCCCTTGTCCAGTGCCGTGATCCAATCTCCCGCAGCGGTCCACAGATTCCACTGTCCCGACGCGCTCGATTGCGTCACAAGGAACTTGCCGTCAGCCAAAACCGCCAGTGCCTTGTCGGCGGCCAGCGATTGATCCTGAGCTCCCTTCGCCGCCGCTTCGTGTTTCTTGCGCTGCTCCTGCTCGGCCTTCGCCGCCGCAACGAGCTTGGTTTGCGAAGCGACTTCCTCTGTCGACTCCGCGGCACGCTTGGCCGCTCGCGATTTGGACTCTTCGGACAGCGAGACTGCCGACTCGGCTTTCTGCAGAGCCTCCGCTTTCGCCTCTGCTTCCTTCTTCGCTTTCTCCGCGGCATCAGCCGCTGCCTTGACCGCTGCGGCCAGCGCGGCATCGTCTGGGATCGCCTTCAGTTCGGCAGCTGCCGCGGTTTTAGCAGCCGCTTCTGCAGCGATCTTGGCCGCAATCGCAGCCACTTTGGCCTCTTGGTCCGCTTTCTGTTTTGCGATCGCCGCTGCAGCAGCCTTCATTTCGTCGAGCTTCTTTTTCATCTCAGCCTCGACCGCCGCGATCTCCGTTTGCATGGCGGTCATCTTCGTCGCAACCTCCGCCGCTGCGGCCGCGACCGTCTCTTTCTCTTTGACCATCGCCGGCGCTGCGGCATCCAATTGCTGGATCTTTGCCGCCAAAGCGACTCGCTTCTCCATCATCGCTTTCTGCTTGGCCTGTTCGGCTACCAATGCTGCCTGTGCTGCGTCGGCGGCCTTTTTCGTATCCTCCGCCGGCTTCTTCGCTTCATCGCGAGCCTTCGCCTTGGCCGCCACATCGGCTTCCGAATTGGTGAGGTTGGTTTTTTCTGCCGTCTCGTTGGTCTGCGCGGTCTTTAATTCCGCTTCCGTCGCGGCAACCAATCGCTCGCCAACCAAGACGGTCCAATTCGCTTGAGCATAAGCCTCGGCTTGGACCGGATCGAACTTCGGAGATTCCGCCAACTTGCCCGATGCGATGTCAAACAGTCCAAACACTCCCGAATCGAGCGTCGTCCACAGCCCTGCACCGTCGCGCGTCGGCGATACAAACTTCGCGGCCGCGGGTAATTGTTTCGTCTCTTTGATCTTTGTTTCCGCAGCATGCCATGCGGCGATCTTCCCCGCTGCATCGACCGCCATCAAAACGGCTGCCCCTTCGATTGGCACAACAAGATGCAATACCGGCTTGTCTCCCATCGATTCGGTGACCGCTTTGAAGGACTCTCCCTCGGCAACCCAGAACGTGACACCACCACTCTCGTCGCCGGTGACCAGACGGCCGTTGCGATCCCAGGCCATCGAAGCGATTTGTTTTTCGGAGGTCAACGTCACGGCTTCCGCCGCATCGGACTTCACGATCCGCAGTTCTTGTTGCCACGCGATCGCAGCGGTCTTGCCGTCGACAGCAATCGCTGCCACCACGGCGGGAGCCGCGTCGCCAGCAAACGCCTCGGGCAATGCGATCTTTTGATTCCACTGCCACGCCTCGGATCCAATCGCCGCGACTTGCACATCGCCCTGCTTTGTAAAGTTGGCAACCTGAGTTCCTGTGCGATCGATCGCCAACGACAAACTGGCCGCCGGATCGAAGCTTGGCAACGCAATCGCTTGCGGAGGGTTCATCGTCCACGTTTTCACGTTTCGGAAACCGGCCGAGACCAAGCGGTTGTCGACTGGCGAGAAGGCGAGGTCTTGGACAAAATCGAGGTGCGGCGGAGTCGGCTTGCCCGCTTCGTCGACGCTCGACAACTCAGCGATCGGTGTCGAAGAGCTTTTACCAAAAACGCGGATTTGATTGCCAAAGCTGGCTGCCGCTAGACGACCGTCGCCCGACATCGTCGACGCGTAGACGGTACGCAGATGCGCGGGCAATGCTTGCCATTCGTATTTCACCATGCCTGGATTGGCAACGTCGACCTTCGCGCCTTGATCGATCCAACGCTTCAACAACGCCAACTCCATCGGATTCAGCGGTGCCGCGCCAACTTCGTTGTCTTCCGGCGGCATGATCGGTTCATCGATGTGAGCGGCCAGGGCAAACAATCGACTGGTGTCTGATTTTCCCGCGACCAACAGCTCGTCGCTGTCGCTGGCCAACATTTTTTCGACCGATTCCAGATTCACACCGCTCTCGTCCCGACTGGCATTGTGACACGCGACGCAGTTCTTCTTTAAGACCGGGAAGATGTCGGTGCTGTATTTGACCTCGCGGTCCTCCGGTAATTCAGCAACCGGCAACTGTGCCGACGCGGTGAGCCCCGAAATGCATGGATAGGTCAAAACCAGCGTGCAGATTGCACGAGCAAAGCGTCTGTTCATAGCGTTTGAGTGTGCTGAGGAAGCTGAGGCGGGGAAGGGTCGTGCTGTCGATTCACGATCGACCGACAGGAAACATTCTAGTCGACGGCGCCGGTTGGGTCTGCATTATGACACTGAAAAGTTATCGGGCCGGCGGAATCATCGTACCCGTGGCGTCGCCGTCAATTCCGAGCTGAAAAAACGGGCAATCGAGCTGGCGATACCTTCTATTGCGGCGAAGGTGATTCAGGGAAAAACATCGCGTCGACCGAGACTTGCCCCTGTTCGGAATAAAAACGTGTCAAAAGTTGCTGTAACTGGCGGTTCGAAAGTTTTCCAGCTGCCGCATCGGCGAACCACTGCGGATGATCCGATTTCAGATTCGCCAGAACCTCCGTCAACCGAGCTGCCTCTTCGGGGGGAGCCTTCGCTGGCACGCCTTGAGCGGTCACCAAGGTCATCGCATCGCTGAACGCCTCGGCCTGCGTGTCGGCGATTGCATCCAAGTTCTCGACGATCGTCGCCACGCGTCCGGCCACGACCAGATCGATCGCCGGGCTGACATCGTTGACTTGGGCAAGTGCTGCCCGAACCCAGCTGTAGTCGCTGCTCAGTTCGGCCAGTTGCTGCCGCAACCGCTGCGCCGAGGTCTCGTGCATTTGGAACTCCCGTTCGGAGATCCTTCGGGCGAATTGATCGTAGACGGCTTCGCGAATCTGATTGTCGGGAGCGTACATCGGGGGCCGGGCGCCGACGATTTGCAGGTCGGGCGAAAACAGCGGGCCGCTGGGAGAAAGGAATTCGGTCATCGTCAGCCCCAGCGATTCCAAATTCTCGCCGCAGCGATCGTTGATCGGTCGTTCGACCAACGGAAACAGCTGCTCCCACGACACGCCCGCCTCCTGGGCGCACAACGCCAAGAATCCGGCGCAATAGGTGCGCACGGCATCGTCGGGGCGGTCGACAATCCCGCGTTGCTCGTGAACCAACGCGGTGTTAAAGGTCAGATCAAATTCGGAGGTTCGACCGGCCAGCTTCGCTGCGACGCGTCCCATGGCTGCCGCCGATTTGGGATCGCGATGACGCAACACGACCCAGTGCAGGCTGGTCGAGACAAATTCGTCGGCAGTATCGGCTTCGATTTTGGTGCCGGTTTCCGGAAGATCGACGATCACGATTCGGCGAATGCCCGCGTTGTCGGTCACCTCTGCAGCGATTCCTACATGTGTGAATAAGCCCGGGGAAAGATCGGTGAAGCGATTGTAAGGCGATGGATTGCGTTGCAAGACCCAATCGCCAGCTTGGATTTCCACAGGCCCCCAGCGGAACGTTGCGCCTTGGACGCCGTGTTCCGCTAGGCTGGCGAGCCACGGCATCAGTTCGATCCGCAGTTGTTGATCTTCGACCGACAGTGATTGCGTTTTCATCTGTTCGAGTTCGGCCAACAATTCCGCCGGCGTCAGGCGATTGGAATCGGTCAACGAGGCTTGGGAGATCCCGATCGTTCGCAGCGTATTCAACAGATGCAAACGCAGCGCATCGGGCGTGTGAGGCCAACGCAACAATTCGTATAGCGACGCGGTGGCATCGATCTCGTGAGTCGATTGGATCAGACGCACCAACTGCATTCGCGTGGCATGATCAAACGGCTGCACCTTGCTGGTTGCCGGGGGCTGAGCCAAGACGAACGCAATTGCTGGAGCGACGATCCCCACTTGATACTGTTGCGCCAGGCCGATCAGTCGGGCGACATCGCGCCGCGGCAGGCGGCGTACTGTCTGGCGAGTGTGTTCTCGCGTCGCGAACCGCAAGCGTCCCGAGAAGTCGACCCAGGCGGAGATTGTTTTTAAGAAGGTGGCCGCCGCCGGGCGGGCCTCGGGGGAATCGGCGGAAGCCCCGATCGGACCACTCAGTTTCCAAAGCGCATCGACACGTTGCCGCGTGGCGGCATTGAGTGCGAAGATCTGCTGTGCTTTCGCCAACAGCGACGACGCATCATCGTCGGCATCGAACTCGACAGCATCCCACTGTGTCTCCAGGACCGCGGTCAGGTGCTCCTGAAGCGCTGAGGGATCGGTCTGCAGCAACGACTGCCAATTGGCAGGCACCTCGGGCAACACCAGATCGCGCGCCGCAGCAAACGGGCCGAACCAAGCAACACTCAGCAAAGCAAAGGTGAAAATCGGAAACGATCGGCGCGACCGGTCGTCGGTAGGAACAGATTTCATGGGCGGAGCGCATTCGCGGGGGGAGATCCAAAGCATCATTACCGTCTATGCTAATCCGCCCGCGCCGAGGATTCTTGGTTCTGGCGAGGGAACACGATCGGCAAACAACGTTTCTGCGTTTTATACGGCCTTCAATCGGGAGTCTTGCCGACTTTCTCGCTTCCGACCAGACATCCGTCTGGTTGTCGCGGACGACTGGCTAGGAAAGGGGGGCACGAGCCCAGGCGTGATGCCTATCGCGTCCGACGCCTAGAAAACCGGACTCGACGCCGCGAGCGTGTCGACGGCGAAATTCTTCGTCAGGGCACCCGTCGACTCGAAACCGGATCGGGTATACTAAACGGTTCAGCCGGGGTGAGATCGTCGGCCTCGAAGACCACAGAAATGGAGACAATCCCACGATGCGTAATTTAATCATGATGGCGGTGATGGTCGCGACGACGGCGGTTGCCGTTGGTGCGGATGAACCGCAGGAAAGCAGCGAAGCCACAGCTCAAGCGGCGACCGGCGAGATGCAGATCGCGACCTTTGGCGCCGGGTGCTTCTGGTGCGTCGAAGCGGTTTTTCAGCGGCTCGAAGGGGTTGAGAAGATCGTCTCGGGCTACATGGGAGGCAAGGTTCCTCACCCCACCTACAAGATGGTCTGCACGGGGCGCACCGGCCACGCCGAGGTTTGCCAGATCACGTATGATCCGACCAAGGTCAGCTTCGATACTTTGTTGGAAGTGTTTTGGAAAACGCATGACCCCACGACTCGAAACCGTCAGGGAAATGACGTCGGCACGCAATATCGCAGCGTGATCTTCTATCACAACGATGAGCAGAAAGAGTTGGCGACGAACTACAAGCACAAACTGAACAAAGCGAATGCGTTTCCCGGTGGTCCCGCAGTCACGGAGATCAGCGCCGCGGAGGTCTTTTACCCCGCCGAAGACTATCACCAGAACTACTTCAACCAGAATCCTGGCCAAGGCTATTGTCAGTTTGTTGTCGCTCCCAAGGTGAAAAAGTTCCAAGCGATCTTCGGCGACAAAGCGAAGAAGGAATAAGAGCGCGCGCCGCTTTGGCGTCGTCGGCGAGGGGCGGTTCCAAAACGGAACCGCCCGCTGGATCGAAGGCTATCTCACATCTGCGGCAAACCGACAGCGTCCGTTGCGAATGCGGCGGACGCTCGCCCTGCGGCGGGAAGCTCAGTAACCGAGACCTGGGCCGTTAAGCAATCCCGTTTCGACGGTGCCGTCGGTGATCTCGAACATCCCTGGGAACTTCTTTTCCCAGCCTTCGTTCCCGGCCGGGCAATACTGCCGACCGTTTCCTTCGATCGCGGCCACGGTGGGAATGTGAGCGGCAAGCGATGCAGAGTGCAAGAAGTTGGCACCGATGCAGGTGAGATCCTGGACACACAGGAACAGCTTATAGTGTTGCGCCGCGGCTCCCATCAGTAATGCTTCGGCGTGTCCCTTGCAGGCTTTCAACGCGATCCCGCTGTAACCTAGTTCTCGCGAGAGGTGCAGACTTTCAAGATCGACCAACGATTCGTCGATCACCACGGGCAACATCTTCGTCACCTCGTGCATCGTGTTTTCGGGGAATCGTGCCAGATCGCGATGCGTCGGTTGTTCGACGTATTGAATCCGCCCGTTGGCATCGTCGCTCACCTTGGCGACGCCTTGGAGCATATCGATCACATACTGTTGATTGGCACAGCGTTCATTGAAATCAAGCGAGAACCGCCAATCGGTCTTCGCCCCGCGGGAACTCTCACTGGCCACGCGGCTGACCCGCGCGACGCGGTCGATGTCCCAATCAAGATCGTCGCCTGCAAGCTTGATTTTTAGATGGGTCAGCCCATCGGCTTCGATCCATGCTGCGAGGGTTTCGGGATGTCCATCGCCGACCGCTTGATCGACGTCGGCATCGGTCAACGGATCCAACGCCCCGACCAGATGATAGATCGGCATACTTGCTTGCGGCTGTGGGCTGACGAATTCATCCAGATAGCGCCCGGCGAAATCATTTCCCAGATAAGGCTGCAGATCCGAATCGACATAATCTTTGCCGAGCAATCGATAGCTGCTGGTTCCCAACGCCTTGCCCTGGGCGTCGAACAACGCAGCTTCCAGCGGGCTGGCGGCCAGCAGGCAGGCCAGTTGCGGCATCGCTTCGTCCAATCCCGCCTCCTGGGTCACCTCTGCAGCGATCGGCCGCAACAGTTTCGCCAGCGTGTGGCAGATTTCCAGTGGATGCCCTTCAACCTTTGCTTCCAAAGCCGCCGCGGCATGACGTTGAGCGAGCGTTTCGATCGCAGCCAAGGTCTGGTCCGAAGAGACAACTTGGCTTGGCCAGGACCAAGCATTTCCCATCGTCATCGAACCGAGCCCCTCGGCGCGGCGTCCGCTCTTGGTTTCCACCGTGCAGCGGACCTCCAAGACATCGACCCCCGAGACGACACGGCCGCCGAATTTCATCGGCGTGCGATAGGGATGTTTGGAGATGTTGGTTTGAAGGTCGCAGATTCGAATATTGGAAAGCATGAGCGGTCAGCGGTGGGATGGAGAAAGGGAAGGGTGAGAGGGAGGACGCGTGCGTTGCCAACGCCTGATAAATTAAGTCGTGGACGAGGTCACGAGTCCCCGAAATTCAGTAGTGGACGAGGTTACGAGTCCCCTGAGTTTATGAAGCGCACGAAGTCACCCGTACCACGCGTCCACGACGCTTGCCCCAGTGCATCGGTCGCACAGGCACTAGCCTTGAACGATCGAATTCGTCAACGTGCCAATCCCGGCAATGGAGATTCGAACCACGTCACCGGCAGCCAACGTAAAGTCGCTGCCGGGAACGATTCCGGTGCCGGTCATCAGGAAGACGCCGTTGGGGAAGCTGTTGTCGCGGCCCAACCAACTGGCCAAGTCTTCAAAGCTGCGGGCCATCTGTGCGGCGTCGGTCGCTTGTTCAAACACAACATCGTCGCCGCGTTGGATTTGCAGATCGATCGTCATCTGTTCGCGCGGCGGCATGTCGCTGCTCAACGTGATCCAGGGTCCTAGACCGGCACATTGGTCGTAGACTTTGGCTTGAGGCAGGTACAGTGGATTTTCGCCTTCGATGTCGCGAGAGCTCATGTCGTTACCGATCGTATAGCCAACGATCTGCATCCGACTGTTCAGCACCAACGTCACCTCGGGTTCGGGCACATTCCAGGTCGCGTCGGTTCGAATCCGCAATTCCTGTCCCTCGCCACGCACGCGGTGCGGTGTCGCTTTGAGGAACAACTCGGGGCGATCGGCGACATAGACGCGGTCATAACAGGACGCTGCCGCTTCGGATTCTTCCATCCGCGCTGTTTGGCTGCGTTTGTAAGTGACCCCAGCGGCCCAAACTTCCTGGCGGTCGATCGGTGGCAACAACTGCACGTTGTCCAACGAATGCGGATCGCGTTTGGGAAGATAATCGACCGCCGCGGGAATGTCTTTGGCGTCCAACAGATCCGACAACGCTTCGAATTTTCCAGCGGAAAGATCGAGTGCTTGGATCGAATCGCCCTCGACAATGCCTGCCGCGACGAGCCCATTGGGTTGCTTGAATTTTGCGAGTTTCATGAGCGTTAGGATAGCACTTGGGGGTGGCGTTTGGGAGATGGGAAGGTTGGCAACGCAGTGCCGGGTCGAAATCGATCGCGAGCACCGCCATGCAACGACACTTAAGAATCCGACTTAAGCGCCGCCGGAATCACGTCGGCCGGCAAGCTTTCGCGAACGATTAGATCGATGATCGTCGGGAAATAAAGGATTGCCGAATAGTGATTTGCCGGGACGATCACATGATGTTCGGCGGAGATTTTTGCGGCTTTGGCCAAAGCCATGGCATTGGCGAACGGCACCACCTTGTCCTCCGAACCGGTGAACATCCAAGTCTGCTCAGGAGTTAAACGGTGCGCGATCCGCAGCGGTTCAACTTGCTGGACCAGTTGCTTCAGTTTGTCACCGGAGTAGCCAGCATCGGCAAGCTTTTGCCGCATTTTGGCCGCTTCGTTGGTGCCATTGACCAGCAGGCTGTGAAAATCGCCACCGGCTAACGTGATGTAGACCTTATCAAATCCGCCGTCCAAGCTACCAGCCAGCGCCGCGACAAAACCGCCCAGACTTGTTCCTTGCAATCCGATATAGCTTGTGTCGACGTCGGGCAAAACGGCGATGGCATCGCGACCGCGGCGGACATCCACCACCGCTTGCCGCATCGTCGTGACCACATCTTGATTCTCCGGTTTGATCGATCGGTCGCGGCGATCGCCATAGTGGGGCAAGTGGATCAAGAACGCATGCACGCCGTACAACGATAGGGTCTTCGCAACTAAGCGGCCCACCGTCATACCCGATCCCGATTCGTGCGCAACCAGTACGGCGGGCCGATGCAGTACGTTGCCATCTTTATCTTTGGCGACATACCATTTCATGGTCACCCGGTCATTGATCGGGTTGCCGGTATCAAGAGGTGACGGGAATCGGACGCTCCGCAGCGTCGCGTCGTCGCTTTCTAATTGGACGTCAAACGCGGCGTTCTGCCAGGCAAAACCGCGTAAGCAGTCCGCGGCGTCGGGGCTGGGATCGTCCAACGCGGCCAACGAATCCCGCGCGGGAAAGGTCTTCTGCGAGCCGACTTCCTGGGCACTCGCCAACGTCGTCATCAATGACATCGCAAACGTAATCGCGATCCGAACCGGTCCCAGCATCTAACCTTCTCCCGCTTTGATATTTCGGCGCCAAAAAACGAAGCTATCGATTGCGCCGCAGCACAAGATTAGCGTCGGGCAGGGTCGGCTGCCAGCGGTTGCGCGACATGCAGATCGTTCAAGCTTCGATTGGAATCTTTCAGCAAGGCTTGCAGTTTAACCGATGCGTGGGGTTCGTTGTTGAGTTCTTTGCCAGGAGCACTCCCCCAGACGATTTGCTTGCCGTTCTTCATGACGAGGTTCAACAACTGCGGCCGCTCGTCGTGCGGCGCACGTTGGGTGATCGTGATCGCTTCGATTCCCAAGGATTCCCGATACGGGGATAGAAGCATGGCCAATAATGCCGCATCGGCCACCTTGGTGTCACCAAACTTCGATCCCACACCGCTGATGGGATAGGTATCGCGTTGGACGATGATGTGGATGTAATTGAGCGTGTCGGCGCGGGAGAAATCATCGGTGGGCAACAGCACACTATGGCCATCCACTGGAAAAAACGACATCCCATCGACCTCCGGATGCCGGCTGACGACTTTGACCATCGCCACGGGGCGGCGGTAGGCGACGTGGACGTCGACATTTCCGGTCGAGGTCTTTTGCACTCGGCGAACACTTTCAACCCAAGGACTGGTGGCAAATGCGTTGGCAATCTGCGCGGTCGCTTGCAAATCCATCAACGAGACCTTCGTCAAGTCGGTCGCTCGAAAGACCGATTCGATCACATTCGAACGAATGTAGTCGGGTGGCGGAGAAATCTGAACCTGTTCAATGTTCAACGCGTTGTAGCGACGGTTGATTTGGTCGGCACCCCAACGATGCCACGCCAGATAGCCTCCCGTCACAAGCAGCACCGGCCAAAGAAACGCCAGTGCGGCGGGAGCCTTGATCGCGCCTCTGACAGCACTACCGAAGGTCGATCGGCTAGGGGCCGGCGCTGTCGGCTTTGCTGGTTTTTGCTTCTTTCCGCCCATCCGCCATTTCCGTTCGCACTGAGATCGATGATCGCCAACGCTACCAGATTTTAAGATTCATTTGCAAGTCGATCCCGGTCTGTAACGAAACCTTGTCGCGAACAATGTCGATCAACGCTAGCACGTCGTCACTACTCGCACCGTCGCTGGCGACCAGATATTTGGGGCGCAGCGGGTCCAAACTGACCGCGCCTTGCCGAATCCCCTTCATCCCGGCCTGTTCGATCAAATCCGAAGCGGTGGCGCCATCGGGATCGATGAAAGGCGTAATCACCCGCGGTTCATCGCGCGGTCGCTCGCTGCGTCGCACGATCCACAGCTTCTGCATTCGCTTGGTTAATTCGATCGGATCGCCCGCTTCCAATTGAAAACTGGCCGACAGCACGATCGAATCGCCAAGATCGCTGTGACGATATGAAAACTGCAGTTCGTCGCGGTTACGCGTGCTGATCTCGCCGGACAGCGATAGCAATTCGACCGATTCGGTGCACTGCCCGATATCGCTCCCTCCGGCGCTGGCGTTCCCTTGCAAAGCACCCCCCACGGTTCCGGGAATGCCGATCAAATGCCCCAAGCCCGCCAGACCTTTGCCAACGGCCATCGTGACCACATGCGACAACCGAGCTCCGCCACCGGCGGTCAATTGAGTTTCCTCGACGCGGATTTCTCCCAGCGAAGCCGCCGAAAGCGATAATACCAGTCCGGGAAAGCCCGATTCGCGGACCAAAAGATTCGAACCGCCGCCGAGCACGCGAATGGGGATTTCCGCTGCGTGCGCCGCGCGAACCAAGTCGACCAGCTCCTCGCGCGTGGTGGGTTCTGCGAAATAGCAGGCTGGTCCACCAATCCGCAGCCAGGTGTAGGGGGCTAACGGTTCGTCGTTGCAAATCAGATGCTGCAGGTGTTCAGGAAAACTCATCGATTATTTTCTGCCATTCACAAGAGAAACCACGCAGGGAAAGCTGCTAATGTCGCACATCTAGCCCTGCTTCGACAAGCCGAGACGGTTGCAAAAGCGAGCAATCCGCCCCCGCGGGTGCCGCAAAAGGAGCTGGAGATTTAAAACCGTCCGCTCCTCGATCGCTTGCAGGCTGCGTGCCGACGCCACGACAAAATGCGCTACGGCCGATAGAATGAAAACGGTCCCAGCGTAGGCGGCTCTCAAATCGACTTTCTCCCAATCCAGCTACCTCACCCTATAATGATCGGCATGGTTATTCTCGCAAACTCTATCAGCATCGTCGCACAATCGGCCGAGGTCGCTAGCGAGTCGGGGGCGGCGTCGCACGTCGCCGTGATCGTCGGCATCACTTTGGCTGCCTTTCTGTTGGTCTGCCTGGGGATGGCGGTCGGTGTGATGTTTGGGCGGCGACCGATCAGCGGCAGCTGTGGCGGGCTGGGCAACGTCACCAACGAAACGGGCGAGAAGAGTTGTGCGTTGTGCCAAAACCCGAGCGAAGCGTGCAAAGAGCTTCGCAATCGGATGACGCCCGCCGACGAAGCTTCGAAGCACGAAGCGGCGACTTAACGCATCATCGCCGGTTCTTCTTGGCCATCGGGAACTAGCGGGATCGCGATCTCCAGTGGCGCATCTTCGGGGGCAATCAAATCCGAAAAGGTCACGCTGACCGGTTCGACAGCGTTGACGGGAAATGGCACGCTGGCGACGCGGTCGCGCGAATCGATCTCTTTGGCGTGTTCCAGCAAGATCCGGCGGACTTCCAGAATCGCCGCCGGTTTGGTGTGAATCTCGGTGTGCTGGGCTTCGACAAAAATCTGTGAAACGGCATCGGGCAGTTCGGCGCTTTCTCGTTCCACGACGCCATCGCTGTTTGTCTTGATCCGGCCGATCAAGCTTTTGCTGGAGACCAATCCGACGACGTTGTGATATTTCACCGGCGACTTCTTCTGGGCCCGCATCATCACCGGGAAGATTGGCGAATCGGGGGCCAACGAATCGATCGACGTGTTGGTCGTCAGCAGCTGGGTGTCGCGGAAGTAATCGGGATTGTCGCGGATCAATCGCGTGCTGATGTTGGTCAGGAAGGCGGGCAGTTTGATGAACTGCCGTCCCAGCCACTGCGTGGTGCTGTTGGAATAATCACTCCCTTGGTGCGGCGTTCCGATCGTGATCACGCGGCTGACCGAAGGGTTGGGACGGAAGAAGAGCGTGCTCGCCAGGCGGGCTTGGTCTTCGTCGCTGGCATTGAGTTCGTCGATCGATTTTTCGCTGACGATCTTCCAGAAGTCGTTGCCGCTGTCGAGCGTCTGCAGACGGCTGACCAATCCGCCCATGCTGTGTCCGACCAGCACCATCTGCTCCATCGTTTTGGCATCGTGGCCATGATATTGTTGGTCGATCGTCTCCTGCAGATCTTTCATGTCTTTCCGCATCTGGACGGCGCTGATCCAAAACGGCTGCCCTGTCGGATACAGATAGAACCAGAATTGATAGCGTTCTCGGACCTCGGGAAAGCTGCGCAGGTCGTTGAACATGTCCATCCACGTCATCGGGCTCGACCACAGTCCATGCACCATCGTCACCGGAATCCGCTTGGGATCGTAGGCTTCGAGCATGAACAGACCCTGTTTGTTCTGTACCTTGGTCGGTTTCAATAGCCCCAGGGTGGCGATGTCTTTATCATGAAACTGTTTGTTGTCCAAGAAGTAGGCCAGCGGCGTCGTGATGTCGGTTTCCAGCGGAATCGTACGGCCGGCAAACTCGGTCCGCGACCGTCGCATCGGGTTGTAGAAAACCAGTTCACATTGCGGTTCGGGCTTGCCATCGGGGCCCACCGCGCCCGTCCAACTGCACTGCAGCAGCGCCGTGCAGGCGAAGCTGAGCATGTCGGGATAATACTTTTCCATCGGTGCGGCATTGTTCGCCTGCTTGCGAATCGCGATCAGCGGGACGCCCAAACCGTACGTGGTGTGGCGGTTGTTGAGTGTTTTGATCTCGTAGTCGCTAGCGAATTCAAAGTGATCGAATTCGGCAAAGTCCTGCTTGTCCCAATGGTCATCCAGCCGTGTTTTGATCGTGAAGTGCTTGTCTCCCGAACTCAACTGATACGTCTTGCCCGGTTGTAACTGGCCATCGGCATGCAACACCCGCAGCGTATCTTCGAGGGCTTGGTTGTAGAGATCGCATGCGCCGCGGAATTGGGGATCGTAGGGATTGCGGTTATCGGCGACCGTGGGTGAAAACAGATAGGCATAACTGCTTGCAAGTGCTCGCTGGAAGTAGTGCAACGCCTCGACAGCTTGCCCGTCGTGCTTGGCCTGCTGTCCTTGGATGTACGCCAGTTCGGCAACCGCATACAAACGTTCGCTCTCTTGCGATTGTTCGTCTTGGGTGCACAGCGACAGCAGCGCGGCGTTGGGATCTTTTTTGTATTCGTCGCTCAGATCGTAACGTTCCAGCAATTGGCTGGTTCGCAGCGATTCCTGGGGGCCGCGATTGGAGACGAGCGCCAGCGAAGCGGTCAGCGGATTTTCGCGCGTGTTCCGTTTTTGGATATAGCTGGTCGTGGCACAACCGGGCAGCCAAATCAACCAGAGCGCAGCGACCAGCCCGATCGCAAGAGCGCGATTCGAATCGGTCGAAACTACCCTGACTTCTCGCCGCATCCGTTGGGCCTTTGATCCTTCCGCAGGAAAACAGCGGCGACACTAGAAAATTTTGCCCCTCCGTGTCAACGCGACTCGCAAAAACACAGCCTTCAAATGTCGGAACGTCCATTTGACGACAGGGTGCCACTGGCTCTGCCAGTGTTGTGTTGCCGAGGTCCCAGCCTTGGCATAACCCAAAGCCACTACCAAAGTCCGGAAACCGAGGGCCGTGTTTGGAAGCTCAAAGTTCGCTCTGTCACCAACCGTTTAACCGTGTTGGAAAACGTTCCGATCATGAGGTGCTAGCTGCTTCGATCGGAAAGCACTGGCAAAGCCAGTGGCACACGACGACAGAGTGGATCCGAGTTTGCCGATGGAGCACAACTTTGCTTGTAGCATTTGGTGACAGGGTGCCACTGGCTCTGCCAGTGTTGTGTTGCCGAAGTCCCTGCGTTGGCATAACCCATTGTCACTACCAATGTCCGGGAACCGGAGGGCCGTGTTTGGAAGCTCAAAGCTCGCTCCGTCACCAAACGTTTAACCGTGTTGGAAAACGTTCCGATCATGAGAGTCTTGCTGCTTCGATCGGAAAGCACTGGCAAAGCCAGTGGCACACGACGACAGAGTGGATCCGAGTTTGCCGATGGAGCCCCAACTTTGCTTGTGGCATTTGGTGACAGGGTGCCACTGGCTCTGTCGGTGTTGTGTTGCCGAAGTCCCAGCTTTGGCATAACCCAAAGCCACTACCAATGTCCGGAAACCGGAGGGCCGTGTTTGGAAGCTCAAAGCTCGCTCCGTCACCAACCGTTTAACCGTGTTGGAAAACGTTACGATCATGAGGTGCTAGCTGCTTCGATCGGTAAGCACTGGCAAAGCCAGTGGCACACGACGACAGAGTGGATCCGAGTTTGCCGATGGAGCCCCAACTTTGCTTGTGGCATTTGGTGACAGGGTGCCACTGGCTCTGCCAGTGTTGTGTTACCGAAGTCCCAGCTTTGGCATAACCCAATGCCACTACCAAAGTCCGGAAACCGAGGGCCGTGTTTGGAAGCTCGAAGCTCGCTCCGCCATCAACCGTTTAACCGTGTTGGAAAACGTTCCGATCATGAGGTGCTAGCTGCTTCGATCGGAAAGCACTGGCAAAGCCAGTGGCACACGACGACAGAGTGGATCCGAGTTTGCCGATGGAGCCCCTATTTTGCTTGTGGCATTTGGTGACAGGGTGCCACTGGCTCTGCCAGTGTTTTGTTGCCGAAGTCCCAGCTTTGGCATAACCCATTGTCACTACCAATGTCCGGGAATCGGAGGGCACGTCTGGAAGCTCAGCTCGAGCCGTCACTGGACGTTTGGCACATTTCAAAACGGTTCCATCATGGGAGTCTTGCTGCTTCGATCGGAGAGCACTGGCGCAGACAGTGGCACACGAATAGGCCGACCGATCGCGTCGCAGAGCGGTTCGCTTCCAGCGACGATGCGGAAAACTCGTTGTTTCGTGTTTTCCGGGAATGCTGCGACTTATGAATTCGCGTATGCACGAGGCCTTGCCAGGTTATGGAGCCGACTGCCCCAGTTTGTCGAGGACGGACGGTTCGAGATAGCGGATGTGGACAACGCTCATCAATTTGCCCGGCCGAGGCCCTTGGCGCCTTTGGATCTCCATCTCTTGTTCATCTCCGGCTGCGGTGCCGACGGCGCGCGTGCCGCTGGCCGGTTCGTAGAACGCGATCGTCAACAACCCCAGTTGTTCGCTGTAGCCTTGGCGGCTGGCAAGGGAATCCTTGGCGTCGACCACCTCGAACAACCGCACCTTGCCCCGTTTGCCGGTCTGCGTAGTGAAGCCAAAAACTTCCCAAGCTGGAGCGCGGCCACGCACCTCTTCGCCGTTAGGGTCGAGAAAACGATGACCGGCTTCATCGAGGCTCGCGACGGGCATGCCCCACAATTCGGTGGCAAGTCCCTTTTCGGCAACCTTGAGCGTCGTATCGAGTCCGTCGACGAGAACCTTCACCAGCACCAGATCTCCGCTGTGGTTCTCCAAGCGAATGCGATAGTTGTCCCCTGGCTTTAATCCAACGTAGCAATCGTTGTCGACAAAGACAGGCGTCAGTGTTTGCGATCCCACTTTGATCTTCACGTTCAGCTTGTCGGTGAACTCGGGATCTGACAGCGGATGCGGTTGATCGATCTTCTGGTCCAAGCGATCGACCACCGTGGCTGGGACCTCTCCCGTGGTGGTCCCCGCGACCGAACGGGCATTGGTCAAGACAACCGCGCGGTCCTCCGGTTTGACCACCACGCTTTGCCCCATCATCGCCCATTCTCCTTCGCTCATCTCCGCGGTTCCGCCGGTGATACCGATCAAATCGCCCGAGACGGCCTCTTTCAATTCGCACTGCAACCGCACGATCGGCCCCTTGCGACCGCGAATCGAACCCAACGCGATCATCCTCATTTGATCGGCTTCTTCAGCGAGGTTTTCGACGCGTTGTGCTGAGGCCAGATCCGCCAGTTTGAATCCCCCTTGGGCTCGCAACGCCTCACGCAAACGATTGCGATCGACGACGCGAAAGTCGGTGTCTTGGCTTAACAGCGTGAGATTGCGTTCGACTTCATCGCCGCAGTATTTCCCCAACAAACCAAAGTTGCCTCCCAACACCTCTTCCAACTGGCTGTCGTCGGAAAACTCCAACACCCCGACCTTCTCCAAACGATGTTCTTCCATCAGATTGGCCAGATGCTCTGCCATGTTGGCCAGTAGTTTCTTCATCTCTTGAGGGCGAAGCTTGACAATCGCTGGCACGCCCACCACCCGTGGCCCGATGATCCGAACGGGAGTTTGGGCGCGCGAAAAACTGGCTTCGGCAGTGTGCCGGACGCGACGATCGACATAACGATGCAATTCGTCGATATCGACGCGACCATCGCTGTCTCGGTCCGCATGCCCCTTCAACCCTTCGGTCAACCAATAACTGTACAGCGAGCGTTGCTTTCCATACCACAACTGACTCTTCTCATCCGATTTGCAGCTGGCCAGTGTGACAACGCCGGCAACCGACTTAAATTGGTTGCCAATCACATCGGCGGACATCATGGTTGCATCATCGACGGCATTCTTTTCCGACCCGGCATGACACGAATCGATAATCAACAACTTAAAATCGGCTTTGCATTTCCCAATTTCGTCGCGTAACCAGTCGACCGACAGACCCGTCTCTACAGCGTTTTGAGGATCAAAATCTAAGGGTGCAAGGTACATCTTTCCATCAGCAGATTGAAAACCATGACCGCTGAAATAGACCATGATCGTGTCTTCCGGCTTAGGGCCGGCGAGCCATTTCGGCAATCGCTTCTTTAACGTTTGAATGCGCGGTTGAGAATCCGCATCGGCCTGTTCATCGGTCAATTCGAGCAGGTGACGCGTTTGATAGCCACCGTAGCTGCTCAAGGTCTCGCTGAGTTGCCGAACATCATTGACGGTGAATTGCAACGGAACGACTCTCTCATACGCCTCGGCTCCGATCAATACGGCCCATTGGTTCCCCGTCGCTTCCGCGGCTGGCGCCGGCGTCACCGAGAAGGTTGCACTAACTGTGCAAAGGATCCAAGTCGCGATCGTGAGGGATGAAAAACGAAGGTTGCAATATCTTGTGTTCGTCATGAGAGTATTTCTGTACGATGGTGATGTTGAAATGATTGCCCAAGACTTTTGCAAAGTTTTCCTGTTGCAGAAAGTTCATTTTTGTCGCGTGGATGTAAGATTCTTACTGCTGATGCCCGACATCGTGCTTATGGTTTCATCCAAACCTTTTGTTGGGTCGGTTTGTAGAGCAACGGATGATGCGGTTGAATGAGTTCTTCATTGCCCTTCTGCATGGCCTTGAATTCCTCGGAAGCAAAAAACGCTGCACACCGCTGGGCCACCACACCGTAAGTTTGTTCGATCTCCATCGGGCCCCGTGCTAGTTGAAGCGCCATGATTAACTCATGTGTCATGACACTCAGATTCCCATCGGGTCGGACCAACGAAAGTTCGGACGTTGAGCTTGCTGTCAAAACGCAAGTATTGGATTGCCCAATGTCTTTCAGTCGCGTGACTTCTTGGTCTAAAAAGTCGGAAGGCATTGGCGCATGATTTCGATTGGGAACATTCCGTGAAATCGCATCAGGATCGGAAATCGATTTTTCGTTGGTCACATAGCCGCCCGAATGGCAAACGTCCAAAATAACAACAATTTCGCGACCGGCGAGCGATTGCAACCAGTGGGCGAACAAATCGTCGGTGACGCCGGTTTGACGCGCGAGTTTGTGATGCGCGACTTCGGCCGAATCGACCCCCTGAATTATGCGACGTAAAGCCGGAATCAGTGCTTTGTTTTCGGGCGTGATCGTTCCCTCCTCTGCCTGCTTCAAAAGACCCAAACATTCTGGTAACCCGATGAAGTCGGAAGGCAATAGAAGTTCGTCCTGTTTGTCGGCTTCGTCACCTCCGTCGTCAGGAATTTGTCCACCGTGGCCGGAAAAGTAAATAAAGACGGTATCGCCAGGACGCGACTTCTGGGGCAGCCATTGGGTCACCATCGATTCGAGATTGGCACGCGTTGCTTGTTCGTTGACAAACACACGCGACTCATGAATGTCGCCCACATGATTCATCATCTCGTTCAAGATCATTGCATCGCGATGCGGACTGCTAAGATTCGAATTGTGTTCGGTGAATAGTTCTGCTTGTTTGGAGAACTGGTATTCAGAGACACCGAAGTAGACTGCAAATCGTTTCGCCCCCGATGCCGCAAGTTCTTGATTGCGGGCGTACGTCGTCACTTTCACTTCGGTTTCAGCCCATGTTTTTGAAACCTGCGCCGGCTGTTCAGCATTTGGCGGTACCGACTCTTGTGACTCTACCGCATTTTTATTGACCAACTTGTTCGTCACACGTTCCAGCTCATCCTTTGAAACCACGTTAAATCGCTTCGACTTCATTTGTTCGCTGGATAAGTTTTCGATTGGCGTTTCACTTGCGATCACCTTCACGGTCTCGGTCCCAAACGGCGCGGCGATTCGCCAGCGGAATTGATCGTCCGCCGAAGGAATCGTCACGACCTCTTTCGCCTTCACGCGATTGTTTTGCTGACCTGCATTCGGGAAGACCTGATACGCACTGCCATCGGATTGTTGATAGATGACGTAAAGATACGCGTCGCGTTCACTGACCACTCGAATGCGAAACTCATCCCCCTCGCGATAGTCTTGATTGCCATGGTTAACCTGTGCGTTCACCATAAAGTCGGGAGCGTCTTGCTGAATCGCAGAAACCGACTCCACCGTCTCGGCGGTCCACCCGAACTGAGACCCAAAAAACGTACTCACGAGCAACAGGGATATTCGCAGAAATTTGTCTACGTTGTGCATCGAAAAGGTTCCATGAGGTGAGCAGAGGTGAGGTGTTGTTGCGAAATCATCGTCAGAAAACGCGTTCATCCGCTTTTGGCAAGCCGTGCGGACAGACGCAACATGGAATCATCGTCCCGTCAAAGTGAACGCTGCCCAATAAAAAGGATGCGCCGCTCCCAGTGTATTGCGACGATGTTCGATCATCGATCTTTGAGCTGCACATAACGCAGCCGATTTACTTTTGCCGTTGGCTAGGTTTTGAAAGAATGCCTGCATCAACGGAACGGTTGCCTCATCAGGTATCCTCCAAAGCGAAGAGGCAACGGCATCGGCCCCCGCAAATTGAAAGGCTTGCCGAAGCCCGGCGACCCCTTCCCCGCAGCGAATGTCCCCGCGACCGGTATCACAGGCGCTGAGCACGACCAATTCGGTGCCGCGCAGATCGATGCCGACGACTTCTAATCCTGTCAGCACGCCATCGTCTAACAGATCATCCGCGTTTGCATCGCGTTGGTTGCAACCTGAAAACAGCAGTCCACACCGCAACAGCGGATTTTGCATGACGCTGCCGCCGTGACTCGCCTGCATCGATGAACGCGAAGCACTAGCAGATGGTTGCGGGGTGCCAGCCGCCGACTCTTGATCGGCGAAAAAGAATCCATGTGTACTTAGTACCAAAACACGTGGTCGATAGCTGGCCTTCACTTGCGTTTCGGTTGCCTGATTGCCTAAAAAAACTTGCGGCGATTGCCGCGCGAACCGTTGCAGTTCCGGCTCGATCAGTTTGGCTTCGACCTCGGTTCCTTTGAGACGTTGGACATTGTCAATGTTCTCCACGCTACGCATAGCGAACATCATCGGCGAGGGTGCCGCTAGCGGGCTTGCGACGTCCTGCGCGGCAAGTCGTTCCCGAGCAGAATCGTAGTCAGGATTGGCCATGATCACAGGAGCTGTCACACCCGCGTGATTCTGCCGACGCCCCACCAGTTCGCGTCCACTGACAACGTAACGAACGTCCAAACGGTCGATCAAAAAATCGGAACCGACGGGCAACGCAGCCCACGGCACCAACCATAACGTTGCATCAGGGCTCAGAATTAACTCATCGGCCTCGTCGAGATAAGGCATCAACGGCGAAAGGATTTGATCCGACAGCCGCTTCGTTGCGGGGGCCAGACGTTGAACAGCAATTCGTTGCTGTTCGGCACTGATCTCGGGATCTTTCAACGCGGTTTCGTTCACGACCTCTTGCACTTGTTTGTCGATCGACACGGCGTCACCCAGTGGAACGATTTTGACGTCGCCTTCACCAGATGCTGGAATGACCCAGGCAACATACTGTGGCGTTCCCCACCGTGTCGCATCGGTTTCGAGCTTCGATTCAGGGCGAAAATCATAAGGTTTGAACTGAATGATCTGAACCATCACCGATCCGCTAGGGATATTATCACGCAACTGACCTGGCGACACCCAAGGATCTTGGCCCGACAGACCGGTACCGGCAGAAGCGATCTTGCGTTGCAAGTCCTGTTGCTCGGATTCGAGTGCCGCAATCTGCTCGCGGCGGGTTTGTTCTGCCGCGGGATCGGCTGCAGCGCCGCTCAGTTGAGACAGTCGAGAGCGAACGGCGCGCAAACGGCGAACATCTTCAGCGGTCTCAGGACGTGACAACAGTGCGCCTTCGGCGAGTGCTTCTTGACCGATTGCTTTGCCGTTAACCAACCAACCGATCGATTGCAGCACTGTCCGTTCGGAGGCTTGGTCTAATAGTGCAAAGGACAATGCTTTCGCAAACTGCTCTGTTTCGGTTTCCTGCAAAAAACGCATCTGCTCAGCACTGGACAACGTCGGCAAAATGGACGCCAGATAACGACGCACGATTCTCCGCGATTCTTGAATGGATTTTCCCGCTTGACCTCCGCCGGACATCAACTCCAGTTCTGCCGTTGACATCAGACTGGACGCATAGTTTGGATGATCGGGGCCAAGAGTTCGAAGTAACATCGCGCGCGAACGATCCAAAGTTTCCCGAGCCTTGGGGAAATCTCCTAATGCGCGATATGCCATCGACATGTCTTCTAATACATACACATTATTGGAGTGGTCCAACCCAAAGGCCTTCTCGCTGATTTTCAGCGATCTTTCAAAATGGGTTAGCGCTTGTTCAAAGTCTTTCTCTTCAACGCAAACATTTCCAATACTATTCAGCATGAACGCGACACTACTGCTTTCCGCACCCAATTGCAGTTGATAGATATCAAGCGCCTGTTGAAAGTAATCTCGAGCTGCAACGTATTGCTTGCGTCTCTTGTTGACTTCCCCCAAATCGCCCAAAGGACCTGCCAGATACGTATTGTTCGAATCGTAAAACTGTTGGTAAATACCCAACGATTCTTTGAACCGTTGTTCGGCCAAACTATAGTCGCCAATCTGCATTGCCAACTGCCCCATTGCTGACAACGTTGAAGCGACATCGTCCGTATCATTCGATGAATGTGCCCGAATAATCTTCAACGCGGTCTCAAGATAACCGCGTGCGGTCGAGTAGTCACCCAGCGACATCTTCACCCAGCTGAATGCGGTGTAGGTTCTTGCCAATTCCAAATGCTCGTCGCCCAGGACTTTCCTGCGGATTCCAATCGCCTTGTTGAAGAATTGTATTGCCGACGAATAATCGTCCAAACGGTATGCAACGAGGCCAAGGTCTTGCATCGTTGAAGCGACGTCCACGTCCTCTTCACCGTAGAGTTCGATCATCGTTTTGAGGGCGCGCTGATGACAATCACGAGCTCCATCGAAGTCGTCAAAGCTGTATGACAGTAGATTGCCCAAACGATTCAACGTGATTGCGGTATCGAATGAGATTTCGCCTAATACGTCCTCATAGATCGCAAGCGCGGCCTCGATCTTCTCCTTCGCCTCGTCACGCTTATCCAACTCCAGTGCGATGGTGCCCAGTTCACGCAAGCCATTTGCGTATTCCGGCGTTTGTTCGCCTATCGTTTTCCTGTAGATCCGCTGCGACCGATTGAACCATTCAATCGCGGTTTCGAATCGGCTCTCCGCTTGAGCTACGCTTGCAAGCAGGTTCAAGGCGTTGGCAACTGCCAGATCTTCATTACCCAATAACTTCTCGTTGATGTTCAAAGCACGCAATAAATATTCGTTTGCTTTGCTGAAATTTGACATGTCGCCGTAACACTGGCCGATCAGGCTGATCGTTTCTGCCGTATCCACATCGTCTTCACCAAACAGTTGGATACGGATCGCCAATGCCTGATTGAAAAACGTCAATGCATCGGCAGGACGGCTCAATGCACGCTGGCAATCTCCCATATTGGACAGAGCGATCGCGGTGTCGGCGTTTTGCTCTCCGACGCTGCTGCGATAAGCATTTGTTGCGTTTTGATAGAAATCAAAGGCTTCTGAAAATTTATTTTCTTCCCAACTTAGATTCCCCAACGCATTCAGGATGTTTCCAGCCAGCTGGCTGTTCTCACTCCCTTTCGCCCGATACAAACTCAACGCTTGATCATAATAGCGACGCGCTTCCCCATACGCTTCGGTCTGACATGCGAGATCCCCCAATTCGGAAATCGTGTCGATCGTCACGTCATCCTGTTCACCCAGCAATCGCTTGCGGTGAGCGAGCGCTTTGACGAGGTACTCTTTTGCCTTTCCGTAGTCCCCCAAGGCTGATGATACCGTCCCAAGATTATTTAGGGTTCTGGCAACGTCTTCAAGGGATTTGTCCGCCGTCCGCTCGTAAACTGCTAGCGACTGAAGATACAGGTTTTTCGCCGATTCATAGTCTTCTTCCTCATGAAACATCTGGCCCAAATTGTTGAGAGTGGTACCCACGATAGTTTGGTCGTTTCCCACCGAAGCGCCAAAAGATGCTAATGCACGTTTGTAATAATTACGAGCGGATTCGAAGTTATCCTCCATATGAAATGCATAGGCGAGTTCAAACAGCGCGAAGCCGGTGGTCTCGTTATTCACACCGAATTGACGTAAACAACGTTGCACTTCACGTTCCAGTTGGGCGATCGAAGGCTGGTCCTCGTTCGCTTCGTCGTTCGCTTCGTCGTTCGCGGGTTGCTTTGTTTTGGTTTGCAAATCGTCTTTGGAACCCGTCGGGTTTACTGGCTTCGGCATCTTTCCTGACGGCGGGTTTTGCACCTGCTCTGGCCCCAAGTCACGCTCGAGTCGTGCTTTCCGCGCGTCTTCGATTTGTTTCAATTGCGCTTCTGCTTTCTCTCGCGTCGCTTCTGCCTGAGCGATCTGTTCTTCGACGGTCTTTTGGGCAAAAGCAGGCGTCATCGAAAACAAAACCAGCGTGAATAACCACGGTCGAGATCCGTTAGAGACGATGCGGAATATTGCGTTCACGCTTATCTTCCTGTCAGAGTAAAGGCGGCCCAGAAATAGGGATGTGCGACGCCGGCAATGCGGCGACGCTGGTCGATGATGCTGCGTTGAGCATCACATAACGCTTGAGCTTTGCGTTTTCCCGAGGCGAGATTTGCGAAGAACGTTTGCATCAGCGAGACCGTTGCGTCGTCTGGAATCGTCCACAACGTGGCAGCAACCGCTTCGGCTCCGGCGAATTGAAAAGCTTGACGCAGTCCCGCGACCCCTTCGCCACATTGGATGCTTCCCAAACCCGTGTTGCAAGCGCTCAAAACAACTAACTCCGTGCCTCGCAGGTCGATTCCGACAACTTCCAATCCGGTTAATACGCCATCATCGGACACCGAATCGAGAACATTCCGGCGGTTATTGCAACCGGCGAGCATCAACCCGCACCGTACTAGCGGATTGCCCAGCAGGCGGCCATCAGCCGTTCTTGTTGCAGGTGCATTAGGTCGGTCCGTTGTAGGATGGTCCGCATCGAGCCGAACGACCTGGTCTTCAAAGAAGTATCCATGCGTGCTGAGCACAAGAAATCGCGGCCGATAAAGTGATTTGACGGCCGTTTCGGTTGCGTTAGCTTGCAACAACACTTTCGGCGGTCGCGCGGCAAGTTGTTCTATCTCCGGCGAGATCAACTTTGCCTCGGTGGCAGTCCCTTTCAAACGATTCACATGGTCGATTTCTTCGATGCCCCGTAACGCGAATAGATCGTGATCCGCCGAAGCATCTGAATCTTTTGTTGGATGATCGGCGATGTTGCGAAGGTCAAGATTTTGCATTTCCAGATCGTAATCGGGATCCGCAACGATCACGGGTTCCGTGATCCCCGCATGTTGTCTACGGCTGGCGACCAACTCACGCCCGCTGACGACGAATCGCAAATCATGTCGATCGATGACAAAATCGCGTTCGATTGGCAACGCGGCCCAAGGTGCTAACCACAACGCTCCGTCGGGGCTTAGGATCCATTCCTTGGCCTGTTCGGCAAAAGGCAACAACGGGGCGATTAATCGATCTGCCAATCCTTTCATCAGAGGCTGCAGTTCGCCAACGGATTGTCGCTCCATTTCAGGCGATGGGTCGGCGGGCATCCCCTTCAGTTTTGTCGTCGTTTGTTCGACCAGAGCGTCGATTTTCGCAGCATCACCAAGATCAACAATCTTCACGTCCCCTTCTCCGCTAGCGGGAATCAGCCAAGCGAAATATCGTGGTGCATCCTGATTCAGCTTGTTTGTCGTCGACGCGTGTTGGCGGAACTCGTAGGGGAAAATTTGTGCAAGTTGAATCATGATGGAACCAGCGGGCAGGCTGTCCCGCAATTGACCCGCCGAAACCCAAGGATCGACATCCGACATTCCAGTTCCCGCCGCCGCGATTTGACGCTGCAGATCCTGTTGCTCGGTTTCGAAGGCGGCTATCGCTTCGCGTCGTTCCTGTTCATCCATCTGGCCGACACTCAGACTTCCCAATTGGGAAAGTCGAGCACGAACGACGCGCAGACGGCGTACATATTCAATCGTTTCAGGTCGCGATAATAAGGCACTTTCGGCAAGCGCTTCTTGCCCGATAGCCTTGCCATTGATCAACCAACCGACCGATTGAATCTTGATCCGTTCGGACTCGGGGTTTTCGACGGCGAAGGATAAACACTTGGCAAAGCCGTCGGTTTCACTGCGACGTAGAAAGTGTATCTGTTCGTTCGCCGTCATGGTTGGCAAAACGGTCGCCAATCGCTTTCTGGACAATCGACGGGCTTGTTCAAAATATTGACCAGCCTTTACGGTTTGGTTTGCCTGCGCCTCCAATTCGGCCAATGCCATCAGAACCCAAACGACGGACGAATGTTCATGACCCAGCGTTCGTCGCCGGATCGACAATGCCTGCTCCAACGCCTGGCGGGCGTTCTCAAAATCGCCAGCATCGCGATTGACGACCGCAAGGTTCTCAATCGCGTCGACCGTTTCAAGGCTCTGCGGACCAAGCGCCAATTGAAATATTTCAATCGCCTTTCGATAGGCAACTTCCGCCGCGTCCAAATCACCCATTCCTTCCAGGATGGCGCCCTTCATGTTGTACCGTTTGGCAATATGCCAATGTGAGTCACCCAGTGCTTTGCGACTTTTTTCGAGTGCTAATTCGTTGTATTGAAGTGATTTCTCGTACTCCTTCAAGTCTTTATGCACCATTGCAAGGAAACTCAGCGGCTCGGCGACGTAGGTGCCGTCATCGCCAAACAATTCCGTGTTGATTTTCAGCGCTCGTTCAAAACACTCTTTCGCAGTAGAGTAGTCGCCCAACGTGTGCGCCAAGTCACCTTGATTAATCAGAGCCCCCGCAGTGAGAGAACTTTTCTCACCAAACAGCTTCAAATGGATCTGCAATTGTTGATCAAAATGTCGGCGTGCTGCCACAAAGTCGCCGCTGCCGTGCGACAGCACGCCCAAGCTATCGAGCAAGTGCGCTGTTTCGACGTGAACATCGCCACATGTCTCCTGCACAATATCTAGCGCTTGCTGCAACAGACGTTGTGCCGTCGCGTAGTCATCCGACTGACGCGCCAGGTCACCCAACTGCCGCAGGGTTACTGCGACATCCGTACTCCGCCATCCGCTTACCTTTTCAAATATCGCTTGGGCGCGTGTGTGATAGGCCTTGGCGCCTTCAAGATCCTGCCTGCCTAGCGATGCAACCGACCCGAGCCAGTTCAAACAAATTGCAACTTCTCGGTGCTCCGAACCGTAGATCTGTTCATACATCGGCAACGCGCGATTGAAGTCCTCGGCGGCCTTCTCAAAATCGTCCAACTCATAGCGACAGATTCCGAGTTCGCGCCACGCCCGGGCGGTGTTATCCGACACCGAGAGATTTTGCTGATCAAAGATTTTCAAGGCGTCCATATACAGCGGAATTGCCGCTTCATAGGCTTCGCGCGCGCTCTCCAGCACGCCCAGATTCAGAATCGTCGCGCCCACCTCTAGATGCGACTCGCCGTATATCCTGCGTTCGATCTCCAATACGCGCTGATAATACGCTTCGGCTGCTTCGTAGTCGTACATGCCAAGCGCTGCGTGTCCGCAACCCGTCAACGCACTGGCCGTTTCTGCGTCGTCCTCCCCAACGATTACGAGCCATCGATTCAATGCTTGTTGATAGTAGTCCAACGATTGCTTGAACTGATTGTCGCTATAAGTCGATTTGCCGAGACTCGCGAAGGCCGTCGCAACTTCCGCACTTTCATCGCCGTGCACCTTGCGTGAAACCGACAGCATCTCTTGAAAAATATCCACCGCGGCTTTGAATTCGGAAAGCTGGAACAGCGTATTCCCCAGGTCCATCATTGTCGCCGCGGTCCGTTCATGCTCGGTTCCTAACACTATCCGAAAGATGGCCAACGCTCGTAGAAAGTGCTTGCGCGCCGTCTCGTAGTCGCCAACGAAGAACTCAACCAGCCCCAAGCGATGGACAATGTTTCCCTTTTCAATGGTGTCGGTATCTGCAAGCGATTCGAAAACGGAAAGGGCTTGTTCGAAACTGCGGCGGCTTTCATCGAACTTTTCGCTCAAACGAAGCGTGTCGCCGATTCCAAACAAACACTCTGCCGTTTTGGCGTGTTTGTTGCCTAGATACCGTTGATAGATCGCAAGGGCCGCTTCAAATTCTTCCGTTGCTTGCACAAGCTGATCCAGTTGTTTGTGCAAGTAACCCAACATCAAACGAGATTCAGCGACATCGGGATGTTCTTCACCGAGAACGTCCTGCTCGACGACCAAACAACGTCGAAGGGGTTCAATCGCCGCAGCCCATTCCGCTTTCGCGTTCAACTCTCGATAGACAGCGAAATCTCGATAGGCCTTTTTCAAACGCTCCTGCTCGGCAGGAGACTGTCCGATCGCGTGGTATTGAAGATCGCTCGATTTCAACCAGCCTGGGCGGTCCGAATTCGGAGGCTTCGCCAGGAACCAACCATCCTTTTGCTCTAAGACATAGAGATAGGTGTTGGCTGGCACCGTTGCGAGCACTTCGTTGCCGTTCATCAATTTTGCGGAGTGCTGCAACAGAATCATCGGGCCTTCCTCGGCCTCTGCCTTGGCAAAGCAGATCCCGATCAGAAGGAGAAGCCAGAAACACGCACAGGTTTTCAAACGGATCATGTCGATCGTGGCTGAGTGAGAGACCATAGCGATGCGATGCGTAAACGTTAGCGACACTCCCTATTATAGTCATCGAGTTTACCAACCCGCACGGCGAACAAATGTCCATCCAAAGCTTCCATCCGGTGCTGCTCGTTGTGCTCCCACCAACGGCAACCGTATCGGATCGGCTCTTCATCGTCACGGTTCCGCCGCATGCTGTGGTTCCATCCGGCGCAGCAGTCACAGACGGATACTAGAAGGTAGCTAGCGGTTTTACGAAGCGACGCAAGGCGAGATATATGACGCTCGCCGCATCGGGTTGGAACCGGCATTCGAGAGTTGATTTTCCGATGTCCCCCACATTCGCACTGGCAAGCAAAGATCCGAACTGGGGCACACTTCGAGTGCAACGTGTTGGGAGCCCACTGACGTCCGTTCGACGGACGTTTCCTCGATTGCGTGCCTTTTCAATGAAAGGAGGCTTACCGTATCGGCCAGGGAACATGGGCAAATCCAGTGGCACTCGACCGTCTCGTAGGCATTGATGCTTTGATTTAGGTGGCGTAGGGATTCGTTTTGACGCCGTTGGGTTGCAGCATCGATCCGCCGGTCGATGCGTTTTGCACCGGGGCGACTTCCGATCCGAACTGGCGAGCCCACGACGAGATCGCTTTGGCGTCGCGGTAGCCGGTGAACTGTCCCAGCGGTTTACCGTCGCGGAAGATCACGGTGTGCGGGATCCCCGAGACTTTAAATTTGCTAGCCAACGCGCGGTTGCGATCGACGTTGATCTTGACCACTTCGACGTTCCCGGTGACATGCTCCAGTTGCTCGTCGATCATCCGACAGGGACCACACCAAGGGGCCCCAAACTTCACCAGCACCAAGCCCGGGCCTTCGATCTGTTTCTCGAAGTCGGCGTCGGAGTAGTTGCCGGTGATTCCCGCCAATCCGTCGCTGGAGTAGTGGTTGTAGCCGTAGTAGACGATGAGCGCAAGCAGCCCGATGCCCATGATCTTGTTCATGATGGAAACCCTTTGGGTGAAGGTGAAGTGTTCTGTTGGGAGAGGTGTTCTGTGTTTGTGTTCGGAGGCATCAGCCGCGGAACGCGCGTTGAGGGATCGTTGGTGGACCGGACCCTGTCACGTTGCGGCTGATGCCTGACCGTGGTCGTCATCCGGGGATCAAACTTCGTTGGTCGTTTGCATCCAGGCAGCGGAATCGGTGGAATCGATCGGCAGTGCTGGCGATGTCGGTTCGGTTTCGGGAGCGACCGCCTCTTCCTGATCGACTTCGAATTCGTAGACGAATCCACCGCGATCATCCCAATCGACAACAACGCGTCGCACCGGCTGGCCTTCGACATTGCGAGACAGCAGTTCGGCCGAGAGCTCTGGCAAGATGTTCTGCTCGATCACCTGGTCGACCTTTCGCGCCCCGGTGTCGACCGAAACGCATTGCTTCGCCAATTGCAGGATCAAACCGTCGGTGAAGACGAGTTCCGCCTTGTGGTGTTCGCGCGTCCGTTGAACGACTTTGTTCAGCTTCAGCGTGGCAATCCGCTGCAATACGTCGGTTTCCAGTGGGAAATAAGGGAGCACGGTGATCCGGCCCAAGAAGGCAGGCTTAAACGTTTTCAACAACTCTTCGTGCAACGCATCTTTCAATTCCACCAGGCTCGGTTGACGCCCGTCGCTGCACATCTGAGCGATCAAGTCGGTGCCGGCATTGGTCGTCATGATCACCACGCTGTTCTTGAAATCGATGTCGCGGCCTTGGCCATCTTTCATCTGTCCCTTGTCGAAGACTTGGTAGAAGACATCTTGCACGCCGGGGTGCGCCTTTTCCAGTTCGTCCAGCAGAATCACCGAGTAGGGTTTACGGCGGACCGCTTCGGTCAACACGCCCCCTTCGCCGTAGCCGACGTATCCGGGAGGCGAACCCATCAGCAGCGAAACCTTATGCTCTTCCTTGAACTCCGACATGTTGATCGTCGTCAGTTGTTGGGTGCCGCCGTAAAGCGTGTCGGCCAAGGCCAACGCGGTTTCGGTTTTTCCGACGCCCGAAGTTCCGGCCAACATGAAGACGCCGATCGGTTTGTTCGGGTCGCCCAGTCCGGCTCGCGAGGTGCGGATGTGGCGAGCGATCTCATCCAATGCGTGCGATTGGCCGACGACCGATTCTTCCAGCCGTTGCTTCAGATTCAGAACCGCCGTCGTTTGATCGGTGCTCATCCGTCCCAGTGGAATGCCGGTCCAAGCGGAGATCGTGCTGGCGACCGATTGCGAATCGACGTCGACGTACATCAACGGTTCCTCTCCTTGGGTGTCGTCCAAGTCGGCTTCCAGCCGCGTCAGTTCCGCTTGCAATTCGGTCAACGACATTGCAGCCAGTGGCGACGTTTCATCGTTCGATTCGTTTTCGGCAACGCGATCGTCGGGCTTAGCCAACGTGTCGGTTGTCTCAACGTTTTTTCGATGGATCTGGTCTTTGATCTGCAAGATCTCTTTGACCGCAAACTTTTCTTGATGCCAGCGGGCTTCGAGCTCCGCCAGTTTAGCTTCGCTTTGTTCCAGTCGACCGTTCATCTCCGCCAGTTGATCGGCGTGGTCGGCACCCCAGCTCTGTTCGTCTCGCAGCCGATCGCTGCGTCGGCGGATCCGTTCGCACTGAGCACGAGCGTCTTCGATGGCGCCGGGGGTACTGTTTTGGCTGATCGCGATCCGTGCACATGCGGTGTCCAGAACGCTGACCGCTTTGTCGGGCAACTGGCGACCGGTGATGTATCGGCTGCTGAGCGTGACCGCCGAATCGATCGCATCGTCCAGGATTCGCACGCCGTGATGCTGTTCCAACTTGTTCGCCACGCCACGTAACATCGCCTTGGCCACGTCCAACGAAGGCTCTTCGACCTTGACGACTTGGAAACGCCGCGTCAACGCCGCGTCTTGTTCGAAGTACTTCTTGTACTCCGACCACGTCGTCGCGGCGATCGTTCGCAATTCGCCACGGGCAAGGGCTGGTTTCAGCAGGTTCGCAGCATCGCCGCCTCCCGCTTGCGCACCGGCACCGATCAGCGTGTGGGCTTCGTCGATCATCAAGATGATCGGCGTGGGGCTGGCTTGGATTTCGTTGAGGATCGATTTCAGACGATTCTCGAATTCCCCTTTGACTCCCGCTCCCGCTTCCAATTGTCCCAGATCCAACGAGCGGATCGTGATGTTCTGCAGCGCTTCGGGAACGTCGCCGTTGACCACTTTCAGGGCAAAGCCTTCGACGACGGCGGTTTTTCCGACGCCCGGTTCTCCCGTCAGGATCGGGTTGTTCTGCCGGCGACGCAGCAGGATGTCCATCAATTGTCGGATCTCGGCGTCGCGGCCCAGGACCGGGTCGATCTTGCCATCGCGGGCTTGCTGCGTGACGTCGGCGGTGTAGCGATCCAGGCTGGGCGTTTTGCTGGGGGCACCGCCAGCGTTGGCTGGGGCCGAATCGTTGCCGGACTGCATAAACGATGTCGGCAGCGACGCGCGCGCTTCGACGCTTTGGGTGGTCACGACAGGTAACGCGTCGGTGATCGCATCGGCTGAAATTCCGTCGAGCAACCGGACCAGGGGAGCACCGATTTCGAAGTGCAGCGGGTCGCGAACGATCGCCGCCAACAGATGCCCCGATCGAACTTGGGGAGCGGCGTATTGAACCGACGCCAACATCCAAGCCGCTTTGATCAATTCGACCGTGGTGTTGCTGAGTGCCGGGGCACGGCCGTTGCCGGTCCGCATCTTGTCCAACACCCCTTCGGCAACCGATTGGAAACGGGCGATATCGATGTCGAAGTGACGCAGCAACAGTGGCAGGTCGCCATCGGTTTCGTCCAGTAGTTTCAGCAACCAGTGTTCGATCTCGACGTGGAAATGGGTCCGCGACAAACACAAGCCGGCAGCGGATTCGAGGCAACGGCGAGTGGGATCGTTCAGTTTATTGACAAGCGATTTGAGTTGCAGCGATGCCATCGTGGATACCGTCTCGTGAAAGGAAGGGTGATGTGAGTGGGAAGTGAATTAAAAAGGGAAGTCGCTCGATCGCGAGCGATTAGTTTGTCGCGTGCCAGCCCAACAGATAGGCCAGCACAGCACATGTGGTGATCGCGACACTGGCGTAGATCGCCGCCGCGGTTCGGCGTTGCCAAACGTCGCGTTGGCGACGCTGGGGCAGCCATTGAACTTCGTTTTGAATGTCCAGGATCTGAGGGATCACGCCTTCGGCAAAAGCGTGTTTGGTCGCTCCCGCAGCTCCCGTCGCGGCGACGAAACATCCGCGAAGACGTACGTTGCCGGCGGTCGCGGCGATCGATCGACGCAGCAGACGGGACATCCCGTCGCGGCGTTGACGCATCGTGTCGACAACGCGATGGATGGCGTGATTTCCCTGTCGCAAGATCCGATCTTGGGCGGCGTCTTGCAGGTTGCGAGTCATCAAACGGTAGGCCAACGGTGGGAACAGTTCATCGCAGATCCAACGGACTGCTTGATCGATGCCCGCCGGACCGGCGTCCGGTTCGCTGACAGGCGGTGCGGGCAGGATCGCCCCCAGGCGACGATGACGCTGCGTTTCGGGGAACCGGTCCAGCAATGCCTGGCCTCCTTCGCAGAGTTCCAGGTCGCAGAAGATCACTTGGGCCGAGACCGAAGACTGCGTGGCCGTGGCGATCGTGTTTAGGTCGCGTTCGATCCGCATCCCGACGTGGTCGGCGGTTTCGATGCAGTCGGCGGCATCCAGTGGCAGCATCAGAACGACGCCATTGATCGGGCAGAACGGTTGGCGAATTTCGGCGATCTCGCGGCACAGGCCATCCAAACGGTCCAGCAGTTCCAACGCTTCGGATTGTTCCAATCGCATCATCGGCAACTTGGCGGTCCGCGGTTGCAGGATGGTTGCCGGTCGAACGGTCGCCACCGCTTCTTCAGTCGTTAACGTTTCGATCTGCGCGAAGGTATCGTGCATCCGATTGACGGTTGGGTCCACGGAGGCAGCGGTGGTTGGAAGAGTCGCCGTGGCGGCCAACGCTCCGGTATCCGAAGCGGTTGAAAACGATGGCTTCGCCGCAGCGGGGGCGGTGGCTGAAAAGCTTGGCGATTGCGGTGGGGTGTTTGCTCCATCGCCCGCCTGCCACACGTGTGCAGGTCCGCGGTGGATGCTTGTTGGGCCTTCGCTGCCCATCGTTTCCAGGTACTTTTGTCGCGCGGCGGCGGCGCGGCGGGTGAAATTTCCAGTCAGCGAAGCTTCGCGACAGCAGACGTAGATCGCATCGCGGTTGCCACAAACTTGGATCGGTTGATCGGCTTCTTCGGCACTCGGCAGCACGACCAGGTCGGTGTGACTGGCGGAGAAAAAGTCGCGGACACCACCGGCGGGACTTCCTAACACCAGATACAACGGTGTGCGAGCGACATCGATTCCGGCAGCGGTGAAGCGATGCAAACTCTCCTGCCAAGCGGAATGGATCCCACCGCTGAGCGGCTTTTCGGCGGGCATTCGCAACGTGTGTGCGACAAACCAGGCCGACCAGGCGATCGCGTACAACAGACATCCGACCAATGGCAGCCAGGTAAGGCGAACCATCGGCAGCGACGACCGGACCAACGCGTCCAACTGCATCGTGTATTGAATGTATCCCAGTCCGGCGATGCCCAGCAGGACGGCGACCACGTGTATCGCGATCACGCCCCATCGCTGCCACCGGTCGCTGGCATGCCCAATGGCAACCATCGGGGCAAATGCAATCAAGGCGATCCGCGCAATCTGTCGGAGTGAGGCTTTGAGTAGTGCAATCATTATAAAGAGGGGGCTGGCGGAGGTGGCGGTGTGTGGTTGCGTTAACGGTTCCAAGCCGAAACGGCGAGGTAGGACATCACGGGCAACAGGACGACGGCGGAGGTCCAACCGATGTAGCCCGCCCGTTGCAGAGCCGCGGCGCCGGTTAATGGAGGTGCGTCGGTTGCAGGGGCCAAATCGTTGGCGAAGGGAAGCTTCAATTCGGGTACCAGGCCCAGGCCGAGCCGCGTTTGATGCATCCAGGCAGATAACTGTTCCGGATTACTGCGGTGTTGGCCGGTGAAACCGAGGCTGACGCAGAGATAAAAGACGGCCAGGTCTTCGCCACGACCAAGCGTTTCGGCCAATTGCGCCTGACGCCAGAACATCCAAGCTCGATCGTTGCTGCCGAACAGCTCGCCTTCGATCTTGTTTTCGTTCCAGATCCGACCGGCGGTTGGATCCTCGGTCATCATCTCATCGATCCAGCAGGCCAACGGATAACCGAGGCCCAGGTAATCGCTGCTGGTGCTGTGCCCGGCGGCGAGTTCGGCGTTGCGAATCCTCGACAGCAGCTCTTTTAATTCGCTGCGGCCGCTGGAAAAGCGTTCGGTCTGTCCGGCGGCCAACGCCTCGCGCAATTGCCAGGTTATAGAGAGCACCGGATCGACTAGCTGGGCGGTTTCAGGTCGCATGAGTTTTAGATTTTTTGTCTACGGTTTCAGAAGCGGGTTCCGTGCTTCGAAAGCTAGGTCACGACCGGGGGGAAAGGTGTGAAGTGCCAACGAATTTGCGGCAAATGTATGTAGTTAGCCAACTACATACCGTGCCCGTGGAATGCTGGGTATGCGGAAATCCGAACGATTTGGGAAATGCAAATCTTTCTTTTTGCGTCGCCAACTTTTGTGGTCTAGCTTTCTCCGGACATCGCGGCCAACTGCTGCGACGCCAATCCAAATCACACTTTTTGATTGAAGCAGCGATGCAAGTAACATCCCCCGCCACCTTCGACATCGACGCCCTGTTACAGGCGATCGATGGCGACCGACCCAGCGGAGATGGACGTGCTTATGCTCGTGGCTTGCGAGCCGAACTGGCCGAATTGCGAAACCCGCCTCGCTCGGCAAACCCCGACGACCAAGACACCGACGGTGGTCCCGACTGCGTCGATTGGATGGCGATCACGATGGTCGCGACCGAAGCGTTGTGCGAGAAGACGAAAGACCTTCGCATCGCATGTCATCTAACCGAAGCCGCGATGCAACACTGGGGCATCGCCGGACTTCGCGACGGTCTGATCTTGATGCGACGGATGGTCGAACAATTTTGGGACACGTTGGCACCGGAACTGGATCCCGACGATCCCGACGCCCGCTGTTCACCCTTGGAAAATCTGTTGGACGACCCCAATCGCGGGCCACGGATGCCAAGCGTTCTGCGGTCGCTGCCAATTCTCAATGCAGGCGTTCATAAATTCAGTCTGATGACTGCGACGCGGAAGAGCGAAGATCTAACGAGTGCGGAAATCGCCACCGCAATCCGCCAAGTAACGGTCCAGGATGCCTGCCAGGTGTCGGAAGAGGTCGATGGCGCGATCGCCGAACTGGAATCCTTCCATCAGGTGCTTGTCGATCGGATGGGGGAGTACGCTCCATCGTTTGTCCATCTGGAAGAATCGTTAAACGTCATTCGCCAATGGCTCGACAGCGTTCTAAAACCACAATTTGAATCGCGCGACATCGTCGATGCCGAGGAGGCAGTCATGCCGCAACCCAAAACACCCACGCTAACCGACACGAGCGATTCGACGGCAATCGTCGCAACCACGCAACAACTGCGTGCCCAAACCTACCAACAACTGACCGAAGCGGCTGCCATCCTGCGGCAGATCGAACCGCACAGCCCGATTCCTTTTATGGTGCAACGCGCCGCCCGCTTGGGTCAGCTGCCGTTCCCGGAATTGATGGCTCAATTGGTCAACGAAGAATCGACACTGGAGATGTTTCACCGTGAATTAGGCTTGTCCGCCGACGGTGATCAGGCGTCAGGGATTGACGAATAGAGTTCCGATCCATGTCCACCACGACGAGGTTTGTGGGGACATTCATTTAACCTAGCTTTCTCAATTGGGGGCATTCGATGAGCGATAGTCGACAACACACACTGGACCGAGTCCGACGACCACGTGTCCAAGTGACCTACGACGTGGACACCGGCGGGGCGTTGGAATCTAAGGAACTGCCGTTGGTCGTCGGCGTGATGGCCGATCTTTCGGGCCAACCCGAAGTTGCCAATGCTCCTTTGAAGGAACGCAAGTTTGTTCCAATCGACCGCGACAACTTCGACGACGTTTTGGCCAAGAGCAACGCTCGCGTCGCAGCTCGCGTCGACAACAAATTGACCGATGACAACTCGCAATTGTCGGTCGCACTGAACTTCCGTTCGCTGGAAGACTTCGAACCCGAACAGGTCGCTCGCCAAGTTCCTGTTCTGCGTGAATTGCTCGACATGCGAACTCAACTGTCGAACTTGCTGGGCAAGCTCGAAGGCAACGACAAGCTGGAAGAACTGCTGAGCGAAGTGCTGGAAAACAGCGAAGCCGCTAAGAGCTTGCAAAGTGAACTCAACAGCGACACGCCTGCTGAGTAGTCCCGCATTGATCCGTTATTCACTCAAAAAATACATAACCAACACGTTATCGGAGCATTCCTATGAGCAGCCTGCAAACTGAATCCGAAGGCGGCGCAGCCGTAGCGGAACTGTCGCTGATGGACCAAATTTTGGACCAAACACGCGCCCTGGACGACAGCGAACGTTCGCGCAACCAAACTTACATCGAACAATTTGTTAGCAAAGTTGTCGAAGGCAACGCGACCATCGACAAAGATGTTGTCACCAACATCACCAGCTGGATCGCTGAGATCGATCACAAGCTGTCGGTCCAACTGGCCGAAGTCATGCACTGCGACGAATTCCAACAATTGGAAGGCACTTGGCGCGGTCTGCATTACCTGACGCAAAATTCGGAAACCGGCACCGGTCTGAAGATCCGCGTCATGAACGTCAAGAAGGCGGAATTGCAGAAGGATCTGGAAAAGGCCGTTGAATTCGACCAAAGCACGATGTTCCGCAAGTGCTACGAAGAAGAATACGGTCAACTGGGCGGCGAGCCTTACGGCATGCTGGTCGGCGATTACCACTTCGGCCGCACCGCCGACGACGTCAACCTGCTGCGTTTGATCAGCAACGTTGCCGCTGCCGGACACGCGCCATTTGTCGCTGCTGCCGATCCAAACATGTTCAACATGGACAGCTTCACCGACCTCAGCGGACCTCGCGATCTGGCGAAGATCTTCCAAGGGGCTGACTACGCTCCATGGCGAAGCTTCCGCGAAAGCGAAGACAGCCGTTACGTCGCGTTGACGATGCCAAACGTTCTGGGCCGTCTGCCTTACGGTGGCGACTTTAAGAAGGTCGAATCGTTCGACTTCAACGAACACGTCGATGGCACCGATCACGGCCAATACCTGTGGATGAGCTCCGCATGGGCTTACGCAACACGCGTTACCGATGCGTTTGCCAAGCACGGTTGGTTCGCTCAAACCCGCGGTGTCGAAGGTGGTGGCAAGGTCGAGAACCTGCCCGTCCACACCTTCCCAACCGACGATGGCGACGTGGCGATGAAGTGCCCAACCGAAATCGCGATCACCGACCGCCGCGAATTCGAACTGTCGAACCTTGGCTTCCTGCCACTGTTGCACGCCAAGAACACCGACTTCGCAGCCTTCTTGGGAGCTCAAAGCTGCCAAAAGCCAAAGACCTACTTCGAAGAAGACGCCAACGCCAACGCGGAACTGTCGTCGAAGATCAACTACCTGATGTGCGTCAGCCGATTCGCTCACTACCTGAAGGTCATGGCTCGCGACAAGATCGGTTCGTCGATGGAACGCGCCGAATGCCAAGAGTGGTTGAACGATTGGATCAGCAACTACGTCTGCGATCCAAGCACCGCTGGCGAAGAGACCAAGGCAGAGCGTCCGTTGAGCGAAGCTCGCGTCGAAGTCGCTGAGATCCCTGGCCGTCCAGGCTGGTACGAAGCGATCGCTTACCTGCGTCCGCACTTCCAAATGGAAACCCTGGGTGCTTCGATGCGTTTGGTCGCCGAAGTTCCTAAGCAAGGCTAAGACCTTGATCGGTCGCGCGGCCCGATTTCGATCGGGTCGCCATGACGCGTCGCAGTCCGCGCACTGCGACGTTGATTGCTCGAAAACAATTTCAATTTAAAAACATCCCGACATATAAGGATCTGAATCATGGCAGTTGACTATTTCTTGAAGATCGATGGCATCAAGGGCGAATCCGAAGACGATAAGCACAAGGACGAAATCGAACTGATCGACTTCGAATGGGCTGAACAACAAAGCGGTAGCTTTGGCCAAGGTGGCGGCGGCGGTGCTGGCAAGGTGAAGATGGAAAACTTCAAGTTCCGCACCTACCTGAATTCCGCTTCCCCCGCGTTGATGCAATCGTGTGCCGAAGGTGCTCACATCAAAGACGCTACCTTCACATGCCGTAAGGCAGGTGGCGGACAGAAGGAATATTACAAGGTCACGATGGAAGACATCATCGTTGCTTCGTGCCACATCAGCGGTGGTGCGGGCGAGATCGAAGAAGGGGCTTGGGTCGAAGGACATCCTGTCGAAGAAGTCACTTTGAACTTCGCCAAGATCAAGTGGGAATACCACCCACAAAAAGCTGACGGCTCGCTGAATTCGGCGAAGACCGGCGGATACGATCTGAAGAAGAACAAACGCGTCTAGCATCAACGCGTGATGCGTGGAGGTAGCGGTGAGTCGGCTCGTTTGCGAATCGACTCGCCCACACCTCTCGCTTCCAACGGCAAGATCTCGCCGCGACCGGCAGACCACCGGTCGCAGGCACGCCGGGTTGCGGTGAACTTCCCATCCCAACCGTTTCACAGCAAGCTTTCCCACCATGCGTTCTACTCTGCCAACGAACAAGCTTTCGCTGTTGCCATCGGTCTTCGATCGTTTGGCCGATCTGAGCGACAACGGCTTCAACAGCCAACCGTGGTACGACGTCGCCACGCTCAGCAACGCGGTTCGCCGCGATCTGGAAGACCTCTTGAACACCCAGCAGTCGCTGCCCGAACTGGCCCGCGATTTTCCCCTGCTGGCCGAATCGGTCGTCGGGTTTGGCGTCCCCGATCCATCGACCTTCGCTTTGGACACGCCCAGTGGCCGCCGCTGCCTAGCCGCCGCGCTGTTGAACGTGATCAACACCTTTGAGCCGCGGTTGTCGGATGTGCGAATCGAACTAGGAAATGCCAACGGAGAGAAGTTTCGCGAGCTAAAGTTTCGCGTCGTCGCTCGTTTGGCGATTGAAACCTCACCACAAATCGTCTTCGAATCGAAGCTACACGTACCCAGCGGCCAGTTCAGCATCGGTCAGGAAGCAGAATGACACAGACCCTGTTCCAATACTACGAACGCGAACTGAACTATCAGACCGAACAATCGCGCGAGTTCGCGGCACGTTATCCCGCCGCCGCGGGCCGTTTGCGGATGGACGCCTCCGGAACCGCCGATCCGCACGTCGAACGCTTGATCCAATCGGTCTCCTTGTTGGGAGCGCGGATCCACAAACGCTTGGACGACGATCTGCCCGAGGTCACCGACGCGTTGCTGTCGATCTTGTACCCGCACTACCTGCGGCCGATCCCTTCGATGGCCATCGTCTCGCTGGCCGCAGAGCCCGCGAATCTGCCACCGCAAGGAATCGCAGTCCCACGCGGTCTGCCGCTGCGAACGTCTCCCGTCGGTGGCCAAGCGTGCCGCTACACCACAACACAAGCGACCCAATTGTGGCCGCTGGAAATCCGCAGCGTCGAAATGTTGCAGCCGCCGTTGGGCGAAGGCCCCGCAGCGCCGCAAGGGACCGCTTCGGCGATTCGGATTCGCGTTCGCAACCTGCACAACAAACCGATCAATACGATTCCGTTGGAATCGCTGCGATTGCATCTGACCGGTCCCGATCCCGTTGTCGCCGGCCTGTACGAAGGCCTGGTTCGCGATGCGATCGAAGTTGCTTTTGTCGCTCCCGGCGGCGAAGCGATTCGCGTTCCCGCCGCCGAAGCCCTCACGCCGACCGGATTCGATCGCGACCAAGCGATGCTCCCCTATCCCGCGCAATCCTTCGACGGCTACCGCTTGCTGACCGAACTCTTTTCGTTTCCCGAGAAATTCTCGTTTGTCGACCTCTCCGGTTGGCAAACCGCAGGCCAGCAACTGCACTCTCCCGAAGCGGACGTCTGGATCTTCTTGGACGCTCCGCACGACACGATCTGCGGATCGGTTCGTACCGACCATATCCAATTGGGCTGCACCCCGGTCGTTAACCTGTATCCAAAGATCTGCGAACCGATTCAGTTCTCGCGGCAACAACACGAATATCGCATCGTTCCCGACGCGTCCAAGCGGATGGGATGCGAGGTCTATAGCGTCGATCAAGTGATCAGTTCGCGGATCGATGGCGACCGACATTGGCGTCCATTTTTCGATCTCGGCCGACGCGATGGCCAGCCCGCCGTCTCGGGTTATTGGCACGCGGCGCGTCGCGACAGCCAAGCCGCTGGAGATCATGGATCGGAAGTCTATCTGCAACTTGTCGACGAACACTTTGATCCGCACGCCCCGGCAGCCGAAGTGGTCACCGTGCGGGCGATGTGCACCGACCGCGACGTTCCAACTCTGCTCCGGCAGCATGGCGACACGGTGAAGTGGCACGTCGACGCGGCGATCCCGATCAGTTCGGTTCGCTGTCTGAAGCATCCAACGGCAACGCTGCGTCCACCGGTGCGACGCCACGCTCATTGGAACTTGATCAGCCACCTTTCACTTGGACATCGCTTCCTGGAAGGTCCCGACGGGCTGGAATCGCTCCGCGAGATCTTGCGTCTGTACGACTTCTCCGATCCCGACTCCTACGACACCCGCGGCGCTGCGGCGCGGCAGATGATCGACGGCGTGATCGATCTGCGGCACCGGACCGTGACCCGACAAGTGGGGCCGCCCGAAGAGGGCTGTTTCGCGCGGGGATCGCAACTGACGTTCGTCTTGAACGAAGACAACTTTGAAGCCTCTGGTGCCTATCTGTTTGCATCGGTGTTGCAACGCTTCCTGGGATTGGCTAGCGGGATCAATTCGTTTGTAGAGACGGTCGTCGAGACGCGTCAACGCGACGGGAAACTGGCCCACTTTCCGCCGCACGATGGCGAGGAGCCGCGGCTGTGATCGACTTCGTTTCCAATCGCACCTCGATCGCCGGCAACGCCTCGTTTACGACCGGCGTCGCCAGCGATGCGCCTCATCCGTTGGAACGCTTGCCCGTCGGTTCGGTCGGACACGAACTGTTCCGGAAACCTTCGAAGTTCGACTTTTTCGAAGCCGTTTTGTTGCTGCAACAACTGGCTGCCAGCGAAGTCGATCAACCGGCGGCGCCAATCGGTCAATTCGCTCAACCGTCGCAGGAATCGCTGCGATTCACCGTTCCGCATTCGCAAGCCTTTCCCACCGCGTCGATCGAATCGATCCGCTGGGACGCGCAGCAACAGCGGCCGCAAGTTTGCGTCAACTTCATGGGACTGACCGGCCCCAGCGGGACGCTGCCGCGATCGTACACCCAGCGACTGCAGCAGATCGAAGCGACCAGCCGCCATACCGACCGCCACGCGCTCCGCGATTGGTTGGATAACTTCAACCATCGCATGGTTTCGTTGTTCTTCGACGCATGGGCCAAGTATCGGTTCCCCGTCGCGATCCGCCGACAACAGTTTGAACCGGCCAAGCGCAAGCCGTCGCCGACGATCGTTCGCGTGGCCCTCTCCGCAATCGCGGGCCTGTCCCCTCCCGAACCCAAAACAAAACCGCGCCCCGCCGATCGCAAAGATCATGCGGCAGCAACAACTCCACAATCACTGGCATCCGACGAAGCGAAGGCGGATCAAAACGAGAGTCCTCCCAGCGCGGGGACGATCGATCGCGACGAACTGCTGGGATTGGCAGGATTGTTGTCGCAGCGACCGATGAACGTCGCCAATTTGCAGTCCGCCCTGAAGCAGGCGTTGGGCGTGCCGGTGCGTGTGAAACAGTTCGACAGCTGTTGGTTGAACTTGGAAACCGAATCGCAATCGCGGCTCGGCGTTGAAAAATGCAAGCTCGGCTACAACGCGATGTTAGGCGAACGGATCTGGTCGCGTCAGCAGAAGGTTCAAATCGAAGTCGGTCCGTTGTCGGCACGCGACTTCCAACGCTTCCTTCCCCCTTCGGAAAACCATCTCGGCGATGGCTTTCGTCGGCTCGGAGAGATGGTCCGCGTCTGTGTCGGCCCCAGTTTGGACTTCGACATCCGCCCACTGCTGAAGATCGAACAACCGCTGGAAACTCAGCTAACGGCGGAAACCTCGCTCACGCGACTGGGAATCGACAGCTGGATCGGCACCCCGGACGATACCGAGGTCGCCAACGATGCGATCTTCCCAGGCGCTTAGCCGATGCCGGTCGGCACAGACCGGTTGTCGAACCCAAATCAGCTCAGCCGATCGATCACGCCGTTGCTGTCGCCGAACGCTTCGCTTGGCGCTCCGGCTTGTTGCAGCATCCAGAGGTAGAGATTGCAGAGGGGCGTTTTCTTCGGATAAACGATGTGTCGGCCGGTTTGAATCCGCCCGCCAGCACGTCCCGCCAACAAGATTGGCAAGTCGTCGTGGTTGTGGCGGTCGCCGTCGGAGATACCGCTGCCGTAGACGATCGCCGAATGATCCAACAGCGTTCCGTCCCCTTCGGGAACCTGTTTCAAACGCTCTAAGAAGTAGGCGAACCGCTGGGCGTAGAAGCGATTGATCGTGGCGATCTTGGTCTGCTTCTCTTCGCTTTTTCCGTGGTGCGATAATTCGTGGTGCCCTTCGCGAACCTCCAGTTCCGGGTAGCCGCGGTTGCTGCCGGCGTTGGTGAACATAAACGAAATCACGCGCGTGCTGTCGGTCTGCATCGCCAGAGTCATCATGTCCAGCATCAGGTCGGCGTGCTTCTGCATCTCGCGTGGAACGCCCGCCGGACGCGGGTAATCGGGCACGCCTTCTTCGGTCGCATCCAGTTTGTCCGTTCCGACGATTCGCTTTTCAATGCTGCGGACCGAATAGAGGTATTCATCCAACTTGCGGCGATCCAAAACGCCCAGTTGATCCTTCAGTTGGTTGGCTTCTTGCAATGCGAAATCGAGGACACTCTTGCGGTACTTGTGTCGCGTGGCGCGGGCTTCGCGAACCGCCCCGCCGTCGCCGTGTCCAAACAAGCGGTCGAAGACCTTGGCCGGATCGATCTCTTTGGCGACGGGAGAGGTTGCGTTCCGCCACGACATGTTCGAAGAGTAGGCGCAGCTGTAGCCGCTGTCGCAGGTTCCCGCTTGGGCGCTGTTCTCGAGTCCCAATTCCAACGATGCAAAACGAGTCGCCGAACCGATCGCATCGGCCGCGACTTGATCGACCGAAACGCCGTTTTGGATGTTGGCGCCGTCGGTCTTCTTGGGATGCGCACCGGTCAAAAATGCGGCGACGCTGCGGGCATGGTCGCCACCGCCATCGCCTTGTGCTTCGGCTCCCTTCAGCGCTAGGCCGGTCATCACGTTGAAGTCGGCTCGATGGGCTGCCAGTTCTTTCAGAGTCCGCGGCAACTCATAATCGCTCCCCTCCTGCGACGGTTTCCAATCGGGCATGTGCATCCCGTTGGGAACGTACAGAAACGCCATCCGCATGGGAATTGCCGCGTTGGTTGGGGCTGCGGCGGCGGTCAGGCAACGCGTTGGCGACATCCCGTCCAACAGCGGCAGCGCGATCGCTGTGCCGAGGCCACGCAGCAGGGTGCGTCGATTCAGAGTCGTTGCATGGGTGTTCATCCGTTTCATCGCTCTATTGCCTCACGCCTTGCTTCTGGAAGGGATCGCTTTGCACGATCCCCAAGATCAGTTCAGAGAACCGGTAGTCATTGGCGACCAATCGATTCTGAATTTTGTCGACCGCACACTTGTCATAATATTCCAACCCGCGACCTAGTGCGAAGGTCAGCAGTTTCTCGGTCACACAGCGAACAAATTGCTCGCGTTGCTGTTCGACTAAAACCTTTCGTAGGTCTTCGATCCCGGTGATCTTGACGCCGCCGGGAAGTTCGCCGCTGGCATCGACCGGCAGCCCATCCTGCTGCTGTCGCCATTGTCCGATCGCGTCAAAGTTTTCCAACGCAAAGCCCAATGGGTCCATTAGTTTGTGACACGATGCGCAGGCTGGGTTGTCGCGGTGTTGAACCAGTCGCTGCCTCATGGTGCCTGTCAGTTCGGAACGTTCCAGTTCGGGAACGTTGGGCGGTGCCGGAGGTGGCGGTGTTCCTAGGATGTTGTCCAAGATCCACTTCCCGCGTTTGACGGGGGAAGTCCGTGTGGGATTGCTGGTGACGGTCAAGATGCTCGCTTGCGTCAACAGGCCACCGCGAACGCCATCGTTAAAACGAACGAACTGAAATTCATCGCCGCTGATTCCAGGCACGCCGTAGAACTTGGCCAGCCGTTCATTCAGATAGGTAAAGCGGCCGTCGAGCAGTTCAGTGATCGGACGGTCGTATCGCATCACCGCGGCGAAAAAGGTGAGTGTTTCGCGGCGCAACAAGCTGCGAATCTCGTCGTCGAACTCGGGGAATTGACTCTGGTCGGGATTCGATTTGCTGAGGTTCCGCAGCTGCAACCACTGGCTGGCAAAATTGTCGACCATCAAAACCGAACGCGGATCTTTGATCATCCGGCGAACCTGTCCAGCCAGCACCTCCGGATCGTGCAACGAATTGCTCCAAGCATGCTTGAACAATTCCTCGTCGGGCATGCTGCACCACAGGAAATAGGAGAGCCGCGAGGCCAATTCAAACGCGTTGACCGGCGGATAGACTCCGTCAGCGTCGGGCTGGCGGGGCTGTTCGAATTTGTATAAGAAGTGCGGGGAAACCAGGACCGCTTGGAACGCGACTTGGATGCTTTCGTCAAACGTTCCGCCGTCGCTGCGGACTTCAGCGGCCAACATTCCCAAGCGACGAATTTCGTCGTCGGTCGCAGGACGCCGGAACGCGCGGCTGGCGAATCGTTGGATGACTTCGGCCGCGGCCGACTCGGGGGATCTGTCGCGACTGGGGCTGACAAAGATCAGCTTGCGATGCGACGGCGGAAGGTCGCCGACCACTTTGGAGTTGTCGACCTCCGATTGCCCGCTCAACATCACATGGGCGATCGCCGCGTTGCGGTCTTCGCCTTTCTTGCCATCGGCGGCAGGCTTGTAAAAGTCGTTGGTGAAGGTGAACGAAATCTTGTGCTTCCCCTTCGACAACTTCAGCTTGACGGAGTAAACGGTCGGGTCGGAGGCGGGAACATTGACGATTCGTTGCAGCTTGCCGTCGACCTTGACCTCGATCTTCACCGGCTCGTCGCCCGCTTGGTCGCCGTACGCGGTTAAGCGGAGGTCGAATTGACCGCTGAACGGAATCTGTTCCTGCAGATAAACCTCTCCGTAGGAATTCAACCTCACGCTACCGTTGCGTTTACTGTACTTGTCTGCGTCGTCGAGGTTCTCCCCCGGGCGTTGGACGCTGAACAGTTGCGCTCCCGGCGCGGTCTTGATCGCTTGGCCCATGATCTCTTCAGCCGCCTGCAGATACTTTTCAAGCAGCAGCGGAGGCAGCGACAAGACGTCGCCGATGTTGTCGAAGCCGTAGCCGACATCGTCGCCGGGGAAGTTTGCCGCGGGGGTGTAATCGACGCCTGTCAGTTCGCGAATCGTGTTGCGGTATTCGCTGCTGTTAAGACGTCGCAGCGTGATCTTTCCGGGATTGACGTTGGGGCCACAGTCGATCGAATTGGCGACCTCGTCGATCAGATGGATCATCGCGGCGCGATCGGCCGCAGGCATTTCGAGAGAGTCCGATGGGGGCATGACTTCGGCCTGCACCTGCCGCAGGGCTCGCATCCAAGTCTCGCGATCCTTTCGCATCGCCAGCGCCGACGCGGGCGTCTCCAACGCAACACCGCCTTCGGCCGAAGAGGCATCGTGGCAGTCCAAGCAATACGTTTTCAGGAGCGGTTGCAGATCCGATTTCAAAATCTGATCGAGATCGGCGGCACTACTGGGCGTCGCGAAAACGGAAAGCAACAGGCTGGGGATCACCCAGCAAAAATGGATTTGCACCCATCGGGAACGGCATGCGGGCCGATGATGTTCCGCGTCGACTGAAGAGAAGAGAGAAGCGTCGTTCACGTTGGTTGAGGGTTCCAATATTCGAGATGCCGGTTGCCAGGGTGTCCCCGGCCGCCAGAAGACGGCGCGGGGAGCGTTCTGATGATTCAACAGGCATCGATTGTAATCGCGGTTAGACCAATTTGGTCTTCCCTGGAATGGCGAATTCGCCGGCAGGACGTTTTCCGTCCCAAGTCAGTTCTTTGGGGAACAGATCCAGCTTCGATTCTTTCGTGACAAAGTCCCAGCTGACCAATTGACCGGTGTAAGCGGCCATGCGGCCCATCACGGCGGTCAACGAACTCTCCGCGGTCTGCTTGAGTTCGACGATCGGCTGGTTGTTGCGGACCGCGTCGACCAGATCCTTGTGCTCTTGTTGATAAGCGTCGGCGATGCTGCCTTTCATCGACCACAGTTCCTTGCCGTTGCGATCGACGATTTTCGAACCGGTGCTGCCGGCTCCGATGTGACAATTCGCTTCGGTTCCGTAGATCACATTGCTGTTGTCGCCACGGGTGCCAGGGACCTGACGGCACATGAACGACAGATTGCGGTCGCCGGGGTACATGTAATCGATCTCCATGTTGTCCCACATTTCGCTGTCGTCGGGACGCGTGAAGCGGCCGCCGGAACCGTAAGCCGAGACGGGAGCGGAGCCCATGACCCAGTTCATCGTGTCGATATTGTGAACCGCCTGTTCGGTGATCTGATCGCCCGAGAGCCAGATGAAGTGCATCCAGTTGTTCAGTTGGTACTCGGTGTCGCTCATTCCCTCGGTCCGGTTCTTGTACCAGATACCGGTTGAGCAATATCGGCTGGTCGCGCTGATGATATCGCCGATCATTCCGCTGCGGATCTTGTCGACCGCACCGACATAGTTCACTTGGCGACGATATTGCGTGCCGGTAACGATCGAAGTGCCGTTCTTTTCAGCTAATTCGTGGGCCTGCAAGCAGATCTGATAACCCGCAGGATCGACGCACGATGGCTTTTCGGCGAAGACGTGCTTGCCGGCTTGGACCGCTTCGAGAATGTGATAGGGACGGAACGCAGGGGACGTGGTCAGCAACACGACGTCGACGTCGGGATCTTCCAAGACCTTCTTGTAGCTGTCCAAACCAGCGTACATTTTGTCGTCGGCCAGATCGATTTTTTCGGGATGGCGGCGGGTGAGTGTCGACTTTAAGCGTTCGTTTTTATCGGCGTACAGATCGGCAGCCGCGATCAATTTAATGCCTTCGTTGATCGACAGGGAATCGTTGATCGCGCCCGATCCACGTCCACCACAGCCGACGATGCCAAGATTGACGGTTTGTTTTTTCGTTGGGTCTTCGGAATGAACCATCGAAGGAACGGTCATCGCGGCGGCAGTCGATGCCGCTGCGGTCGCACGTAGAAAATTGCGACGATCGGGAGTGGAGGTGTTTGGGCGGTCGTCGTTGCGATCCGATGAAACTGCGTTTGGCATTGCTCTGTACTGTTCTTGAGGTGGGAAAACAGGCGGATAGAAGTCTCCAGTATAACCCCAAGAGAACATCCAAACCATCGTAATCAGCATCCAGATGTTCAGCGGTTACGGCCACGACCACCTCGCAGGGGTGCTTTGTTAAACTATACCTTGTGTTTATGTGAAATGCCCTCCCGCAGCGAACTACGGAAGGGCATGATTGGATCAGGTAGGTTCTTGGGGAGACCTGCCGCTTATTTGTTTTCGCCTTGCTTTTGTTGCGCAGGGCGAACGCGCTTGTTGATATCGGTTTCCAGTACGCCGAAGACGGCTTCGTGACGGGCAACCGACATCTGCAATGCCGCCAACAGACGCTTGGCCGTGAAGAAGTTCACGATGATGCGTTGGTTGACGTTGATTGGATCCTTAGGAACACCGATCGGTTGTGGGTTCAGGCCGAAGTCGATGATCAGTTCTTCCGGCGATCCCGTCACGCGGCAGAAGTTTGCATAACATGCCTGCGCGTTGTCGTCGGTTACTTGAACTTGGACGGGTTGCGATTGCGCTTGTGCTGGTTGTGCTGCTGGCGCTGCGGGTGCTGCAGCCGCTGGCGCTTCGGGCGTTTCCGCGTCTTTGGTCATTCTATCTTCTCCAGTAGATTTCATTTTCCACCGTATGCGCGGCGGGCTGGCCGCACGCACCCACGATCACAAAACTTGAGGTTTGTTGCCACATATTTTTCAAATTCAAACAACTATCTTGCGGCAACAAGAGATAGTTGTTGTTTCGTTAGATCGACCGGTGGGGTGTCAAGTTCCAGTGAATACCCACCCGACGGTCATTTATCCTACAGTTGTTAAGGGCTCTTACAAGCTTCGAATTGCTGTTCCAAGCAACTGAATTGACTAACGTGAGTTTTCCCAAGAACTCCAGGTGGTAAACAGGGGGTGCCACGCGATCCAGGAAGTTTGTGATGACTCACATTTGACCCGGTGGACCCTCCACACGCGTCGTTCGCAGTCGCGCTCTACCTAAAAATCGAACTGAAATGTTTTGTTTAAGAATCGATAAAATCGCCAACCCAGCGACTTGGGGGCGGCACTGATCTTTGCGGTGCCACGATAACCGACACGCATCCCATCGGCGACATCGGGTAAGGGGACGCGGGCTTGATAGGAGGCATTGATCGGACGCATGTTGCCCGTTTCCGGATCGATCTGAGTATCGAGATCACCGCCCGATTGGCTCGATAAACTCGCTGGCGAATATTTCATTTCGGTTCGCGAGATCTGATCGATCTTGCCTGTCAAAATTTGCAGTCGGATGGCGTCGGGCTTCAATTGAACGTCGTCTCCTTCCTTAATCAATTGGATATCGCCTTGATCGACGATCAGCACCGCTTCGATATGACGCGGATCGCCGACCATGCAGATCAAACTCTCTTGTGTCATCAGGGCGCCCAAGTTTTCGGGTTCCAGTGGTGACCCCGACCATTCGGGCAATCGACCATCCTGTGGATCTTCGTCGGGCTTGTCCGGTGGCGGAATGATCACGCCATCGATCGGCGACTTAATTTCCAATTGATCGATTTCATCCTGCGCTTTCCGGCGAAGTGCTGTCACCGAATCGAGCATTTTTTTCTGCGTCGTGGTCTGTCCGCTGAGCGATGAATCGTAGCGTTTCAGCCGCGTCAAACTGGCAAGCCGGACGTCGGCGATCCGTTCTTCGCTTTCCAGGTCAGCCAGTTTCAGCTTCAGTTGTGAATTTTTTAAGATCGCCAACGTATCGCCTTGCCGAACGACGTCTCCCGGTTTGACCAACACGCGATCGATTTGTCCGGGGGTGCCGGCGTAGACCGAACGTGGATCGGCCGGGCGAACTTCAAACGCACAATTGATGTGATAGGGCAACGGCACGAAACAGAAGGCCGCGATCACTGCGGTGGCTACCGCGACCGTTGCGGCCAGACGAGAGCGTTTCACTTTTTGCATTCTCCCAGGAGTGCGAATGAATTTGATCGATTCCCAGATCGGTTTGGCGATCAATCCGCCGAACCCAATGATGGCGAACAAACGGCCGATAACCCGCAATCCATACGGTTCGAGTACTTGATTCAAGAACATCACGATTCCGATCACGACGACCCAGCGATAGACGACCGACGCGACGGTGAACATTCCAAATAAGAATCGGTTTCGCTGTGGTAGAAACGGATTCTCTTGCAGTTCCAATCCGAGACAGGTTTCTTGAAACCAACGCTTCAACGTTTCGGTGCTCTTCTGCCGCAGGTTGGGAATCTCCAACCAATCCATCAGGATGTAATACCCGTCAAACCGCAACAGCGGGTTGGCGTTGAAGACGACGGTGCTAACCGAACAGATAAACATCGTCGCCAGGAAGGTGAAATTGAGCAGGCCCGGTTCGCTGAACCACCAAAGCCAGGTGGCGAACGAGGCCAGAATCAATTCGACGTACATTCCGCCTGCACCGATCCAAACCCGCTTCCATTTGTTAGGCAACATCCAGGAATCGGAGACGTTGCAATACAGGCAGGGCGTAAAGACCAACAACATGAAGCCTAATTCATGGCACTCGCCACCAAAGCGCTTGCAGGAAAGCCCGTGACCAAACTCATGGCAGATCTTGACGATCGCCATCAAGAGGCCCATGTACAGCCAATTCTCCGCCGCAAAAAACTCTTGGAACGTCGGCAGTTTCGAACGGAACAACTCAAAGTTCATTCCGACCAGAATCAGTGTGATCAATCCGAAGCCGACAAAAAATAACAGTGCTGGAACGGTGAACACCCAACCCAACACAGGGTTCATGCGGCGCAGGATCCCTTCGGGATCGATGCCACGAAAACGAACTGCAAAGATGTTGGCAAGTTTACCCAGCAGTTCCTTTTTCTTTTTCTCGCTTCCCCGTTTTCTCAGCTGGCCACCTTGGCCCGGGGAATTGGAGATCACCAACCCGCTGCGATGCAACATTCCTAGGAATTGTTGGAGGTCGCCAAAGGTGATTTTTTGTGGGGCAAATTCTTGTTCAAATCCATCTTTGATCTGCTGCAAGCTGACGTGCCCGTCCAACATCTGCAGGATGAAGTATTCCTCATCGTGAAATCGATAATACTGCAGCCCCACAGGCTCTTTGACGACCCAGTAACTGGTCCCCTGGTACATATGACGGCTGCTCGTCAAATCAGGACGCTTTCGAACCGAAAGCGGTCGTGATGAGCTGCTGATCAGGCTGTCGGCAAGCGTTGTCATCGAATCTCAATCTCACGTGAGCCGACGGGGCGAGTGTCGGAGGAATGATTTGGCGTCGGGGGGGAGGCAAGGTCACGAGAAACCACGGCGGTCTAGTTCACGCCGTCGTTGGACATTGGCAGGATTTGCATTTCCGCTAGCATCCCGGGGCTGACCAGATAGCGATTCCCTTCGATTTTGTTGTTAATTTTGGCCCACACACGATAGGTGTTGTCGCTCTCGAGAATGGGGCTGACGTATTCCAAGCGACTTTCAAAATCTTCGTAACGCTCGCCTCCCACGTGAACGCGGATGGAAACGGGGGCACCAATCACAATGCGCTCCGGAGCGTCGAGTCCTTTGACATCCCCTTCGACTTTGATTTCATCGATCCGCACGATCCGAACAATGGGGGTTCCGGCTTGCACCCATTCGCCATTTTTGCCATAGCGTTTGGCGATGATGCCATTAAAAGTGGCGGCGATCTGACGACGTTTGATCTCGTGTTCGGCCAGTTGGCGTTCGGCGGTTTTGGCAGCAAACGTCGCCTCGGCGACCTGTTGCTCATTTTTCGCCATTTCGATCGCCAGTTTCGATCGTTCCGCTTCAAGCACTTCCCGACGCATGTCCCAATAAGGCATCGCTTGCTTCTTGTGCAGCTCCTCAGCCGACTTCGCTTCGGCCCATTCATACTCCATCGATTTCTCAGCGGCACGAATGTTGATGTCGTTTTCAGCTTGCAAACGCGCCTGTTCTTCCTCGGCTTGCTTCAGCACCAGGTTCAGCTTGGCTTGCTCCGGATCGATCATCGCGATCACTTGCCCCGCGTTCACTAGCCTGCCCTCTTCGACTTCCGATTTATCGAGGAACAAGATCCCATCGGCACCCGCAGAAATTCGGATGTCATCGATCGCTTCGATAAGGCTGTCGCGAACGGGGATCGGGGCCCCTTGCGACTGGGCCCAGACGACGTTGTCCAACATGCCGATCGCTGTCGCCAGGACAGCGATTGCCAAAGGTTTGCGGGTTGAGAATATATTCATTCGATTCACCGTTGCTGTTGAGATAAGTGCGGGAAGGAGAACGTCGCAGGTACGTTATCGATCCCGAGATGAGGCGTGAGGTTCTGGCTTTGGAATGTGAGTTGTCGGTAACCACATTCAACCGGCCGATTTAAAACCATTTAAAGAGGATTGTTTGCAACCATTCGTAAGCACCGTGGAACCAGACGAAACCGGCGGCGCGGCGACCGCAATACACATCCGCGGTCACCTTGGCTCCCGGGCGTGGTTGCAGCGTCGTGAGGTCGATCGGTTCGGCACGCAGCGTGACAACATTCCCTTCTTCTTGGTCGGGTTCGGCCCGCAATTCACGCGACGTCAGCAGAGCCTTCATTTCATGATCGGGATCGGTCGCCAGGATGAAGGTCACTGGCAATGGCTCGCCATCGGCGGCCACAACCGCTCGATCCAAGTGATCCATCTTTTTCTCGGGCATCTTCAGTTTCAAATGCATCGGCTTGGAGAGATCCGCGACTGTCAACAGCACCTGACCGGTTACCACTGGACGTGAACGCAGCGTCTTTTCAACGTCCCAGGTCACGATTTGGCCGTCGATCGGCGCGGTGATGATCAGTTGAGCAAGTCGTTCGTCCAGCAATTCTTGCTTCCGCAGCAAGCTGTTCAATTCGGTTCGTTTCTCCGCTTCCTCGCCCTTCAGACGCGTCTCTTCCTGTTCATCCCCTTTCCGCGATTTGCGGACATCATCCAATTCGTATCGGATGCGGGTTAGCGAGGCTTGCGCGGTGCCAATCCGTCCCATCGTGTCGGCATAGTCTTCTTCGAGTTGACGATTTCTCAGCTTTACCAATACGTCTCCCTGGGCGACGCTCATGCCGTGCACGGCGGAAACCTCGATGATCTCGCCGTCGATTGGCGCGAAGACCTCTTGCCGTACCGTCGGTTGCAGCGTGCCGGGACAATCGAGCGTGAAATCCAAGGGGACAAAGATCATCCCCAGGATCGCTGCCGCCAGAAGTGTGACGACGGCGATCGTTTTAGGAAGCGTGCGTGCTTTGATGATCCAAGCCGCTTTGCCCAGCGTTCGCCAAACCGGCATCAGGAACAAATTGTTGTGCTGCATCGAGTTGGCAATCGCGCGGGTGCCATGTTCGTACACCAGGTTGACCCGGCTGCGAAAGACTTCATCGGGCAGGTTGCTTTCGATCTGTTCGACGATCAACGCGCCGATTACATCGCCCCGGTGGGCATTGTCACGTTCGATCTCACCCACGTTCTTGTTCAACGCGTCGTCGTTGCCACGACTGGGTTCGCGGAGTGGCAGCACGGCGATATGTCGGCCGTACGATTGGTCGACATAGTCTTCGACAGCTTCTTCGATCTGTGGTGGCAGGTCTTCGGTCGAACCATCGTGCCACAACGGTTCCCCCGCAGCGACGACGCGAGTCGCCAAGTTGTTCAACGACGAGACAATATTGGAGCGGTTTTCGATCGTATCCTGGCCGCTGATCGCTAACACTTTGCACTTGCGGCCGCGCATGATCGCCACGCTCACTCGATCGCACCCAATCATTCGGCGACCTTCGTTAGCGATCACATATGCGGTCTCTTTGAGGTCCAACGATTCATGCGCCGCCCGAGCGAAGCCATCGGCTTGATGCCACAGGACTTGGCGGTCGGAAAACAGCCGCAGCTGTTGTCCCTTGAGCCAATCGCCGGCAAGTTCGGACATCTGCCCCAAGAACCGAAGGTATCCCTTTTGTGTTTCGGGAGGCGAATCGGGGCGTTGGAAAACTTCGATTAGGCCTTCCACTTGGTGTTCGCTGCGGAGCGGAGAGAGGACCAACAGAAAGCGGGTTGGATTGCCTTCGGCCTCGCCATCGGTGGTTCCCGAATAAGGTGGGACCAACAATTGTTGACCCGCGCCGGCGACGCGTCGCAGAAGCCGATTGTGTTTGTTCGCGTCGTCGGAATCGTTTTCCAAGAGCGATTGGCTGGTGTTGATTTGATATTCCAGCTTCAATTGACGGTCGTCGTCGAACAACCAAATCGCGCCCCCCACGGCTGCCAGCGCAGAGATCACGCGTTGCAGCAATTGCGGATAGTACTCCTCCGCCGGAGCCCCGCTTTTGGACAGCGCCGCGATCTCGTTGACCAAGCCGCGGATCTGATTTTTGGTTTGTTCAACCGTTTCTTGATTGACAGCCATGTTCTGCTGTGTTCCGGAACGAGGAAGAGAGTCTATTCAAACTTTCACCAACCCTAGCGAGCTCGAAGCTTGCTTCAGACAACATCAACCTATCGCAAACTCGACTGATCTCCACCGCCAAACGTTGG